>DSDU01000026.1 GCA_011056835.1 Deltaproteobacteria bacterium
TCGCTGCTCGATATCACGCAGCTTTACCTCGTAGCCCGCCTGGGCGCATACCTGGGCAATCCCGTTTCCCATCAGGCCCGCTCCCAGTACGCAAATCTTTTTAATCTCCATGACAGTCTCCTTTCATTATTATAAGCAGTCAGCTTTCCGTTTTCAGCTTTCAGCAGTCAGCACGATTCCCGTCTCAAGCTGATAGGTTATCGCTGAAACATGATAGCTGTTTTTATTTGTTATAATTCATTTCCGAAAATTCCCACACTGACGACGCTCATGCAGGGGAATCCTCCGAGGTTGTGTGTCAACCCCAGCTTCGGATTCTTTATCTGGCGTTTGTCAGCTTTTCCCTGAAGCTGTTTATATACTTCATAGATCATTCTGAGTCCCGATGCGCCGATGGGGTGGCCGAAGCATTTCAGACCCCCGTCGGTTTGACAAGGGATAGTTCCATCCAAGTCAAAAAATCCCGCTTCAATATCTTCCACCGCCTTGCCCCGGGGTGATATCTGGAGGTCTTCATATACCGCAAGTTCGGTGATGGAGAAGCAGTCGTGTACTTCCATCATGCTGATCTCTTCCCGTGGATTGGAAACTCCTGCCTCTTCGTATGACCGGCGGCCGGCTTCATAGGTCGGCATCACCCAGGTTCCGTCCCATTTCTGGTGAGCCATTTCTTCTCCGGATGTGGCGGCGATTTGAAGCGCCTTTACGTAGATGGGGTCTTTCCGGTATTTTTTTGCTTCCGAGGCTCGACACACGATGGCGCAGGCAGCGCCGTCACTGACACCGCAACAGTCAAACAATCCAAGAGGCCATGCGATGATGGGAGCCTTCATGATTCTTTCTATGGGAACTTCAACTCTCAGGTGGGCTTTTGGGCTGAGCGTGCCGTTATGATGGCTTTTTGATGATATATGAGCGAGTGCTCGCTTACCTTCCTCGGCGGAAAGCCCGTACTTGTTAAAATAAGCGGTGGCCATCATGGCGAACCCGCCGGGAGCCGTGATATTGGCAAAGATTGCTCTGTTTTGTGATCCGAGCAGGTTGCCGAAATCCGGAAGGCCGCCGTATCCCGTATCTTTCAACTTCTCAGCGCCGAAAGCAAGCGCAATGTCACAGGCTCCGGATGCGACGGCGTAACAGGCGCCACGGAATGATTCCGTTCCGCTTGCACAGAAGTTTTCAACCCGTGTGACCGGGAGGAAAGGAAGTTTTAATGTTTTCGGGAGAGCCAAGGCGCTTTTCCCGACGTTTACTTCATCAAAGCAGGTGGCAAACCAGGCCGCATCGATGTCTTTTTTCTCGATGCCCGCATCCGCTACGGCCTCTTGAAATGCCTCGATGATCAAATCTGAGGCGCTCTTATCCCACAACTCGCCGAAGCGGGTACACCCCATACCTATTATAGCAACTTCATTTTTTATACCTTTAGCCATTGTATATTCCCTCCTGATTCTATGTTCAGAGTGAAAAGAGAAAATTTTTAAAATGGTTATTTACGATAGAAAACGGATTTTCCGACGCTGTTCTTTGTGCCGCATTATGATTTTGCTGGAACGGCTTTCCAGAAGTAACCGTAGTAACCCCTGTCGGGATCCGCATACTTTCTCCGAAAACTCATTCTTACCGGCATTCCCACCGAGACCGACTCAAGTGAACAATCCGTCAGATCGAGTAAAATTCTACCTCCTTCCTCAAAATCGACAAGGCCGTAAATCTGAGGAGGATCCCAACTGAAAGCGAGATGATCTCCCGTAAACGCGGTAAGGGTTCCTATCTTGTCGGAGAATCGATAATCATCCATTTCATCGATCGCGCCGCAATCGGGATTTACGCACACTCTTTGTTTCGGGTATTGAGGTGTTCCGCAGGCTTTACATCGTGATCCGATTAATGCTGTAATGCCTTTCCCGTCTCTGCCAAGGGTGCTCATCGCCGTCGGCGCTATTTCTTCTCCTCGAATTCCGATTTCAAGAGGTAAAAGATTTCGGTAAACGAGATATTTGCCGTAAACATTAATATCGTTTCTGTCGGCCAGATGACCGGTGATTCCCTTTTTGCCTTTTCCGGCCGTTTTGATTTTATCGGTTATTTCAAAATACAGGGCATCGCTTCCGCTTCCATAGCTGACGACCATAATCTTGTCTCCCGGCTTTGCTTCTTCAAGCGCCGCAACAAACAGCATCAGAGGCATTGCCGAGCCGGTATCGCCGACACTGGCGATCATCGTGTCTTGCAATTGTTCAGGCGTTGCTCCGATTCTCTTGGCGATTCCATTAAGAGCGCCCGTTACGGGACAGGCAATTATGATTTTTGAGAATTCGGCAACGTTCATATTATATTTCTTGGCCAGTCCGTTTACTGCTTCCGGTATAATTTTTGAGTATCCTTCTTCACGAATCCATCTTTCTTCCCAGGTGTGCAGGAATCGTTCAGTTGATGTACGCCGATAATCGATAAAATCGTGGGAAACTGAATATGATCCCTTGAACTCTGCTATAATATCCGCACTGCCGACCAGGAAAGCCGCTGCTCCGTCGCCATATGTGTGTTCTTGGGCGCTCCCCGGTTTTGCCTGTCTGTTTTCGCCGGCACAGATCATGATCGACGTTTCGTCATTTGCAGAATCAAGTGCGGCAAGGAGAGCCGTTGTCCCTGCCCTCGTTGAGCCGCTGAAATCGGCAGTTCTTACTCCCGCCTTGCAGTCAAGCCCGTCCGAAGCGATGACGGCATTTTGACGTTCTGCAAACGGCATTGATGTTGAGGCGAAGAAAAGGCCGTCGATACAGTTTCTGTCTCTCTGTTGCAGGCAGTCAAGCGCTGCTGCAACCGCCATGGTAATTGCGTCCTCGTCGTAATTCGCCACTGCCTTCTCACCGCGGGCATGAGCGGCATTTGCGGGGTTGAACCAGCCGAGTTGTTCAAAAATCAGCTTGCGGTTCATGCGATACCAAGGAATGTACGCACCATACGATGTAATGCCAACCATAATATCCCTCCTAATCTATAGATTTTTATAGCATCATCAATAACATTTTGATTCAATGGCCAATAACTCCAGTAACAATTGCAATCATTCCGTCATGAATAATGTAAAAAAGCAGGTCAAGAGCAATTCAGAGTTATCGAAACACGTGGAAGACTTTATTGCTTATCCTTCCCCATGGTATGAACTGCACCCCCGACGGATCCGGCAGGATTTTCTGTGCGAGAAAAATCAGGCATTCTCGCTTCTATTAGTTCCTGATTAAAAGCATAAATTATGCCATGAATGAATGATGAAATTAAACTAATAGTTGTTATAGGTTAGCAGGATTAACCGGTAAATTACGGTACATTGTAAGTCATTATATGGGCATCCGTTATCATGTGGACGTTTTCGATGGCGTCCGAGACCAATTTCCGATACATACCTGCACTCATCCCTTTTTAATGAAAACATGGACGAGAAAACTGCGTGACAGGCGTTTGGAGGCTGATGACGAATTTGAGATGATTCTGATGATATGTTGTTTGTTTTTCCAGATGTCACCGACGGTCTATCGATTTGCATAGTAAGCCAGTTTAATCTTTTTTGCAACTCAATTCGTTGTGACGTACGTGGAGTGTCGAAACAGCGAAGCATTCGATATCCCGTTGCTTCATACTATTTAGAAGATGGTGGGCGGAAAGGAGGGAGTATAAAAACCACCCACCGATCTTCTAATATGGGGTCTGGATTATCTGCGTGCTTTTCCAAGATTCCCCTTGTTAACGACACCTGATGATACGACGGTGCATTCTATCCGGATGGAGAAGGGACGCCTGCAACGACTTTGCGGCCGTTGAGGGCGTCCGAGGGAGGTAATAGTGTCATATCTTCTCTGAGCACGTAACTTGCTTTTATGGCCTATAGATTCGCAATGAACGTGCCATACACATCCGTCAATAAGATCCCATCACCAAAGGCAGGTACGGGGCTGTTCAAAAAAGCCTGTTATAATTCTCCCGAGACTTTGAGGAAGATGTAATACCATGCTGCCATCTTGAATGAAACGGGCAATCCCGCCATGTCGGACGTATGGTCGTTTTTCAACAGCCTCGCGGCAAATGACACCCTTGTACTGACAGATGTGCGAGGATGCACACTGGACTCAGTGCATCGTTCGTTGAATCTCAGCCGGTCAAAAGTAAATACATGTGACGCCAAAACCAACGTTCCGGAAGCCGGCGCCCCAACGTTACGTCAGTCGGGGGTGCCGGCCCTACGATCTCAGTCACTGGAACTGTTGAGATTACGGAACCTGATTTTTGAGCAAACCCTGAATTGCATATTCTTCGAGTTCCATCTTTGCTTTTTCAACATTTTTTTCAAATTCGTCTATTTCTTCAGGTCTCATGATTGCATCTCCCTTCGCATTGTTTGTTGTTGTTCTTTGAATTCTGCACACCGCAATTATTAAACAGTTCCGGACAGACCGGAACTCCTCCGACAATCAAGAGTCTTCCGGTGAAGACCCGCTGATAATGTAAATGCATATTATGATGTTCTTCCGTCAACATGTCGACACATTCCTTGATTTGCTTACATAGAATAGAGCAATAATGATGCCAGGATTATCTTGGTTATATAATCTATAATAATAGGCAGTTACTGTCCGTAAAGGAGATGCTGTGCGGCCATGCCCTGTGTAGATGTGCCCATAGATGCAGTTATGCATAATAAGAAGCCATGCCACTGTGGTATAAATGCATGTTAAAATATTTGAGAGGACGTGTGATTGTGTGGAGTCCGTTGACGGAACTATGTGAAGAAACAGTGCATAGTGCCGGATGATTCTCAACAGGGATGATTGCGGCGTTGTACAACGCCGCAATCACGCAGCAGGTTTATCGGCCGATGTAATTAGGTTTTCTTTTTTCGACGAATGCCTTCATGCCTTCTTTCTGATCTTTCGTACTGAAGCACTGGGCACAGCACTCCATCTCAAGTCGATTCGCATGATCGAGGACCAGTTCAGCGCCGAAGTTTATTGCATGCTTTGCCATTTTTACTGCAAAAGCGGGCATTCGTGACAGCTTTATTGCAAATTTATTTGTTTCTTCCATAAGTGTTTCTGCGGGGAATACCCTGTTTACAAGGCCGATTTCATAGGCCCGTTGCGGGTCAATCGTTTCGCCACTCAAAACGATCTCTTTTGCTCGACCCATGCCCACGAGCCGCGTCAGTCTCTGAGTGCCGCCCCACCCCGGAATAATGCCCAGGCCGATTTCAGGGGTGCCGAACAGAGCCTTTTCTGATGCAAAACGTATATCACATGCAAGCGTTATTTCCGTGCCCCCGCCGAGGGCGAAACCGTTTACAGCAGCGATCACCGGTTTCGGGAGGATTTCAATCGCCCGATAGGTGTCATGTCCTCTCTCCATAACTTTGAGCGCGTCAACAGGTTCTTTGTCCTGCATTTCAACAATATCGGCGCCGGCAACAAACGCCTTGCCGGCGCCTGTCAGAATGACCGCCTTGATGGCATCGTCATCACTGCATCGTGCGATGGCGTCTGAAAGTTCCCCCATCGTTTCCGAGTTCATTGCATTCAAAGCTTTCGGTCTGTTGAAGGTAATAGTAGCGACACCATCATCAACATCAAACAGCAGATTCTTATACTCCATACGACAACTCCTTCCGTTATATTTGATTCTTCATTACCACGTGGAACACACAGCCTGATCGCTTCAATGACAATAAAACTCCACGGTCCTATTGATATCGCATAATGTCCGTTACAAGGTGATCGCCCGCGCATGCTCATATAGCGCAGGCTGTCATGCCGTTAACGAAGGCTGCACCTCGACATGATGAAAATCATCCCCCCTCTTTATGCTTGTTTGCAGTGTAAGGAGGACAAGTGGGTGGAAAGGAGGGGAGATAGTATAACCACCCACTGTCGATTTCCTTAGAGCCGGTTATGTAAATGTAACAACAAAACAGCCAGTTACTGAAGAAGTTCCTTCAAACGGTACCCAAGAGTTTCAGTATATCACATGACTGTTCAAACATCGGGAGATCACATCCGTAACGTGCTGTTTCAGATTGCTCCCAGTGCCCACTGTTTGTTAAGCCAGTGCATTTTCCGGGCCTCTTCAAGCAGTTCATCCCTGAAGTCGGGATGGGCTATATTGGTGATCGCCAGTACTCGCTCGGGGATGGAAAGTCCTTTGAGATATGCAACTCCGAATTCCGTCACGAGATATGACACATCAACTCTGGGAACGGTGATGATCTCACCGGGAGGAAGGGTCGGCGTAATTTTGGATTTGAGATTGCCTTGTTTGTCCGTGTATGTAGCATGCGTGGCGAGAATGGACTTGTTTTCGGGATATCCATATGACGACATGCCCTTGTTTGAACGATAGTACGCACCTCTGACAAATGCCAGCTGGCCGCCGGTTCCAGAAAACTGTGAGACACCTATTGATTCGGAACTTACCTGTCCCTGAAGATCACAGCCAAGACAGGCATTGATAGATATAAGATTTCTGTTCATGGCGATTATATTGGGATCATTCGTGAAATCGGTCGGGTACATCGCCAGGGCCGGGTTGTGGTCAATCCAGTCATACAGCCTTCTGCTTCCAATGGCAAAGGCCCATACAATCTTTTCCGGAAGAAATGTTTTCTTCTTGCCGGTGATCAAGCCCGCTTCATGAAGCTCAAGCATTGCCTCGGTTACCATTTCGGTGTGGATGCCGATGTCCTTTGCACCGCTGTCGGCAAGCAGGCGCAAGACCGTGTCGGGGAGACCGCCGATTCCGACCTGAATGGTGGGACCATCCTTGGGAATCATATCGGCAATGTAGCCTGCGATCTTTCTGTCTGTTTCATCCGCCGTCAGCGTTGGAATAGTTATGATCTTGTCCGTTTTATTTTCGATTACATAATCGATTTCGGATATGTGAATGCAGTCGTCATACCCGCCGTAGCACCAGGGCATGTCTTCGACGGTTTCCACGACCTTGATTCTTGACTTGTCAAAAACTGCCTTTTTATAGTTATTCAACGGACCGAAATTGAAGTATCCGTGTTTGTTCATGGGCGTGACGGTCTGAACGCACATATCGATGCACGGAAGATCTTCCCGATAGTACCGAGCCGCTTCACCGAAGTTATAAGGGACATGCGACCCCTTATTTTGTGCGATGTACTTTCTTGTAAATCCGAGAATATGGAAATTGCCGGTCCAGAAGCTCCGTGCGTCCGGATCTTTCTCCTGGATTTCCAGGGGTGTGAGATGCCCCAGCATTCTCACCTTGACGTTTTTAACCTGGCCCACCCGCTCCGCAAGAGCCCTGTCAAATCCGCGAGGTGCCTGAACCGTGCCATAATCGAGCCACATGCCATCCTTAACCATTGCCGCGATCTGTTCCGGGGTGGCTGACTTGCCGCCATACTTAGACATAAAGTACCTCCTTTTATTTTTTTCGTTTTATGCTCGTGGAACAATGTCCCCTTTGAATGCACTATCGGTTTCTCACGACAGCAACGGTCATGTGCTGTCGATTTTCCCGTTTGTCCTTACGTAGCCTGTTAATCCGTATTTTTTGTTTTTTCTGGTGAGTGTCGATATATCAATCTGCAGTTCCTGAGCCGTGTCCACCAGGTTTCCATGATTTTTCAATGTGTTCATGATGATTTCTTTTTCAAACTCATCGACCATTTTTCGCAATGGGCCGAGAGGAAGAGGAGTGGATGACTGATCCGAGGAAAAAGCCGGTCTGTAGGGTTGCTTTTTGCTAATGCTCTCCGGGAGATCCTGGAGGATAATAATATCTTCAGTACTCGTCACGACCAGTCGTTCGATGGTATTTCTCAATTCACGGGCATTTCCCGGCCAGTCATAATGTAACAGGCAGCTTAAAACTCCTGAGGAAAGGCATTTTGTGGTGTTGTATCTCTCATTGAATACATGAAGAAAATATTTGATGAGAGGAAGGATATCCTGCGCTCTCTGCCTCAGGGGGTTGATGTGAATGGGTATGACATTCAATCGATAATAAAGGTCTTCACGAAACATGCGATCCTTGAC
Source organism: Deltaproteobacteria bacterium (assembly GCA_011056835.1). Classification (GTDB taxonomy): domain Bacteria; phylum Desulfobacterota; class Syntrophia; order Syntrophales; family UBA6807; genus DSDU01. Next base: position 8,061 of record DSDU01000026.1, read on the forward strand.
TCTGCTTTGTAGGTCCAGATTTGTTGCCGATATAATCCGTACGTCAATGGGAAGAGATTTCGTGCCGCCGACTCTCTTGATTTCCCGGTCCTGCAGGACATTGAGCAGTTTTGCCTGTAATTCCAAGGGCAATTCGCCGATTTCGTCGAGGAA
>DSDU01000133.1 GCA_011056835.1 Deltaproteobacteria bacterium
ATGATGCCATATTTATCGGTCACAGTGACGGCGGTTCCATTGCGCTCATGCACGCCGCCGTTTATTCCGATACGGTCCGTGGTGTCATAACGGAAGCAGCCCATGTTTTTGTCGAAGAGGTCACATTAAAAGGTATCCGGGAAGCTGTTGAAATCTATGAAACAACTGACCTCAAGTCAAAATTGGCACGATATCATGGTGACAACACTGATTCAATGTTTTACGGGTGGGCCCATACCTGGTTGAGCCCCTCCTTTCGCGATTGGAACATTGAAGCATACCTGCAGGGAATCACGGCACCCCTCCTGGTGATACAGGGCGAGGATGACCAGTATGGGACATCGGCTCAGGTGGATGCCATCACCCGTCAGGTGTCGGGTTCCGTTCAGGGATGGCTGGTGCCGCAGTGCGGCCATATTCCTCATTATGATGCCCGCGATGTCGTCTTTGAGGCAATGAAGTGCTTTATCATGGATATCATCGGTTAGGTCAACTACATGGCGTTTGAAAAAGTGCGAGAATCTGTTGAAAAATATCCTCCACAGGTGTCATTGCATAGACATGCCATGCATGATGTTGCCGGGGGGATGAATGACGTTTTACACGATAGCGTGACACGATATATCAGCGATATCAAATAATTAATTTTCATTTATGCGGGAACTTTTTCCTTGACGTCATTGAATGAATCCTTTATGAAGGCGCTCTATTTTTCAACAAACAGTGGATGCAAGACAGAAAGATGGAATACATGTCCGATGAGGAGAACAATATGAAAGCAACGACACTGTTTCTGAAATTCAAATATGCCGATGTCTTCGGTTCGTACAAATCCATGCTGTACAATCTAAGCCTTATTATTGTGGGATGCATTATCTACAGCATCGGCCTGAACGGCATTGTCGTTCCCCAGGAGTTTCTTAACGGAGGTGTTGTGGGAATCGCCCTGCTGATCCATTATCTCGCGCCCGTGGGAGGGGTCGCGTTGATTTATTTTATCCTTAACATTCCTCTGGTGATCCTCGGATGGTTTCACATCAGCCGTCAGTTCATGGTATATTCCATATTCGGAATCTGTATCTTCTCATTAACGGCGGCGCTGATCTACCCCCAACTGCCCGCGATTGACGACCCTATTCTCGCAGCACTGCTGGCGGGGGTCCTGTGCGGCACGGGAGGCGGCATTATCCTTCGTTCCCTCGGTTCGGCGGGAGGACTGGACATTCTCGGCGTCTTCCTGAATAAAAAATACGGACTGAGATTGGGATCCATCTTTTTTGGTATCAATACGCTGGTGCTGGTTCTGGGGGCATATCTCCATGACCTTCAGTTAACGCTCTATTCCATTATTTTTCTTTTTACCTGTGGGAAAGTCATTGACGCCATTATCACCGGCTTCAACAGGCGAAAATCTCTTTTCGTGATTTCCGATAACGCTGAGGCTATCGCTCACCGCATCCTCGATTCAAAGGGACGGGGGGTTACTTTTCTGAACGGGGAAGGTGCGTTTTCAAAACAGCAGAAGAAAGTTATATTTACTATAACCAGCCTCACCGAATTACCGAAAATGAAAGAAATCATACTATCACTTGATCCGGGGGCTTTTGTGGTCGTCAATGACACGTTGGAAGTTCTGGGCAAGCGACACGGTCGTGGGAGGGTCTATTAATAGTGATATGGCGAAACCGGTGGATAGTAACCTGAATCAATCAGGTTCTTTCGGGAGTATCCGTTTCGCCGGGGATTTATTCTATCGCCCCTCGGGGTGTTCGATGCTTTTGGTGGTATGCTCGGTCTTGCGTAAGGACGGCTCTTTGCTATTAGCCGAATAGTTTCAACAGCTCATCCTGTTCATAGACCGGTATCGGCAGAATGTTATTATCTTTGCTTAACCTCTTCAGTAAAGCAGTGTCGTTTCCTATTAAACTCTTCAGTATCGATCTTTCTGATTGCCGCTTCCGTTGACTCCGAGATGCTTGTTTATCTTTCTGAGTGCCGTGCGCTGACTGATACCCAATCTGGCGGCAACCTTGTAGCTGGATTTTAATTCATTATAACACTGAGTGATGATGTCTTTTTCAAAGTCCTCGATGAGTTCCCCCAATGTCTTTTCGTTGTTTATATACGAGAGTTTTCCCGTATGTCCAAAGGCGGAAAGGACCGATTTGTACGAAATAATATCGTCGGTGCTGGTGACAACGAGTCGTTCGACCATATTCTTCAACTCCCGAATGTTGCCCGGCCAGTCGTAGTGGCGGAGCAGCGACACCGCCTGGAAGGAGAGGCTTTTATTGTCCTGGTACTTTTTGTTGTAATAATTGATGTAATACTGAAGCAGGGGGAGGATCTCATCCTTTCGCTCACGGAGCGGAGGGACATCGATGGGGACAACATAAAGCCGATAAAAGAGATCTTCCCGGAACCTGCCTTCTTTCACAAAATCGTTTATGTTTCTGTTCGTCGCTGTAATCAAGCGAAAATCCGTCTGAACCGGACGGGTGCCGCCCACTTTTATGAATTTTCGATCCTGGAGGGCCTGGAGCAATTTAACCTGCGTGTCGAATGGAAGTTCAGTTATTTCATCTAAGAACAACGTTCCCCCGTTGGCGGATTCCATCAAACCCATTTTCCCTGATTTTTTCGATCCCGTAAATGCACCGCCTTCGTAGCCGAACAGTTCTGATTCTATAAGAGACGACGGTATGGCTCCGCAATTCACTTTGACGAAGGAACGGTCATTTCTTCTACTTGATGAATGAATAATTTTGGCCAGTTCATCCTTGCCCGTTCCCGATTCGCCCAGGATCATAATCGTTGAATCGGTAAGTGCAACCCGCTGTATCATTTCGATGATATTTTTGAGTTTTGTGCTGTGGATAACCATTCCCATGAAACTTTGCTGTTCCTTTTCCAGCGACTCCAGTTTTTCCGAATAGCGTTTGACCAGCTCCTCCGTTTCCTCCAGCCGCTTTTGAAGGTCTCGTATCTCGGAAATGTCCCGTGCATTTTCTATAATGAGCATGATGTTCCCTGATTCGTCGAAGATCGGGTTGCCCGTAATGAGAAGTTGACGGCCGATGTTCGTCTTCTGGATGATAGTCACTTTTTTCTTTTCTTTGAAGACGAGGGGAGTGATGGCATGATCGACAAATCCTTCATCCTGGGCGCGGGTGGCGGGATGGCCGATGAAGAACGAAGGATCTTTCCCGTAATGCTTCTGGCTTGTGGCATTCATATAAATGATGGTTCCATTACCGTCGACGATACAAAGTTCGTCAAAGGAATGATCCAGAATAAAACGATATTGTTCGATAACGTCTTTTAATTCCATGTTTCCTTACCTTTGTATCTTCACGGCAATTATATTTCTTTTTTTTTGTAAAAGATATCGGGGAAATCCTGAATAAGGAGGTATGAAATGCCCGAGATATTTTTATGGACATTCAGTCTGCATCAAAACCGGCAATTGCCGGTAGATACTTTGTTCACAGCCAAACGATTCGGGAGATCATAGTAGTCGCAGTACCTGATTTACAACAATGATCACGCTGCCGCTTATTTACCTTTTGAAAAAAAACGTTTTTCAGCATCAGGCATTGTCATGCTCTCTCGTCTGTCAATCCACCTCATCTTTTCCGCTTCCTCGAGCAGCCGGTCCCGAAAGTCGGGATGGGCGATAGTCGTCAGAGCGATAACTCTTTCCGGTGTGGAGAGTCCCTTCAAATATGCGACACCATATTCAGTGGCACTATATGAGACATCACTTCGGGGAGTTGTGACGATTTCTCCCGGCCGAAGGGTGGGAACATTCTCGAGTGTACGGTGCCGTCGTTGTCTTGATATATTGATTGCAGGACGATGAAGGATTTATTTTTGGTGTTGCCGAACGGGGCCTGCCCACGGGAAGAACGGTAGTAAGCACCCCTGACGAAGGCCGGTTGCTCTCCCGTTCCGGCATAATGTTCCCAGACGATCGATTCGGCCCTTACCTGACCTTGAAGATCAACAGACAGGGCCGGGTTGATGGGGATGACGTCCTTAACAAGAGCGGCGACGTCGTCGGTCTTGCCCATTTGTTTCCGCACCTTGATGTGTCGTGCTTCATAATATGTATGTCATTCTCCAGGTGAATATTGTCGTAATATTTATTGAGTGGCTGCAACGCATTTTCGTGTCACCGCATAACTGATACTCTTTCTGCGATGCATGTCGAGTCATCATGGTATCTGCCGACGCTTGCATCACAAAAAGCATAATAATACAGAATCATTTCTTAATTCTTGCAATCAGTTTTTGTGCATTAAGCCCCAGCCATTTGTCCTTCACGCTGTCTTTCAGGGGCATTTCCATCAATTCTCTTACGACTCGCTGAGGGGGCAGCATGGCATCCGTTGCAAAAAGAATCTTGTCCTGAATAACACTGTTACCGAAGGTAATGAGCGGTTCCCATCCAGTCCCAGGCTTGGCGATATAGCGCGGAGATTGCGCACCGATTTCAACATAAACATTTCTGTGTTTCCAGGCAACGCCGACCATTTCATTGACCCAGGGCCATCCGCCGTGATTCGCTACGATAATCAGATCGGGAAATTCAGCGGCCACCTCGCTGATATGAAGAGGTCGTCCCAACCCTATGGGGCGATCAATGGTAAAGTTGATTGATGTATGAACCGTAATAGGAATATTCAGTTCCTGACATTTTGCGTATACTGGTCCCCACGCACGGTGGGTAATGGGCAGACGGGTGGACCATGACTGGATGTTGACACCGGAAAAGCCTCGCTCTTTAACTTCATATTCGATAACCCGGGGCATGTTCTTGTTCCGTCCCGCATCCAATCCCAAAAAATAAACAGGAAATTTATCGGGATATTGGTGGGCGAGACGAAACACGGCATCATTCATTTTTGCGCAGTCGCCCAACTCCCACTCGCCCTGCATGACAGCGTAATCGATACCAGCCTCATCCATGTCGTTTAGCAGGGATTCTATCGTCACATTCAATGTGTGCATGTCATTACCGTAGGTATCGCCGTAGACGGCCATATACCCTTCAAGAAATGTTCTCTTAGCTTCTTCTTCCGCTTCGTATTCCGTAAATGGCGGTACCACTCTGAAATCGATGATCATGAAATTCCTCTTTCCTTTTAGATAGTTGTGGTAAATTAAACGTTTGTGAATTCTCCGTGTGCTTATATGACCTGTAATGATTTCCGCCATCGGGAGCCAGGTGTGGCGGGACGTGGAATCGGAGTATGCCCTTGTATTGATTATTTTTCCCGACTTCTTGTTTTCTTTCTCATTATCCAGAGGGGAGCCCTCATGTGGGATGAAGGCTCCCTTTATGTGGAGATTCGAAATTCAGTGCGAAATTCCCTATTGTTTCCACTTATCCAGATATTGCTGATCGTTCTGAGCGCCGCCGACGGCCATGAGATGTGCCGTCTCGATTTCCAGGATCTGTTCAAAACTTGCATGGAGTCCCTGATCGAAAGCACAGCGGGTCAACCTGAGAGACATGGGAGAACGTTTACCGATTTTCTCACAGAGTTCAAGGGTCTTGTTTTCCAGTTCTGCCGGAGGAACAACGTAATTCACCATACCGATCCGATAGGCCTCATCGGCATCAATAAATTCTCCGGTGAAGGCAAGCTCCTTAGCTTTTCCCAGCCCGACGATGGCAGAGGTCAGTTTGGTCCCGGCCTGGGTAATGGTGAGACCGATGCCCGTTTCGGGGAACCCGAATTTTGCCGTCGTATCGGCGACCCGAAAGTCGCAGCTCAACGCAAATTCACAGCCGCCACCAACGGCATAGCCTCTCACCATGCCGATGAGCGGTTTGTTCAGTCTCAGCGTAAGCCTCTGGATATCCTGGAGCTTATCCGCTTCTTCCACCCACTGTTTAAATGATTTGCCTTCCGCCGTTTCCTTGAGGTCTTCGCCCGCGCAAAATGCCCGTCCGGCCCCGGTCATAACAACAGTAACCGCCTCATCGTCTTTCATGGCAACGATCAGCTGTTTGATAAAATCATCAAGAAACGGTCCGTTGAGTGCATTCAGACGATGGGGCCTGTTAAAGGTGATAAAACCGACATTCCCCTGTCGATGATACAGCACACAGTTATCTTCTTTCATTGAAATGCCTCCGATCTAAAAAAATTTTTTTTGCATGGTCAAAAGAACGGGCGTATTCCCGCTCGCATTTAAATGATTCCTCTTTCTTTAAATTCCTGTATTTTTTCTTTCTCGATACCTAAAGATTCAAGTATTGCCGAATTGTGCTGGCCAAGAAGCGGAGCCGGTGCATTTACGCTCCCCGGTGTTCCGAACATCTTAATGGGAACGCCTGGAACCCTGATGGTGCCGAGTACGGGGTCTTCAATGTCGACGACCATTTCTCGTGCCGATGTGTTCGGATGGTTAACCATTTGTTCAATATTCAGGACGGGGGCATGGGGTATCCCCGCTTCTTTAAGGATTCCCTGAAGTTCCACCAGTGTATATCCTGCCGCCCATTCTACAAAAATCGGTTTCAGTTTTGTGAAGTAGTTTTCCACCCGGAGCTTTGTGGTGAGGAGGTCGGGCTCATCGATCAGTTCGGGCTTGCCCATGGCTCGACATAAATCTTCCCAGAGATTCTGACTGGCCGCGGCGATGACGATATAGCCGTCCTTGCATTCATACATGTCAAAAGGTGATGTGTAGGGATCGATGTTTCCGACACGACCGTTCATTTCGCCTTTTAAGGTATATTGGATGACCGCTCCTTCGAGGATTGATATAACCGTGTCGACCATGGCTACTTCGAGTTGTTGGCCGATACCGGTTTTCTCTCGGCGGTAGAGCGCCATGACGATGGCAAGGGCCATATAGGTCCCCGTGAAATTATCGCCGACGGCGGGTCCGATCTTAACGGGCGGACCGTCGGGAAACCCCGTAATGCTCATCATTCCTCCCAAGGCCTGAGCGATATTGTCGTAAGCCGGTCGGTTACTCAGGGGGCCGTATGATCCGAAACCCGAGCTGGATGCGTAAATGATTTCCGGATGTATAGTACAGAGGACGTCGTATCCGATCCCCAGCTTCTCCATTGTTCCAGGCTTGAAATTATTAACCACCACGTCCGCTGTCTTGACGAGCTCCTTAAAGATGAATTTTCCTTCTTCGGTTCGAAGATTGAGTGTCATACCTTTTTTGTTGCGATTCAAAAATGCATAGTATCCGCTGGCTCCGTCCTTGAACGGCGGCCATTCTCGTGTTTGATCTCCCGTCCCCGGTCTCTCGATCTTGATCACCTCAGCACCGTGATCCGCCAGATTCATCGTGCAGAACGGACCATTATAGGCAATAGTCAAATCAAGAACTCTGATGCCTTCGAGTGCTCCGTGAATTATCTTGCTGCTTCCATCTTTATTTTTCATGAGGATGACCTCCCGAACATAATATCAATTTTTAAAGTTTTCTTTGTGTCATCGTTTGAGGTACGTAACAGCAATTGCCATGCCACTTCATCAGGGCATCCCTTGGGGCAAGCTGTCCTATTAATGATGTTTGAGGTGAAAAATAACTTGAATTACGTGCAGAAAGGACTATCGATTCAACGGACGACGGGCCGATTGTCCTTTCGCTGCAGTGAGGCAACGTGAGTGTCCGTCGTGGCAGGCCGGCGGACGGGGTGCTGATGGATGTTTGTGACCTGCCGATGGTTCCCGAAGCGGTTGCCTGTCGTCTGGATAAATGGGGTTAATTTTGATAAATGATAACGTTAGTTGTTCTCTATGATTTATAATATGTGATTAAATATCAATTGCTTGCTAAGTAGCAGTGAGATGAAGCGGCAGGATGTTCGCTGTACCCGATGCCAAGAGTAATGAGGCATCATGAAAAGTTTGTTGTTGCGTTATTTTTCAAATTTACATTTTTTCATGTCAAGATAATCTGCTGGCGTAACCGACAAAATAAGTCACCGGTGACTTGTTCTCACCGGTATTTCTGCGTATTACCGTGCCGTGAATTTCGCGTCGCACCGCTTTACTGTTCCGGCATGCCATGCATCTGTCTTCTACATTTTTTATTTCCAGTCATTTTGGTGTATTTCCGGTTTTGGTGGTTGAATCGCTCTTATCATATCGATTTGCGGCTGATGATTGCAGGGTTGAATG
>DSDU01000038.1 GCA_011056835.1 Deltaproteobacteria bacterium
AGTCGTTCCTGTTGTAAAAGAGCAGTTTTTCTACAAGAACCGGTCAGAAATGAACCTAATATTTTAAAAAATCACTGGCCGGAGACCAAAATCATCGGTTTACAAATTATGCAAAGGTTTCATTACATGGGTATCGATCATGTTGAATCTATCAGCGAATGAGGCATTTCAATGAGTAAATCAAGCATTTATCTAATGGAAAACGATGATGAATCAATTCGTCTGGAAGCAAAAACGGACAGAGATGCAGTCGGGAGTCAGGCACTGTGGTGTGGTGTTCGGCCGGGGTTGCGAGTACTTGATGCCGGTTGCGGACCGGGATTAACGACGTCAATTCTCAATGAAATGGTTCAACCGGGAGGAAGTGTCATCGGGGTTGATTATTCAGCGAAACGAATTGCCTATGCAAACGAACATTATGCTGATGCAAAGGGCATCAGCTTTTATTTTCATGATCTAAGAGAAGCTCTGAATGGATTTCCTCAATTTGACCTGATATGGGTGCGTTTTGTACTTGAATATCACCGTATCGGCAGCCTTGATATAATAAGAAATTTAAATGATTGTCTCAAGCCGGGTGGTTATTTGTGCTTGCTCGATCTTGATTACAATTGCCTCAGCCATTATGAATTGCCGCAATCACTGCAGGCACTATTGCCGAAGGTTATGGAGAGACTGGATCATAAATATAATTTTGACACATATTCGGGGCGAAAACTATATTCATATCTTTATGATTATGGTTATGAAGACATCGTGGTGCAGTTGCGGGCACATCACTTGATCTACGGAAGCCACATAAAGGACGGTGATATTTTCAACTGGTTTAAAAAGGTTGAAGTAAGTGCAGGATTGCTGAGAGAACTTTTCGAAGATTATCCGGGCGGTCATGATGCTTTTACATCTGAATTCAGGGAATTCTTTCTTAATCCCAGGCGCTTTACATACACACCGTTAATTCTTTGCAGGGGGAGAAAGCCCGAAGCTTCCTGATCCCCGGTCTGTTCTTACTCAGGGCTGTTGCTGAGAATGGTTTGAAACAGAAGGAACAATGAGGCGTCGCTCCATCACTGAATTCTTTCGGAATCGAGCACCATTCGTATTGCATGGGCGATTTCACTTTTTAGCATCGGTTTCATTATATAAGCTCGTATGCCCATATTTTCGGCTTTTTCTTTATTGATTGATGCACTGTACCCGGTGCATAGAATGATTGGAATATCGGGTCGGATGTGGAGCAGTTCTTTCGCTAATTTGTCTCCGGTCATGTTGGGCATCGTCATGTCGGTAATGACCATATCAAAATTGCCCGGTTTTGCCTTGAAAAGCTCAAGGGCTTCCACACTGCTCGTTCGTGTGGTTATATCATATCCGAGTGTTTCAAGGACGTATTTACCCGTCTCAACCACCGGAAGTTCATCGTCAACGAGTAATATTCGTTCACTCCCTGCGGGAAGAGGTGTTGACGCATCAATTGCGATTGTTGTTTCGTCAATAAACACCGGGAAATAAATGTTGAACCTGGCGCCTTTGCCGGGTTCGCTGCTGACAGAAATAATTCCTCCGTGATTTTCAACAATACCATGAACCACGGAAAGGCCCATTCCTGTTCCCTTCGAACGTTCTTTGGTTGTGAAGAACGGATCAAATATCCGCTCAAGAATAGTGGGCGGCATCCCGTGTCCCGTATCACTGACGGTCAATCTGATACATGAATCAGCAATGACTTTCGGATGATGAGATATCGATTCTTCTTCCATAGGATTGACATCGGTCAGACTGACCTCCAGAATGCCTCCTTTTTCCTGCATGGCATGACCGGCATTGGTGCATAGATTCATGAGCACCTGATGGATTTGCGTCGGATCGCCGACCACCAGGGAGTTGCTCATTATGTTTTGACGTATTTCAATTGTCGTGGGAAGCGAAGCTCTGAGCAACCGGAGCGCCTCTTTGATTATAAGACTGACTTGAACAGGTTTGCGCTCCTGTTCAGTCTGCCGGCTGAAAGTAAGAATTTGCCGGACCAGTTCTTTGGCGCGATGGCTTGCATTGAGAATTCTTTCCATCATCCACTTCGTCTGGGTTTGTTCCATACTGTCTGACATAATGAGTTCGGTATAACCGATAATCGGCGTCAGAATATTGTTGAAATCGTGAGCGATTCCTGCCGAAAGCGTTCCGATGGCCTGCATCTTCTGGGCCTGGCGCAGTTCCGCTTCCATGTTGTGCTGTTCCGTAATATCCTTTAAAATGCCGACCAGACCGACGATATTGCCGTCTGAATCATAGTTGGGCGCCCCATTCATGTTAAAGCGACGCTCAAGGTTGTTTTTATGCAGAAGAATCCCGTTGACATCTTTAAGCGTCTTCCCCCTGTTCCGAACTTCTTTGAATAAATCTGTATATACATTAATGTCTTCTTCCCTGGCAAAATCAATAAAATATTTCCCAATAACATCTTCTTTAGGGTGCCCCAGGATATTTTCCCATGCGGGATTAACATAGGTAAACGTTCCGCTTATATCAAGGGTGTAAATAATGTCAGGTGCGTTTTCGCTGAGTGCTCTGAATGATTCTTCCCGCTCGCGAATCACCTGGTAAGATCTTGCGTTGTTAAGACTTATGCCTATCTGTGGAGCGATGCCCATTAATAAATTTATGTCACTTTTGCTGAGCATTCTGTCTGAACGCGGGCTGTCGACGGCAAGGATCCCTTCAGAGTGGCCCTCATAGATTATGGGGACGCTAATGAAGGCTTTCACGCCCATTCGTTTTGCGAATTCGATACTTCTTTCAGAGATGATGTGTTCAACATCTTTCAAGTCGTTAATGAGAAAAGGCTGCTGTTTTTTGAAGGCGAGAACAAATTGACCTTTTGAACTCGGTTTGTCCAGACTGAAAGACGTATTCATCAATAATTCTTCTTGTTCTTTGTCATATCCGTATCCAACCGTATAGCTAAGCCTGGTTTTATTCTTATTAGCGAGCATGATCATCCCGCGGTCGAAGTCAAGACGCTTTTGAAGAGTTTCCATTATAAAAATGAGCAATTTATCAATATCCAAAATATTTGATGTCGCCTGTCCTATTTCTTGTATGAGGAGAAGTTCGTTGTAGGATCTGTTCGTCTGGTTTATGAGTTCATCGGCGGCGCTTCCCTGAGATTCGAGAGTCTCTAAAAGGAATTTTTTTTCAATCCGTTCTGCATATAAGAATAAGCCCATGGATGAAATGGTCAGTGACAGAAGACAGATCACCCACAACGTCGTTGAAAGGAAGAAATATAATGTCAGAGAACTTACAATGCCTGCCAGAGTAAAATACAAGCCGATCTGTTTCCAGATGTGGGCGGGTTCGCGTTCCCACGATACAATATATTTGCAAGAGCCATCACCTTTATGAATGCATTCCGGATGTTTGATGTCCGCAAATTTTTTCGTGAAAACCTGTGCCAGAGCTTCGAGCATTCCTAGCCGGTTTTCACACTGAAAAAGCTGTTCTTGAGAGCCGGCCTTCGGTAAGAAACTGATTTCGACTTTATTCGCGGTTAATTTCTTTGTTTTTACAGTAATATGTCTACTTAATGTCGGAACGATCTTATCCATCATCCAATAACCAACCATTGGTGACAGGAATCCGAATATGTATTGCTTTAATATACCTGAGGCTTTTGAAGTAGAAATATAGCGGCCTGCTTCTCGGGCTATATTCCGGTTTTTCGTTTCGGCCACCAGGATTTCGTGAAAACGATTATGCTGTTCCTGACTGAACCAGTGTCCATGGTCTGCAAGTTCATATCTCGAGATATCCGCATAATCAAGAATACGATCTATATCCAATTCCGGATAGTACTTTTCCAAGTATTCAATATATGAATTCATTATTCTGCTGTGATAGAGAGGGATATTTTTCATAACCGATCAAACATTCTTAATCTTGATTCTTCAGTCAACAATGTGAGAGGTATGTCGATATGTATGGTGCCGGATACCGGACATTGCCTGACAGGTTTGTTAAATACGTGAAATTCATTGTAACGGCGATTGAGATGACGTATCGATAACTCCGTAAGATAGCCTTGATTCTCAATTTTTTCGGCACGTTTGCTTCACCGGTATGCAAACGTGCATCCTTCTTTTCCAATTGGCAATGCGCAGTGCGGGCTTTTTTACCAATGGAGTTTCTATCAATTCAACGGTCGTTTTAATTCTACTATCGTAAAGCGGCACATTTTTCATCCATTTATTTTAATCTGATCCTGAAATTCTTCTCCAGATATTCAAGAAATTGATTTCCTTTATTTCCGATGTCCAGAATCCACAGGTAATAATGCTTTTCCGCAGGAACATTATACCGTTCAGCATATTCCGGAGGATATATCATGACGGGAATCCTGTCTGCTTCATGGTTGTCCAGTAGCTGTGATATGGCAGAGGAAAGTATATCCCATGGTACCTTATCGGGATCGGAAACAATAATCTTGATGCCGTTTAGAAGTTCCGAAAGATTTAAGCCCAAGTCTGATTTATTAACGATCAGACAGGCTACGGGTTCATTGGCAAATAACAGGGAATATGCCTTGACTTGCCGAATGAATCCGTGATTTTTGTAAAGAAATGTCAGCGTTTCATCAGTGGATCCCTCCCCCCTGAGGCCGAGAGCATTAATAAGAAGCCCGCATGATTGATACCTGTAAAAAAGTTCAAGCTTCCAGATATCATATGAAGTGCATTCTCGGACGCGCCAGTTTTCGGGAAGATCGACAGAGTTCCTCTTATTTTGAAAAATGAGGTAAGAGAAAAGATCGAGAGAGCATCCCTGTGAATCCTCGAGATGCCGGGCAAACCCTCCGAATATACGATCGATAATTTTATTCCCCTTTCGGAAATACGTCATTATGTAATCCATTCCGGCGGAAGGAAATCTGTGGACACCATTGAGATAGTGGAGGATCTGCTTTAGAACACTAAAGCCGGTCAACTTTGATTCCATCGGTTTTGCAGCAAAATGATGGATCATCCATGAGCGTTCATATGCTTTCACCATTGCAATATGTCCATAGATCTTACCATCTTTTTCATAGGTGAAATATTGTGATATTTCAGGATTCTTCTCATGATAGAGCTTCAAATATGTCTTTCTGAAATCCTCTCGGTACGTTTGAATAAACCGGTATTTTTCCGGATAGATAAATCCTGATTCGAAGAAAAATTCCCAGAGGGCATTCATGTCTACCTTGCTTGAAATACGATTATGACAATCCGATTCCTGATTGATAATTTGTGTAAGATTGGCAAACGACGTGATGTTCATGTCGAGAATGGCAAGTCCGCAATGAACCGTCTGTTCGTTCGTTCGGCGATAGATAACTTGAGCCTTGCATTTCATCTCGAGTGCCCCGGCATATTTTATAGTGATTTCGGGTAGTATCATGCCGGGCATCAGAACGCCTTCTTTCTGCGGTTCGATGACCGAGAATCCCGAATTGGATATATCGCCGATCTCGCGTTCAACTATTTTATCAAAAAATGGATGCCTGAAAGTAATAATGGGCGCGGGGACGAACTGGCGTCGAGGGCTGCGAATTTTTGCTTTTCTGAAACGAGAAATGTGGTCTTCTACCGGAGCCAGCACAATGGTCTTTCCGATACTGTCCTGGGTGTTTCGAATTGATTTGCACGCGCCGGAGAAAAGAATCTGTGAGCTCTTTTTTATATGAACGTTTATCGGCGCCTCGTGATTCAGCCAGTTGTATTGTGGGGAAGGTTTATGAAAGATGCGGACGCGAAAAGCGACCGCGCTGAAATCAATAACAGTTCCCTGAAACATTACTCCGTTCTGAATGATTTCTGCATAGATCTCATCACAGCAATACCGTTTATATTTGCGCTGGCAAATGTCAAAGCTTGTTTCAGGAAGGTGGACCTTGAGGTGGAAAGAATCCAGGTATTTGATCATACCGGGAACCAATAAAAGTGATTCCCCGTTGGAAATGATTATCTGCTGATAACTGTATTTATTGGAAATCAGAGGAGATGCGGTTTTATCTGTCCAGCGACAGGTGATTTCATTGCAGTCACACGGTTCGGGGCAGGCTCTGATAAGAATCCCCTCATCGTAGTGCGGGTGGTTAAAATGAACAAAGAGGGATCCCTCGGTAAAATGAATGAAATTGAGTACATTAATGAGTTGCTTTTGGTCTACTTTCCTCGCAGATTCAAGTTTTTCCGATAAATCCCGGTGCTTGAAAAGCCACGGTGGTACAAACAATTCTTCATGGGGACTTTGAGGAGGGTCATCATTGTTGCGGGGAAGAAACTTCTTAAATTCTATCGCGTCCATTATCCCACTTTTACCGGCACTGAAATCTATGTCATATGATAAGCAGTTCGTTAATGTTGACTATCCATAACTTAGTATGTCGTATCATGATGGTATTAGACACATGAGTATCTGTGACCTTGCGTTCGCAAAAACATGATTCTCACTTATGTTCAATCATACATCCATGCTTCTGTATAATAGGATGGAACGCCACGTAAAGCAAAGACAAAGCCTGCTGGATATCACTGATGCAGGCATGCTCATCACTACGGTGCTTCTGCAGTATAAGGTATTGCATGGCATACCTTCCCCATCACCGATTTAAGCGTTTAAACACAGCGCATGCATCATTCCGCTTTATCCTGCTAAGTCCCCCCGACCTGATAACTATAACCACAATATATTGTGTAGATCTCAAAAAATGATACAATATATAGTCACATTTTTTTTATAAATACAAGTAAAATTTTTATGGAACTACTCGATAGTTAAAAAAATGTTGTCCGGGAACATGCGGATTCCGTTCAATAAAATATATTGTCAGTCATTTGGTGTTCGTTCCGTGTTTTCGGATCCGTGTCGATTATTTTTTAAGGTCTTCATGTAAATTTTGCCCTTTGTTGTGGCCCATGTTACGTATGCCCTATATGTTCGAACATTGTTGGTGGATAATGATAGTATTCTAGTGATAAACTCCTGAATTACCGGAGCAATCAAGGATTGTCTGATTTTGTAATGTACTGATTAATTTACTGTCTTTCATCTTGTGTGAACAATTGAAGTAATGAATTACACGTAAAATATTCGGGTACATTTGCAGGTGGGGAAAAGGATGGCTCCATGACTATAACGAATACCACGGAGAAGCCCTTATGAGTTTTAACAGTTCTTATATAAAGTCGACGTTTTTACAAGAACGTTCCTGCTTGCTCATCTTTTACGCCGTCTCCATGGTTGCCGAATCTGCCATTGATCGGACCATATGCAAAATGCGTTATGAAGTTATGTCTCACTGTGGGTGTTGAGGACACTACATCCTTCAAAAAAGGGCTCTTGGTGATGGAACAGTCCATTTTGAATCTCCACTGATTCCGTGCCATGCCTCGCTACATGATATTAACGATGCGATATTCATCTTATCTTAATGTTATCATTAAGTTATAGATGCTATGTGTCCAGGTTGACACTTTCTTTCAGTTTTCTGGAACATTTAAAAGTGACCACCCGTCGGCCATCCAACATTAACTCCGAGCCCGTTTGCGGATTCCGTCCTTTTCGAGGGTTTTTCCCTTTTACAGACCATTTCCCGAAACCTGAAATGAGCATATCATCTCCGTTTTCCAGTTCTTGCTTCATGAGTTCAAAAACACTTTCTACCAACTCGGTGCATCGTTCCTTCGAAAAACCTGTCTGCGCGTGAAGATTCTTGACAATTTCAGCTTTTGTGAGGGTCATAACTTCTCCCTTTCTTTTTTTTGATTCAGTATTAACAAAAAGCTGCTGTGAAATCAATAGTTTTAATTTTGGGTTCTGAGAATTTTTTTGGTGAGATGACGAAGCACCGATTAGAATCAGTGCTTCGTCATAGTTGTGAATCCTGCTACTTAGACATGATCACTCTTCCCAGGGCCATGATTTCGGCCTCTTTCGTTCCTTCGTAGAGTTCGAGAATCTTGGCATCGCGGTACCACTTCTGCACCTTGTATTCCTCGATGTAACCGTAGCCGCCG
>DSDU01000237.1 GCA_011056835.1 Deltaproteobacteria bacterium
CTGAATAACAGCGTTACATCTGTACAATCAATGCGTTATTTGCCGCTTAAAAAGGCACCGACGGTGAGGTATGCTTTTTTTAAAGAACAACAGGCGCTAAGGAAACTCTAAACTCTAGTAAAGGAAAGATGTCTGATTCAAAGGAGGCATGCTAATGAAAATAAAATGGAATCTGAATGTATCCATCATAATAATAAGCGCTGTGTTTGTGTGTTCATGTTCTGCTATGCGGATAGATAAAAAAGCCGAGGAACCGTATCAGCTAGGTATTTCTGCGAAAGTGCAAAGCATTTCCGATCGTGAAGCAGTCCTGAAAGTGGCAATTCCCGTTTTAAAAGCGGGGGTTGATAAGGTGATCAATGACATTGCACAGCAGGTAGTTGAAAAGGGGGTGCTTATAGAAGGAATAACTGTTGAAATCGATTCGGTGCCGGCGATGATTCTTGAAGCCCGTGGAAATATCATTCGCATTGCTGCGGAGAAACCCCTTGCCTTTTCCGTCGGATCCGATGTGGCATTGAAGATTCCCAGGAAAACGATTGCCGTCGTCGATTTTGAAGTCATTCGGGGGAATCGAAAAGAAGCAGCACGGGTAACTCTTGAGGGACTGACATCGGCTCTGATTGATTCAGGTCATTTCGAAGTTGTCGAAAGGGCAAAATTAAAGGTTCTGCTGGAAGAGCTGGAATTGAGTATGACGGGGCTGATGAGTGAATCATCATCGAGCAAAAAGGGGAACCTCAAGTTGGCTGATCTTATTCTTACAGGGACCATGGCTGAGATGAAGGAAATGTGGGACATCAACCTGCGGCTTGTCAATGTCGGAACCGGCCGGGCCCTGGCGGCAATTGCGATGCGAACGGCCCTTTTCAGTCCGTTGGAAATGAGAGATGTAGGTCCTCTCAATGAAAGCTTCGAGGGAACAGCAGCTGATCCGTCATGGAAGATCGGTTATAAAATGAGGGGGGCTTTTCATATCGGGATAGATCGAAAAATGGGAGCGGAAGATTCCCGACAGTCCCTGACAATCAGCTTTGATTTCAGTGGCAAGGAAGGGCAGAAAATATTCGCGAGGGCGGAAAATCGAAAAAAGCGGGATCTCTACATGTATCGAGGTGTGGAATTCTTTGCCCGTTCATCGCAGGCGTTAACCGGGCATTTCTTCATTCTCACATCAAAACCCGATGATTCGAACGTTATGGACGCGTGGACAGGGGAATTCGAGGCGGATACGGAATGGAAACAGGTGAAGATCCCCTTTGAAAGTCTGACTATCGGTCGGGCGTGGATCATGGGAGGGGCTGGGAAGTATGGTGCGCGACTCGGGGATCAAGTTCTACGTCTGGATCGTGTAGAGCTTTTCGGCATCGGCGTGGTCGGAAGAAACAACCCGCCGGTCAAAGGACAAATGGGAATAGACGAAATTCGCTTTTACCGTTGAGGACCGTGAACCACACGATTAATTCTCCTTGACCTGAACGCGCTTCGTTTCAATTATTCATGTGATCTGCATGTGGTTAGAACAGTCTTCTGTCCTGCCGGGCCGGAATTCCTTTTGTTTTTCTTCGGTATTCAAAATGCCGCTTCTGACATAATCGTGACCGATGAGACGGCCGACCGGGTCGTTGCCACTGTCATTGACGTGGGTATCGGACAGGGAAAGACGGTGATCGTCGTTAGGGACGGACCGGGTTTTTATTCAACTATCATTCCGGCATTTTTTCTGAACGAAGCCCTGATCCTGATGGAAGATGTTGTGGAAAAACCTGTACAGGTGGCTTACCATGGTCGGAAAAACAATCGTATCCTTTTTGCATGATGGGAATGGACGCATGAAATTCATCTTCGAAGACTGTGACTGCAATAGATACAAGTCAGACGAATTCAAGCGGAGATTGCGCTTAAGATACGGAGGGGTTTACCTATTGCTAGAGGTTAAAAGGTACTTTCCACGTTTTGAGAAGTGATGCAGCTTTTTTGAAAATACCTGCAGCAAGGATTTTCCTTTCCTCCGGTGTGGAGAAGTGCCAGTCTTCGGCGATTAATTCTTCGGTGGTGCTTCCCGGTTCAATATCCCTATTAAGACAGTAGACAATAGCTTCCGCCCAGTCCCGGGCTTCTTTGACGGACATTCCGTAATATTGACATTTGGCGATTCTCCTGCACATACCTTTGCGCCACTGTTTCCATTCTTTATTATAATCCATGGCGTCGATGCATTCACGTTTTCCTATTACGATCACCCCTTTGGTAACGGTGATTATGATTTCAACGTACTCCTCGATGTGCGGTTTGTCAATGAAAGACCGGTTGTCGGCATGTCTTATATGTATGCTATATATCATCGGAATTATGAAGTGATGGGTTATGGTGACATTCTTAATGAATTATGAATATACTGAATATTCTATCGGGTTGGCGCTTCACTATGATGCCCGGTATCTCTTTGCATTTCCTCCGGGATTTATCCCACAACCATGAAAACGGAAGAATCGGAGTAACGGCTGGATATTTCGATTCTGGATCTGAGGCTCCAGGAATGCCGACAGTATCATATTTTCTGGACAGCATATTACAGTAATGATAATATCCGGCCGATATAAAAGGGGGCCGGGTGCTGCTGTTGGTTAACCAGCCGAGAATGCCTTGCGGGTTTCATAAATACTGGGTGTGAAAATGATGGGAAAGGGTGCATCATGAGCGATGAGGAAAAAAGCATAGAAGAGATAATTGCCGAATTGGAGAGTCTGGAAAAGCAGGCAAAAGAAGAGGAACAAAGACAGGCAACCCAAAAAGACGGTGAACTGCTTGAAGATCTTACCTTGGACGAAACCCGTGAGGACGCTTCCAGTGAAGATCACTTGGATTCCAGCATTGAGGCGCGAGATGGAAAGTCTCAATATGAAGAAATTTTTATAGAGGAACCACCCGATAAATCTCACGTTGAAATTGAAATTGAAGAATTATCTGAAGATATATCCATGAAAGATGGCAACAAGGAGAAACTTTCCGAGGAAATTCAGTCCGACGATCATACTCTCGGTAATCTGTCGTTTGAGGAGTCTGCTGAAGAACTCACATTGGATAAACCGATTGAGATACAGACAACGAAAGATGCGGATGTGCCGGGCTTATTTCAAGACGTTAATAATGAGGGAAAGCAGGAGGAGGCCGGCAGTTCCGAAATATCACTGGAGACAGAAGATATAACATTGAAGGAATTGTCTCTGGAGGAGCCGCGGACGGAGACGACTGTTGATACATCCGCTGAGATTGTCCGGGATGACGAGTCTTTTGAATTATTGAGTATGGAGCAGGATGCCTGTGATGCGGCATCAAAAGATCTTTCAATTAATGATGAGTTTGATGCGCCATTGGGAGATCGTCCTCTTGAAGCACATGAGGATCCTGTGTTCGATGATCAGGCAGTGAAGCTTTCAACTGAAGAATTGCATATGGAACAAATGGACGATGAAAAGGATCAGTATCTGTCCGATAAGAAATTTCATGAGGAGGTGCCCCCAGGAGTACCCTTTGCAATGTCTTCGGGCGAGGAGCCACCGGAAAAACCGTCCACAGATGAAATGGATGATTTGCCGCCGGATGAACCGCCGCCGGAAACAAAAGCGCCATTGCGATTATCGAGAGTCGCCGTTCTGATGGGTCTCTTTCTCATAGCTGTCGTTATGTATGGGATTCTCGTTTGGCCGAAGCTTTACGAATACCGCTCTGTAAAATCGGGAGATGTAAGATATCAGGTAAAGATAAACAGAATAACCAAAACACAGCAATATTTCGATGCAGGTTCATGGCATCGAGGATCGATCCCAGCCCCAATGCCTCAGACAGCACGACATAAAATTGAACCGAAACTTACTACAGAGGCTGAAGATGCGAAGGCTGTTATCAAAGAGACGATAGCATTGCAGAACAAGCAGGAAGAACAGGCCGCAGTTATTGCACAAAGCGCTCTCCCTGAAAAAGTTGAAGCTAAAGGAATGATTTCGGAAAAGGAGAGGGCATCAGAAGCAAAAACCACGACGGTTGAAGAGAAACCTGTTGGGACGACGGTAACAGCCACCGATGCGGATTCTAGCATTCCTGAGCAAACGATTGCCCCGGATAATGATGGAGAAGTAAAAGAACCAGAACAACAAAAGGCCGAACAGATTGTTACTGCAGCTGTTCCGGCAGAAAGAAAGCCGCAGCAGACGCAGGGCTACGCGGAGCAGTCAAAAACGAAGCAATATGTGATTCAACTCAGTTCCATGCGGCTTGAGGAATTTGCAGATGACCTGGTGGGCGTCCTTAAGCAAAAAGGATGGAGTGCCTATAAAGATATCGTCAGGGGTAAGGATAAAGATCCTTGGTATCTGGTGTTTATTGGAGGTTTTGCTACACGTGGTGACGCCGTCACCTTTATGAAAAACAATAAAATAGAAAACTCATACCCGGGAAGTTATATTCGAGCTGCATATTTATCCACTCAAGCTGTCAAGAAGTGACACATCAGGATAAACATTGCCGTCAGTGTGGAGAAGCACGGAGATATGTTCATATTCAACAAATAAGAGCCTTGCGGTAATCGCGAGGCTCTTTTATTGTTCATGGGATATCAGCTGAATGATCCACAATCGAAAGGATAGCATCGAGTTAAATGTTGTTTGCTATTCTTGTGAAGAACCATATCCGGCTTATCTTCGTTTAATCCTTCAGATCAGTAAAAATCTTTGATGGCAATATGGATACACTACCATATCTCGTCTTGCATATACGATGCTGAGGGTGTTGTATGCAGTTGTCAAAGCGTAGGCAGAGAATCTGCCGGCATAGAGGAGAATGTCACCGACTCGAAAGAAGAAACGTTCCTTACATTTATGACAAAGCGCTGCGAGGCATTGAATACTTTAAAGATGAGATAAATCTGGTGTATAAAGAACTTATCATCATATAAGATAACCTATGTGCTGTGAACGACTGAGTAAAAGATGCTGCCTTTTATACAGTCGATTGGAGGAGGAGTTGACATGTCAATTTTCGGAGGAAATATCTGGTCGCTTGTATGGGGTGGTCTGAGAATCGTCCTTGCCGTGTATGTCGTGCTGATTGTTCTAGTGCTTCTCTTTCAGTCACACTTTATCTTCTTTCCCGAACGGAACATTGTAGCAACTCCTGAACAGATCGGTTTAACCTTTGAAGACGTCGCGTTTCTGACGGAGGACGGGCATATTCTTTCAGGTTGGTTTATCCCGACGGAAGAGCCGAAAGGTGTTCTCCTTTTCTGTCATGGCAATGCCGGGAATATATCGCATCGGCTCAATTCGATCATACTGTTCCATTACCTCGGCCTCAGTACATTCATCTTTGATTATCGAGGGTATGGCAGGAGCCGGGGTAAGATAACCGAGACAGGTACATATACAGATGCCGAAGCGGCATGGCGCTATCTTGTGAAGGTAAGGCGCATACCGCCCAATGAGATCATAATATTCGGAAGGTCTCTCGGAGGGGCCGTCGCATCGAAGCTGGCAAAAAATCACAAACCGAAAGGACTGATCGTCGAATCAACGTTTACATCAATACCGGATATTGCTGCTGAAATTTATCCCTTTCTTCCCGTGAGAATCCTGACGCGATTCACCTATGCCACCATAGAAAACATTAAAGATGTCAGGTGTCCCGTGTTGGTCGTCCACAGCCGTGACGACGACATCATTCCCTTTGCCCATGGCCGTAGAATCTTTGAGGCGGCACAGAAACCGAAGGAATTTTTAGAAATTAAGGGATCTCACAATGAAGGTTTCCTGGTAACGGGCCCGCGCTATCGAGCCGGACTGGAATCTTTTATAATGCGTTTATCATCGCATTGGTGAAGCATTATCAGGTTATTTCTATCGTTATAAAAGTAGGTTATGCAGGAGATGCTTAATGCCTCGCTAATTATTATTGATAATTTGGTATCGCGCCGTTAGAATGAACCCCGGTATATGAATGCCGCTGTTTCA
This sequence comes from Deltaproteobacteria bacterium, assembly GCA_011056835.1. Classification (GTDB taxonomy): domain Bacteria; phylum Desulfobacterota; class Syntrophia; order Syntrophales; family UBA6807; genus DSDU01. Next base: position 6,006 of record DSDU01000237.1, read on the forward strand.
ACTCGCGTTCCTGACATAGACATCATGAATGAACCATTGAATTCACTTTCACAATCATGTTCGGAAGATACGTTCACAGATCCGTATATGAAGTTATTCGTAAAACCCAACGTTGTGTGCATTGCAGACATCATTTGTTAAATCGACGCGATGGAACGGAAGGTTTCATTCTCTTAGACAAGCGATAGAAAATCCTGCTCATTAACCCTATGAACTATTATTTATGAAAGGAGAGTTAGAATGGAATTTGAAACGATTATTCCCAAGCTGCAGGAGTGGGCAACATTTTACGGACTCAAAATAATAGCGGCGGTCCTGATTTTCATTGTCGGTCGCTGGATTGCCAAACTGTTACGGAATATTCTCGAGAAAGTAATGAGAAAAGGGGATGTTGACGAAACACTTATTTCATTTGTCGGACATTTGACATACATCCTGCTGATAACCGTAATTGTTATTGCCGCTCTTAATCAGCTCGGCATTCAAACGACTTCATTTATCGCAATTATCGGTGCTGCCGGTCTTGCCGTCGGTCTTGCCCTTCAGGGATCACTTGCCAACTTTGCCGCGGGTGTTCTCATGGTCATTTTCAGGCCGTTTAATGTGGGTGATTATATAGAAGCAGGAGGTACTGCGGGTACGGTAAATGAGATTAACGTGTTTACGACACTCCTGACCACTCCGGATAACCGGGTGATCATCATTCCGAATGCTAAGATAACAGGCGACAATATCATTAATTATTCAGCCAGAGACAAGCGGAGAATGGATCTGGTATTTGGTGTCGGTTACGGCGATAACCTTCAGAAAGTGAAAGATGTTATAAGTGATGTTCTTGCAGGAGAGCGTAGGGTTCTCAAGGACCCGGCACCGACAATCGGCCTCCTGGAACTCGCGGACAGCAGTGTTAATTTCGCTGTTCGCCCCTGGGTGAGAACGAGTGAATATTGGCCGGTGTTTTTTGAGTTGAAGGAAGCGATCAAAAAGCGCTTTGATGAAGAAGGTATTTCTATTCCATTCCCGCAACATGATGTACATCTCCATAAATTGAAAAATGATGTAGTTCAATAAAAATGGCCATGGCGGGTTTACCGGAAACGACCGGTCTCCTGGTTATTGCGTTATGGATGCTCTGCACTGCAAAGCACTCTCGATTAGTGAAGGAGTTGCTATGTGATTAAGAAGAGTGTTTATATTTTTTGGATTTTCTGCTTTCTTGTATCGGGAATGATCGGCTCTGCGCGGGAGAATACGGAACAGAGAGTCTTGAAGACACGGGTCGACGGATTTCTTACATTAACGCGTCAGGGAGTTCGGAAAACGAAAGTCTTTCGGGAAAACTTGAATCGAAGAGTGATGGATCGATGAACAGATACTACGGTCAAGTAAGTTCTTTGGGGGAGGAGACCGGAACGAGAAAACCGCTGACGAATGGTTGGTAGATGGTTGACGGAAACGGATGTTTTATGGCCGGCTTTCGTTTTTTTCGGAGCGACCTACCAGAGAGATAAATTTTCATGTTATGAATACCGTTTCCGTGTGGGCCCCGGTTTCAATTATATATGATCCGGTGAAAGCCAAGCAGTATTCATTGAAGGGGCCGGCATCAGTTATCTGGTATTATGATAAACACTTCCGGGGTGAATGAGACTTGGATGATAATGCCGCCGGAACGTCTGCGATAGAGTATGAACGGCACATCTGGGACAATCCGAAATTCAAGGATAATGCTGATTGTCTCGTTTCATTTGAAGATACACACAAATAGGTTATAAATTCGGAAACCGCGGTTGAAATCGAAATAAAAGACAAGGTCTCTGTCGGTGTCAGTTATATCATTAATTAGAGCCTCCTGAAAAAGTAAAACACATTGATATAGTAATTAGTTACGTGTATATTACGGGTCAATTGGTGCCCGGAAAATGAACACCGGGGGCCAAAAACCGTGCACGTGGATGGACA
>DSDU01000089.1 GCA_011056835.1 Deltaproteobacteria bacterium
ATCAATATCAGGTCGCGCCGCTCCTTATTGACAAAAAGTCAAGAAAAATATGCAGTTACTGGTTCTTTTTTTCTCATATATTTACATAAACTGTATGCAATTTCCTAACCGGAAATTGCTGATAGAGAATCGGTGCTTTTTATTTAATTGCATTTTGATTAAAAATTTTTTTCTTTGTATTCGAAGGGGAAAAGGATGGAATATACCATCATGGTGGACAACCCACTTTTCATGATTGAGGTGAACTACACTGCAAGCGGCCCTGTTTCCGTTCCAACTCACTTTTAATTGCCAACCCGATGCTTTCCATCAGGTAGGGTTTCCTGACATAGGCGCCGGCCCCAAGCTGCTGTGCTTCCCTGGCTCGTTCATTTTCAGAAAACCCGCTGACAATAATCGCTTTCTGGCATGGATTTACTACGAGCATTCTTCGATATGTTTCAAGCCCATCGATCCCGGGATCCATGATCATATCAAGAAGCACCAGATCCACCTTATTTTTCTTGACATATTCAATGGCTTTCTCGCCGCTCGATACCGACGTTACTTCATATCCCAGACGGCTGAGCATCATTGTGGCAATCTCTCGTTGTTCAACAATATCATCGACGACAAGGACAGTCTGTCCCCGTCCCCTGTAATCATCAACGGCAAGATCAGTCCGAATGCGGGATAAACGCTCCTCGGTCACAGGAAAGTACAGCGTAAAGACCGTACCACTGTCTTCAATGCTTGTAACATTGATATAACCGTTGTGATCCTTGACGGTACCCCACACGACGGCCATTCCTAATCCTGTTCCGCTCCTGCCCATTACCTTCTTCGTATAAAACGGCTCAAAAATACGATCCAGATCATTCGATGAAATACCGATGCCATGATCCAGGATCGTCATCGTCACATAATCTCCCTCTTTCACATCATCATACCCAGTAACAGGCCGATCTATATAGCAGTTACCCGTGGATACGACAATCGTCCCGCCATTCGGCATGGCCTCCGCCGCATTCGATACGAGGTTCATCACCGTTTTTGAAAGGTGTACCGGAGATCCCATGATATTCAGCAACGTATCATCAAGATATAATTCAACCTCCACATGGGGGTGAAAATATTTCAGCCTTTCAAACTCCGGCGTCTTGAAATAGTCCGAAATAATATCGTTGAGATTCACAACTTCGGTAGTGGCAACTCCCCGTCGGGCAAGGGTGAGGAGATCCTGAACAATGGCAGCCGCCTTTTCACCTGATTTTTGAATCGTCAGGAGCGGTTTACGCAAAGCACTGCCTTCGGGCAGTTGCATCAAAAGCAATTCCGGATAGGTAACAGTACCGCTAAGAACATTGTTCAGGTCATGGGCGACGCCACCTGCCAAGGTACCGAGTGCTTCCATCTTTTGGGCCCGCCGAAGCCTGTGTTCGAGCCGGCGCTTCTCTTCTTCGGCGCGCCGTCGATCAGTAACGTCCTGAACATGCGAAACAATATAGAGGGGACGGTTGTTAATGTCATGAACCAGTGAACTGCTGACCACGCCCCAGACAATATCGCCACTCTTATGGACAAACCGATGTTCCAACCACACGGAGGAAACATGGTCGGACATTAAACGCTGATGGTGTCGCTCACTTACGGCGACATCATCGGAATAAATAATATCCGTTGTTTTCTTTCCCCGCAGTTCGCCTTCACTGAATCCGAGCATCTCACAGAAATACATGTTGATGCGCATGAAGGAACCGTCGAGTCTGATCAGGAGCATACCCACTGCTGCATTTTCAAACGCGGTTCTAAAACGCTCTTCGCTTTCCCGGAGGGCTCCTTCCGCCGTCTTGCGTTCCGTTATATCACGTGCCACATTGAGGATAACCGTATTACCCCGGTAGCTGATGGCCTTTCCGCTAACCTCCACCGGAATGATTTGTCCATGTGCCGTTATGTGACTCGTTTCCAGTGTTATCTTCCTGCCCCGGCAACCATGGTCAAGCAGCACAGCGGCATCATCTGCCGGAAGAAATGACGTCCGGTTCAGCTGAAGAAAGTCGTCATGTGTATATCCCAACTGCGAATATATTTCCTCATTCGCTTCCAGAATGTTGCCCTGCCCGTCAACGATATAGACGGCATCATCGACATTTTCGAACAATTCTCCATACCGTGACTTTTCTTCGGCTTCGGAAAGCTTGGTAAGCATAATGTTAAATGCCCGGGATAACTGAGTAAATTCAACATAACCTCCCGTTTCATCAAAGAGCGTATCCCTCTCTCCTTTCGAAATTCTTATGGCTTTCAAGGTCATCTCCTGAAGCGGCAGGTTCATTTGCCCGAGAAGTCCGATTGAGATGGCGAGAGAAAGTACAAGCACCACTGTCGAGACGGAAGCGATAAGGATAAGAAATTTGGTTTTCTGAAGCTTGAGATTGTCGAGCGGCAAAAGGTAGAAAAGATTATCAAACCCTTTCAGTTTTGTTATCGCAGCGTTATCGGCCTGAGGAGAAGCAACCGCACCGGTCATGAGATCGATGTGACCATCCGGTATCCGAATAAAAACAGTGCCGTGCACCTTACTGCGGATTTCATTCCAGAGCTCCTGATCCTGAATCATGTCATAAAGGCAGAAAGCGGTCCCCATCTGTTCGGTTCGCCGCATCACCTGCATTGAAAGAAGCCACAGGAGTTTTCTACTGCCGCCCTGATCGTAATACACCTCGGCTCGGGAGGTTCCCGAACCGACATGACTCAAAATCACCGGTGGAAGCACAACGTCAAGCGATGGATGAATGTCCTCATCAACGGCACAGCGGACAAAGAAATGAACACCTCGCTGCTCCGGATACAGGTTGCCGATGTGCTCTTCAAGCTGAGACGTTACTCCCAGCATCATGGTAACCCGTATCGTATTATTATGGCTCAGGTCTCGCAGTCTTGAATTGAGATGGTCAAGACGGCGTTTCAGAACCAGTTCGACCGTTCCGGTATGAGCGGCCAGCTTTTCATTGAATTCCGTGTCGAGACGATTGTTAAAGTAGAAAAAAAGTGCAGCGGAAAGAATAAGAATGCTGATGGTGGTCATAATGACGATCGTTACGACCATGTGAGTTGAAAAGTGTCTGCCGCTATTCATCATACCTCTGAGTACACGTGTCAGTGAGAACTTTCCATAATCAAATCGTCCGCGGCGAGAAGTATATCGTTTGGAATAATAATATTCAATTGCTGTGCCCTCGACAGATTGAAGACAAGCGCATACCTCCGGGCATCTTCAAAAGCAATCGTTCCCGCCGGGCGGCCCTTTAGAATTTTCGCCGTCATCGTCCCTGCCTGCATCCCCATGGACTTGAAATCGATAGCGGCTCCCCCGAACAGTCCGAGCTTCACGAAGTCATAGTTCAATGCAATAGCCGGCTTTTTACAGTTTTTCACGGTCCACCGAAAGATTTCAGGTGCCGTGTAGGTGACACCATCGCGGTCTTTCAGCAGCAGAGCGACCGGATAGATCGTTCCGATATCATCGTTCCTGTTAATCATCGCAATTTCCTGCCTGTATTCTTCCCAGCCGTGGACGATCTTCATATCGAAGTCGACAGGAATCGTATCGTGAGCTAGTTCGATCCGAACCTGTTTTGCCAGCGACCTGCCGGTGGGAGAAACGTCACAGAGCATTCGGACTTTTTTCAGATTCGATAGTATCTTCTCCTGAACCCGGATGGCATTGACGATATGTAACTTCTCATAGACACCGGTGATGTTATAACCAGGTGTTTCCCGTGTGGTAAAAAATGTTTTTACCTCATTGTAATCAGCAGGCTGACCGTTCAGCCCACAAAAGACTATGCCGAACGGTGCATCGACCAGCCTCAATGCAACCGTTCGAAATGCATTATCGTCAAGCGTCACCAGAACGTGCGGCTGAAATTCATGAATCATTCTCAAGGCGCTGTCTGCCTGCTGTTCTATCAGTTCTTCAGTATTGTTCTTCTGTTTGGTATCCATATAGCAGCTTTTGACAGCCAGATTCATCCCATCGATAAAACCTTCCTTTTCAAGGGCGGCAACGACCCCGTCGTGCTGAGGTTGCCCGCAGACATCATTCTGCCCATAACTGTGCAGGATAAAGACCCTATAGGACATTTCGGTCTTTGCCCCGACTGATTGGCACAGGGTGAAGAAAACGCCGACGGATAATGCCATCAGTATCAAAATAAATCGCCTGTATGCCATAGTATCTCCTTAATATTGCTCTTTTTGAAACGGCACTGCGATGCGATGACAAGCCGATCAACGTACTTTTCCACTGGACATTCACATGGGGAAACAGGTTATATTGACGTTAACTACCCGACAACTCAGACTGAAAAAAATAATCGGCAGATTCCGGGGCATTCTTTAATCACGGATTGCTGAATTAATGATTATCGGGATGGGACATCGAGTCACGACGGTTGAACATCAGGGGGGGGGCGAAGCGCGTGTTCCGTCATTCTCTCATTGATATGAATTTAACATCTTTAAAATATTTTTTTATCTCAATTACAGCATTTCTTTCCTGAGTTCCTCCGGTGTTCGTGTCGAAAGATATGCCGCACCTATGTCGAAAACGGTTTTTGCTCCCGTTTGTCCTTCTTTATTGAGCCGGCATGCTGCACGGGCATAAGCTGCCAGCGTACTCCCGGTAAATTCCGGATTACTGTTGAGTTTCAAAGCAAACTCGACGACATGCTTCACCCCTTCACTCGTTTCTCCCGTTCTTATGACAAAACCGCCGTGGGGCATCCCTGTATGGTTGGCATCCATTTCATCCTGAGAAATAAACGTCACCGTCGTGTCGTAATCGGCAAAGTAATTCGGCATTTTCTTGATGTCTTCTTCAATCCGTTCCACATCGGCACCGTCTTCGGCAACGACATAACAGTCTCTGAGATGCTTTTCCCGGGTGATAAACCGAGGCTGATTTCCCGATCGTACCGCCTGGACGGCGATATCAATCGGTATGGTATATTGCCGCGCATCTCTGACACCTCTTATCCTTCGTATGGCATCTGAATGTCCCTGACTCACACCGGGGCCCCAGAATGTGTATGATTCACCTCTGGGCAGCACCGCTTCTTCTATGACCCTCATAAGTGAAAAGAGTCCGGGATCCCACCCTGTCGAGATGACGCTCGTCGTACCCGCCGAACGTGCCGCTTTATCAACGGCAGCAAAATACCCGGGTATTTTTGCATGGGTATCGTAACTGTCGACAGTATTGAACAGCGCTGCAAAGCGGGGGCCCTGCTCGGGAAGGTCCGTCGCCGATCCGCCGCACAAAATTGCCACATCAATTTTTCCGGCAAAGCTTTCAGCTTCAGAAAGAAGAAAAAGCTTCGCTGTTGTGCTTTTCGATTGAATGCTCGACGGGTCCCTTCTTGTGAAGATAGCTTCCAATGTCATATCGGGCGCCTGAAGAACAGCCCGTTCAACCGCCTTCCCGATATTGCCGTATCCAACGATAGCGATTCGGATTTTTGATACCATTGCCTCTCCCCGCTGAAAAATGTCTGCAATGTATAGAGAAATGCCGCGACAATCAAGGAAAAAGTCAACCCTCAGGAAATACGCAGAGACATCAACAGATCAAAGTACAGTTCGGCGGCGAGACAGACCTGTTCAAAAGACACCGATTCTTCCGGAGCGTGGGCCTGCTCAAGGTGCCCCGGACCGATGATAATCGGCTTTATGCCTGCTTCCCAGAAGATATTGGCATCGGAATGGCTCCTGAAAGCCTGTGGACTCCATTCGAGCGAGTGCGACTGATAGACATTCTTTATCGCCTCGACGAAAGTACCTTTGGGAGGGATGTCGTAGCCTCCGTGAATGGTGGTGAACCGGAGGGTCATATCAAGGGAGGGATTTTTACTCCTATACTTTTCGACTACCTCCTCCAGTTCAACGGTAATTTCTCCGATGGGGGCATCGGGCGGCACATGAGCATCTATCCATACTTCACAGTAGTCGGGAACGACAAATCCTCCGGGAGGGCTGTAGAGATCCCTGATGTTATATGCCAAATCGAGTCGCTTCTTCGAAACGTAATCGGACAATGAAAGCAGGAGCCGCAACATCGCTTCAACGGGATTGTGCTCACGGTCGGCCAGCGATGCATGCCTCCGTTTCCCCCGTATCGCAATTTGAATTTCCATATAACCGTAATGGCTGAGACACGGTTGCAGCGCCGTCGGTTCTCCGATGACTACCCAGGGGACATGATAGTCCTCGATAAATGCCCGGGCCCCGTCACCCTCTTCTTCCTCCCCGATAAGCAGGGCAAGGGCGACCGGGACGGAGTCGCTCGATTTCTCCCAGGCGCTGATATATGATTCAATAAGAGCGGCACACCCACTTTTCATATCGGCGGCTCCCAGACCATAGACGATATCTCCTTCCTCTCTGCATTCATAATCATCCAGGTCATAAGCCGCGACGGTATCGATGTGTCCCATGAGAACGACCTGAGGGTCTTTACCGGGCGGCATGACGATCAGATTACATCTGCCGTCGTCCACGTCCTGCAACTCAACGGGAAGTCCATGTTTCTTCAGATAACCATGGATATACCCGATGATTTCCTCCTCTTTCCCCGTCGGACTGTAAATATCGATAAGATCCCGGAGCAATTTTCTGAGCCGCTGCCGCCGGATGGAAGGATAAACTTCGTTTTCAGTTTTTCTGGTTTTTACCATTTCCGTTCTTTTTTCTGAACTGCTTGAATTCGGCTGCAAGATTCAGCGACAGATACAAATGTTCCTCAGGATTACCGAAACCGGTTGAGCGGAAAAAACGAAGGGCTTCCAGATTGTCCGCCTCCGTGTCGACGATAAGCATTCTTACCCCGCTTTCCAGCATCCTGTCTTTGAATTCCCTGAAAAGTTTTGTCCCGATTCCGTACCGCTGATAATCAGGATCGACACCGAGCCATACCATAAGCCCGTATTTCCATGCCGAACGGCTTTTGGTTACGGTTGTCCCCAATATGAAACCGACAATCCGATCATCCGCCTCCGCCACCAGGCAGAATTCCGAATCCTCCTGGAAAAAACTTGTTACTTCATATTCATCCCATGTTCGATAGAGATTCGGGACTTCCCGTGCCTTGAACAGTTCCTCCCCAAGATGAAACACCGTGGCAATGTCATCAATTTCCATGTCTCTGATATCAATTGCCGGTTTTTTGAGTTTACCATGCGATTCGTCACTTTCCTCTTTCATATGTTCTTCTCACCTCTATTTTATAAGGTCATGTCCCATCTCACAGGACGGATTCCATGATGTATAACTGGATATTTATTCATAATAACTCTTTTTTCGCGTACATGATAATTTCGCATAGCGGAGATATTAAATTCGTGATCAGGTATTTCCTTTCTCCTCCGGCATCGAGAATAAAGCCTCGAAGTGCCTGGTTTGAATCGTATCTCTGATCTTGTCATTTGTGGTGTTCATAGTGTTTTTTTGCCTTGCGTATTGTCATGTACCTCCAGTCTGGGAGGCCTTGCAGCACTTTGTGTAATATAGGAACGACGTGATAATATGTCAAGCAAAAACGGGAATCGTTCTGATGACTTAGCGGCATCTCCCTGCTGCGTCAGGATAAGGGTGACTATATTCCGGACAGCCGCATCATGATATCACCACAAACGACGACGACCGTGAAAAGCGCCCGTTTTCTTACTCCTCACTTTTAATTACGGCAGTTCAAACAAAAACAATGGTAGAGCATACATATGAATTTCTTGGGATACATCGTACATTAATCGAAATATCTTAAATATTACTAGAGTTTAGAGTCTCCACGTAAAAAATGGTTAAAATTTATAAAAAATACTTGACTTTGCCGCGCATTCGCGCGGCCCATTTATCAATGGGCCTCCAGAAGAAAATTTTCTTTTGGAG
>DSDU01000009.1 GCA_011056835.1 Deltaproteobacteria bacterium
ACTCAATATAATACGGGAGGCGCCGGTTCCTGTTCTTATTGTGCCGTAATATAAAGAGTGAACAAGGGGGGTTCTAGGCATGGAAGTAACCCTGTTAGTTCAGGCTGCGGATGACTCGTTTCGTTTACTTGAAGACGCGAGACACCAGGCGATCGAACTATTAAATTCTGCAGTTAGATTGACGTCAGATACACGTTCCGTTGAGGAACGGAAACTTCAGGCAATCCTGCCCATGGGGTTGGATGCGAAATCGAAACTCCAGAATTTTTTTGCGACGTTTGTCATGTTGTTTGTATTCTGGATGATTCTCTCGGAGAAATTCGACCTCTTCCATCTCTCTCTCGGGGTTATCTGTACATTCATTATTTCCTATTTAAGCCACGATCTCCTGTTCGCCAACGTGCGTGTGGGTGATATACGGGTCATCGTTCAGAGATTCATCGCATATATACCGTGGCTTCTCTATCAGATAGTGACGGCAAATCTCCACGTGGCGTATCTGGCTCTGTCTCCCGGAATGCCCATTGATCCTCAAATCATACGTTTCAAGTCAAAATTGGAAAGCGACATTTCATTTGTAACCCTGGCAAATTCCATCACACTGACACCGGGGACAGTTACCATGGAGATTTATGATGGTGAATTTGTCGTTCATGCTTTATCAAGAAAAGTAGCCGATGATCTCAACACGGGCGAAATGGAAGATAAGGTTGCGCATATTTTTATGGAAGCAGATCACATTTATATCCAAGACGTTCTTGATGTTGCCCGTATATTCGGAGAAATGAAGGGAGCTGCTTAAAAGATTAATTTATTCTGCAAGATGTAGAGGTGGTACCTGCAATGGTTTTTCGCAAAGAAGACATCATCGTGAGCACGATCGCGAGAATTCTTATTCCTTTTATACAACTGTATGCACTGTATGTCATTATGCATGGACACTACAGCCCCGGAGGGGGCTTCCAGGGCGGCGTCATTCTCGGTGCCAGCATGGTCCTGCTGCTGCTAACCCGCGGGCATGACGAGGCAAAATATAAGATTCCCGAGAACATGGTCATCACCTTGAGCAGTATCGGGGTATTGATCTATGCAGGTATTGGATTTCTCTGCATTCTGCTTCTCGGCAACTTCTTGGATTATAGTAAACTCGCCGTCCTACTGCACGTTGATCCCGCGCACGCACGGTCCCTTGGGATCTTAGGCGTTGAGATCGGAGTCGGGTTTGCCGTTATGGCGGTCATGTACTCAATCTTCCTTGATATATCAACGGGTGGTGTGTTGCCCGAAGATGAGGAGCCCGAAGAAGGCACAGAGGCGTGATGCAATCAGTTCTCTGCTCGGTCTATGGATTCAATAATACTGCAATGTCGACCGTTGGAGCCGGATACATAACAGGTGTGAATCGAGGTTATACATGAACGTATTCTTTCTTTCCGTAGGGTTAATCTTATGCATTCTGGTATTGCTCGTCCTGTACCGTGTGGTATTTGGACCGGGAGTCTACAACCGGATTGCTGCCATTTCGGCGGTGGGAACAAAAACGCTAATCATCCTATTGATCATGGGCTACCTGTATGACAGAGTTGATATGTTCATCGATATCAGCATGGTTTACGCCTTTTTGAACTTTATTGGCTGTGTCGCAGCTGCAAAATATCTTGAATCGGAAAAGTGGATGCCATGATTATCTTTACCGTGTTATCCGTAATCTTCATCGTCGGTGGGCTGTTTTTCTTTACAACTGCCACCATAGGTCTTCTTCGCTTTCCCGACTTCTATACGAGGCTTCATGCAACGGGCAAAGGCGATACGCTGGCGGTGTTTCTCTCACTGATCGGGATTGCCATCTACGAAGGAATAACACTGACGGGATTGAAGATCCTGTTGATTGCGCTCTTCATGTTCCTCGCGCAGCCGACGGCGACCCATGCCATATCCCGCGCCGGTATTCGATCGGGATATAAGCACTGGACCAGAAAGGATGGTACGAAATGATACTTCCATTTGATATCATACTTCAACTGTTTGTAATAATCTGTGCCGTTGCAGCAATCACCGTAAAGGATCTCATGAGTGCCGTCATCATCCTTGGTGCTTACAGTTTTTTCATGTGTCTCATGTGGGCGCAGATGGGAGCTGTTGACGTTGCATTCACGGAAGCTTCCGTGAGTGCCGGGATCGGTACTATTCTGTGTATCGCTGCGGTTATGAAGACGACGAGGAGGACAAAAGATTGAAGGTTCTGGGCTTTATTGTAACAGTGTTGACCGGTGCGCTGCTCATATACGGGACACTCGATATGCCGAATTACGGAGACCCTGATTCGCCGGCGAGCAGCCATGTGTCGCCACGTTATATAACCGACACCGAAATCGATACGGCAACACCCAATATAGTAACCTCCGTTCTCGCCGATTATCGGGGATATGACACATTGGGAGAAACTACGGTTATTTTTACGGCGGGTATGTCATGCATTCTCATCCTTCGGCGGAGGAAGAAAAGTTACAAAGTTTGATAAACCATAATTCCGAGAGAGGATAAATCATGCTGGAGTTTATCATCAGTAAGTATAATTTCTGGATATATATCATATTAATGATGATCGGATTCTATGCAATGATCGCCAAAACGAATCTGGTAAAGAAAATCATCGGTATGAACATATTTCAAACGGCGATCATCCTCTTCTTTGTATCGACGGCATACAAATCCGATGCAACCCTGCCAATTCTTCTCAATTCCCAGGGACACGGCGCTGGACATCACGCGGCCGAACAGGTCATTGAAGTATCACAGTACATAAACCCGCTTCCACATGTTTTGATGCTGACAGCCATTGTCGTTATGGTTGCGACGCTTGGTGTGGCGTTGGCCATAGTCATCCGGGTCTATCGGGATTATGGAACACTCAATGAAGATGAAATCATAAAGGCGATAAAATGATAGAACAAGCTCCTGCTCTCATTGTGATCATACCGTTACTGTGCGCTGTTCTTTCCCCGCTGGTCGGACGTATCGGGAAGAATGTCGGCTATGTATGGGTGGTGCTGACACTTGCGTCTTCAACGATATTTGCTTTTATAACACTCAAGCAGGTAATAACACATGGCGTTGTCCATTATCGAATGGGCGGCTGGCTTCCACCGTGGGGAATTGAATATGTCATCGACCATCTCAATGCCATGATGCTCGTCCTGGTTTCGGGTGCAGCCCTTCTCGTTGCCCTGTACTCAAAAAGAAGCGTTGAGCAGGAGCTGCCTGACAAGACTGTTTATTTCTACACCGTCTTTCTTCTACAGGTGACGGGATTTCTGGGGATTGTCATTACAGGCGACGTTTTCAACCTTTATGTCTTCCTTGAAGTAGCTTCGCTTGCAGGATATGCTCTGATTGCTATCGGTGAGAAAGGAGCTCCGCTTGCAAGCTTCAGGTATGTTGTGCTCGGCACCGTCGGTGCATGTTTTTACCTGCTTGGAGTCGGATATCTGTATATCGTTACCGGTTCCTTGAATATGGCAGATCTGTCGAATCTGTTGCCGGCTCTCTACGGTTCAAAGGTGGTTCTTGTAGCTTTTGCCTTCCTTCTTGTGGGGCTTGCATTGAAAATGGCGCTTTTCCCGCTTCATGTATGGTTGCCCGATGCATATACGAAGGCGCCTTCAACAGCGAGTGCACTACTCGCTCCGCTCATGACCAAAGTAGCCATTTATGTCATGTTAAGGATCATGTTTACCGTATTCAAGCCGTATTTTTCCATTGAGATTCTTCCGGTGACGGACATCATGCTGTGGGTTGGTATCATCGCAATCTTTGCCGGAGCCATCATGGCCTTGGCTCAGGTCGATTTCAAACGGATGCTCTGTTATATCATTGTCGCCGAGGTCGGATACATGGTCGGTGGAGTAGGTGTGGCCAATGCAATAGCGATCAAGGGAACGATTCTTCATATTCTGAATGATGTTGTCATGACGCTCGGACTGTTTGCGGTCGCCGGAATTCTGACGTACACGATGCGACAGCATGACCTGTCTGACTTTAAGGCTTTTTTTAAAAAGATGCCGATTACCATGGCAGCATTTGTTATCGTGGCGCTTGCCATTATCGGGGTGCCTCCCACCTGTGGATTCTTCAGTAAATGGTACCTTATTCAAGGCGCTGTCATGGCCGGTGCGTGGTCTTACGTTGTCGCGCTGTTATTTTCTAGCCTTGTCAATGTAATCCTTTTTTTCCGAATATTCGAGATTGGTTATGAATTCCATGCATCGCATGACGCTCACGGTTTCGATCACGAGGTGAGTCAGGTCATTCAAGAGGCACCGCTGAGCATGTTGATTCCGACGGTAATCATTGCCGTGCTCATCATTATGATCGGTCTTTACAACCAGCCGATCATAGCCGGTATTATACAGCATGCCGTTCCAAAATTGTAGAGACATGGTTTTTTAATGTACTTTCGGGTATATGTTGCCCCCCCATTCTTAAATTCATTCCATGATGTGATAACGTAACTGAATTCATAAAAATGCGTTCGACTGCAACAGAGTATCTAGACCTCTATGGAAAGCGGCGACACCTATGAGTCTCACCCATCTGCTCGGCGCCCATATATCGGCAGCGGGAGGTATTCAAAATGCACTCCGCCGGGGGCACGAGCTGCAATGCACCACCATCCAGATCTTTACGAAGAGCCCAAATCAGTGGAAAGAGCGATGTATCGAACGTGCCGACGGGCTTTCCTTTCAAGCACTGCGGCAGGAAATGAAAATAGCACCTGTCATAGCGCATGCAGGTTACCTCATTAATTTGGCATCACCCTTCAGAGAACTCTATGAACGATCGATTGATGCAATCGTTCGTGAAGTGGCACGGTGCGAAGAGCTGGGAATCCCCTACCTCGTAATACACCCGGGATCGCACACGGGTTGCGGCGAGGAGCGGGCGATAGAATTGCTTGTAGATGCCCTTGATGCAGTACATGAACAGACAGTATCGTCATCACTTACAATTCTTCTTGAAATATCGGCAGGGCAGGGGACTTCCATGGGGTCCACACTGGAACAGATTGCCCGAATGATCGACAGCGTTCAGGAAAGCAAAAGGATCGGGTTCTGTTTGGACACATGCCATGCCTTCGCAGCAGGATATGAATTTCGAACAAAAGCAGATTATCAAAGGTTTATCGATAAAATCGGTACTATAATCGGACTCGAGAGATTGCTGGTTATACACCTCAATGATTCAAAGTCGGGTTGCGGATCGAAGGTGGACAGGCATGAGCATATCGGCAAAGGAATGATCGGAGAACGTCCGTTCGGATGGTTCATGCGTGACGAGCGACTGAGAAAGATACCGAAAATCATTGAAACGCCCGGCCTGGGCAAAGACTTGGCGACGGACCGGATGAACCTCGAACGGCTGAGGAAATTGGCTGAGGAGTAAAAATAAACGCTTGGAAAAACAAAAATCGAAAAAATTCTATGGAAAGTGAGACCCGAAATCCAATTTCAATCGCTTGACATATATAAAATTATAGTGTAATAAGACGCGTCTCGACAGACAAGTTGCGGCGGTGTAGCTCAGCAGGTTAGAGCATACGGCTCAT
Source organism: Deltaproteobacteria bacterium (assembly GCA_011056835.1). Classification (GTDB taxonomy): domain Bacteria; phylum Desulfobacterota; class Syntrophia; order Syntrophales; family UBA6807; genus DSDU01. The sequence continues at coordinate 5,606 of DSDU01000009.1, forward strand.
ATCCGTAGTGTCCGGGGTTCAAGTCCCTGCACCGCCACCAATGATTATGAGGGGTCAGGTAGTTTGTTACCTGCCCCCTTTTTTATGGACTCAGTAACGGTATGTAGTTTAATCATTTTTCATTTGTCCATCCTTCAGGAAGCCCGAATAATAATGCAATGTTTTCGATTTTTTTGAAAGGGTTCAATGTGAATCGCCGACTATTTCACGGGAAGGCTTAAGCAAGTTAAACCCTGGTTAAAAGAGCAGGAATGAATAAATCCTCTTAATATTACTACTTCAGACATTCACAGCCACTGTTTCATTAAGTTCACATTGTTGCATTTCAGACAGGAATCGTCTTGTTGAAAATACAGAAATGCATTATAGTATGGAATATTTCAAAGGGTCTGAGCCGAAGAAGCACTCTGCATGTTTCGTTGCTTACATGAAGGAGCTTTTCGAAAAGATTATAGGAGGTGACAACGGAGTGACAAAGCATGAGATTAAGCGGTTTTCAAACCAGACTTTGTACGGCATGTGAATTCAAGCATCCAGGCTTTGTCGGCTATATAAATTGCGCAAATACAAGTAAGACGTTCTTGGTATTGCTGCCGAATGCTCTTTTCAAGCGAGTTACCTCTTCCAAATTGTTCTATAGCGAAAAAGGTGGACCTGCCTATCAATTCCTTTCCGGTGTACAGTGATTCTTTCATAAAGGAAATATGGGAGTAAAAACAGCCCGTATCCATTTGTTTGTAAAATATTTAATGAGATACCAGGAGGTGTGTCATGAGTAAAAAATGCAGGAATAGGTTCATGGTAACTTGTTTAAGTCTTGTGATATGCGGAGTCATGGCATGTGCGGCAGTAGATCTAGATGTGAAGCCCATTGCCGTATCGGAAGATCCGAGAGGACAGGTGGCGCGTCTCGGCAATGATTTGACGGATGCCCGGCAAAACAAGGTTAACGTATTGTCACCGACCTGGTTTGCTAGGGCGGAGAAATCCTATAGTGATGCGGAGCAGTCTCTGGAAAGTGGAGGTGAAATCGCCCGGATTATGGATCATGTTTCTCTTGGAGATGCTCAGCTCAAGAAAGCCAGAGAGATAGCAGACATCTCCCGGACGACCCTTCCGGATGTTATTGAAGCACGGGATCTTGCTCGCAATGCCGGGGCAATTAATCTCTTGGAATTGTATGCCAATGCCGAGGCGCAGTTCCTGGAACTGACGGAAGCGATCGAGAATGATAAGGTGTCGTGGGCTACCAGAAACAAGGACAAAGTTGCGACAACGTTTCGCGATCTGGAACTGAAAGCGATCAAGCAAGATACAATCGGAAAAGTCCGGGACCTTATCGCGCAGGCCGAAAAGGAAGATGCCGATAAATGGGTCCCCGTGACGTTACAGACTGTCAAGAAGAGGTACAAAGAAACGGAAGAATATATTTCACAACATCGCTATGAAAAGGAAGAGATGCATCGGAGGGCCAATGATCTCCTGTTTGATGCCCGGCGCCTTAATCAGCTGAATAGACAAAGCGCGAAAATCAAATCCATGACTCCGGAGCAGACATTGATCTGGACGGAAGATATCATGCACGGCATCACTAAGAAACTGGCGGCACCGGACATGAGGAATGAAACCTTCGAAACACAGTATGAGAATATCATCCAATCAATCTCGGCACTCAAGAACGATCACCAGTTCATGGTCGACAAGGTCAAAGCCCAGCATGATGAGATGGCCGGAATGCAAGAACGGATCGCTTCACTGGAAGGTAAGACCCGTCAGGAACAAACTGAAATAGAGCGGCTTGAAGCGGAAAAGCGGTTTCAGGTACTCTATCTCGAAGTTCAAGACCTGTTTGAGCCGCATGAAGCGGAAGTATACAAACAGGCTAATCAACTGGTTATCAGGGTCAGGGGCATTCATTTTCCAGTCGGAAGTTATGTGCTCATGCCCGACAATTATGAAATTTTGAGCAAAGTCCAGAGATCGATTCGAATGTATGGTGAACCGAGGGTTATTATTGAAGGGCATACCGACAGTACGGGATCTGATGCGGTTAACGAACGGCTGTCGCAACAGCGGGCGGATTCGGTGCGGCAGTACTTCATCGCAAATGAGGTGTTGCCGGAACATAAGATCACGAGCGTCGGCTACGGGGCCACGAGACCACTCGCTTCCAATAAGACCGAAGAAGGA
>DSDU01000170.1 GCA_011056835.1 Deltaproteobacteria bacterium
GTATCTCATCATCAGGCAGCATTTATGCCTGATCAGGAGTATGGCGCTTGGTGTGTAATATAAACGGTATCATGCCTTGCCTGATGATGAATGTGTGGATTATGACTTTTTCAGCAAGCCCTACTTATATAAATCTGGTACGTTATAGTGAGACTGCGAAAAACTCCCGTCTTGACACGTAATCATGACATTGAAAGCAGAACCGACTGCAGATTCGCTTTCTTGTGCTTTATATCCAGCTTGCCTCGAATGTTGTCGCGATGAACTTCCACGGATCTTAAGGATACATTCATTAATCCCGCTATTTCCTTTGTGGTTTTACCTTCCTTGACAAGACTGGCCACCTGCATTTCTTTCGGTGTCAAATGATAGTGCTTCAATGAGATGTTCCGCAGGAAGGGGGAAACGATGTTGTTCAGGCTGGACTCAAGCACTTCTACACAGCCGTCTATCTCGGTTTTAGAAGGACTCACCTTTATCTTTTCGATAAGGGGTATAATCAGATGTCTTATGTTTACCAGCACATTTTCCTGAAGCTCCATTTTGTCTTCCTCTATGCGGTTCATAAGAACCTTCAGCGTGGTGTTGCTCTCTTCAAGGAATCGTGATTTGACCTCCAGTTCGGCCTTGCTTTTCTCAAGGGCCTGTTTCGCCATGACTCGTTCCGTAGTGTTTTCCATGATACCCATACCGCCCGTGACAGTGCCGTCAATGTCATAAAGCGGCGCGGTTTGCAGGATAGTCCACATGTCGACCTGACTTACCGTCGTCCTGTAGGATCCTTCGAAGAATCCGTTTCTTCCGTGCAGCGCTTCGGACAGTGCCGGGACGATGCTCTGATCGACCAGCGTTTTGAGATCCAGACCGATCAACCTGTCCCTGCCCGATTGGATGACCGAGGTAAACCGGTCATTGCAATCGATGAAGCGGAGCTGCGTATCATAGTAGAAAATGCCGGCCGGTGAGGAGTCGAAGAGAAGATGATACAGGTTTTCGCTCTTCCATCGTTCTTCTTCAGCTTTCTTTCGCTTGGTGATGTCACGGGTCACGCCGAGGATCATGTCGGCGCAGTTTTCACTCCCGCCGATGAAGGTCATGGTTGTCTCCGTCCAGACAGGTGTTCCATCTTTGCTGATAAGGTCCAGTTCGATTGTTTGTGAACCGGCAAGACGTTTTCTGTCATCGATGCCTTTAACGATATCCCTGAATTTTTCCCCGAGATTCAGCACTGTCTCCCGGGATGCCGGGGAAAAAATCTCATCCATGGGATGATACAAGATTTCGTCGGGATTATACCCCAGGAGCCGCTCAACCGATGGGCTGACATAGTTGAAGTGCAGATAGAGATCAGCTGTCCAGATTACATCGGAAACGTTGTCGGCAAGAAGGCGGTATCGTTGTTCCTGTTCGATGAGATCCTTTTTCAGCCTTACCTCTTCCGAAACATCCAGAAAGCTTGCCACACTTTTGTTTGTTCCCGGAATCATCGATACTGAAAGAACAATATCCCTTTCAATGCCGTGTATGTCAACTAAAGAACATCTATAAACTGACGGAACGGAATGCGGATCAATTCGGCGCTGATGATGATACGTCTTCATCATGTCAAGATCCTGATGAGCTATAAATTCGGCCCAACTTCTTCCCTGTAGTTCTTCTTTGCCGTAGCCGGTGATCCTGGCGAATTCTTTGTTCACCAAGGATAAGGTCATATCTTCTTCAATGACGACCATTCCCGCTCCCATTGTCTCAAAGAAGGTTTCGTAAAATTTCTCACTCAGGGCAAGCTGTTCATGGAGTTCCAGCTTTTCGGTAATGTCTTCGACCATTTCGATTGCTGCCGTTACGGTTCCATTTTCGTCCTTTATCGGGGACGCTACAATGCGATAATTCCTAGTCGTATCCCCTTTCGGGGTTTCGGTGATTGCCTCATGAACCATCCCGTCCCGAAGAGCGGGATACGTCGGACAGTATGAGCAGATCTCATCTCGCGGCGGATCGTTGAAACTCCTGTAGCAGAGAGGGTGTTCGTTGATGTCGATAGCAGGGCACCACTCTCTCATCTGCCGATTCAGGGAAAGTATCCGCATGTCGGGGCTGATGAGCGATATACCGATGCCGATGTTTTCTACGAGAGCCTGGTACCGCTCTTCCGATTTCCTGAGGGCCTCATCTGCTTTTCTCAGGGCGGTAATGTCATTTCCCACGCAAAGGATCTCCCGCACATTCCCGCTTTCGTCAATGATGGCCTTGTTGGTCCATGATATCCAGACACGCTCTTTATCGCGGCGTATGTTCTCATTTATATTGGAGGTGTATTGATCCGGGTGTCGGCTGATATCCTCGATCATGGCAGCAAGATCACGGCCGTTGCTGTCTATCTCCGGGACAATGGTCCCCACAACGTGCTTTCCCATGATTTCTTCGTTGCTGTATCCGAAAAAGGTTTGAGCGTACTCGTTGAAAAAGGTGATATGTCCCTGTGGGTCGCGACGGTAGATGATGCTGTTGGCGTTTTGAACAAGCTTCCGATAGTCTGCTTCACTTTTACGGAACGCGTCAGTCCGGTCTTCAAGCAGTTGATCTATATGTTCATGGACTTTATTGAGCTCGTTGTTCTCCTTCTCCAGCCTCGCCTGGTATTCGTGAAGCTCGTAAATCAGGTCGTGGATCTCCCGCGCTGGAATTTCGTGAATCCGTTCGGGTCGCTCTGCGATTATCTGCTCAGTCCGTCGTTTCAGTTCTTCCGATGTCATAATTGCTTTCCCTCATTCTTCAGAATCTGCCGGAAAATCATATCTGAAGTTGGTTGCTTGCAAAGCACAGATGGCTCAAGGCCGGAAACATATCACGATCGGGGCAATCGTCTATGGGAAGTCAAGGAGTCTGATATCGGATATTTGCATTCAGTACGGTTCCAATGCTAACTCGCTACATCCTCTATGCCGTCTGCTTATGGGTCCATATGCGCTTATGCTCATTTTCATCATCGTTCCCCGTGCCCGACTTTGTTGATGGCTGTCATAAAAAAAAACCATGATGAAAATTTTTTTCAATTGATGGTAGCACTGGAATTCGGAATCGGGGCAGCAAGAGTGAATGAGATGAAAACACCTGTCTGACTTGTCTAATCTATGGCATTTTCAACTACAATGAACGATCTGTCAACAAATAAATACGCCGCAGGTCTGTACGGTTTTAATGAGTGTTGTGTTGATTATTAACCGTTATTCAGGCTCCTGACTGTCGCGTTCATGTCCTTTATGCCGTCAGCTGATGAGCGTATCCATGGGTTACGCTTCTTCAACCGACATAAAGCAGGTGCCGTATTTGTCTAAACTTCAGGTTTTTGTCGCTGGACAGGAATACACTACAGCATTAAACGTAGCAGGTTATTGCAATGATGAGTGCCGAGGTGGTTTCATGTGGTTCAAACAATGACAATCGAGTTGTAAGTATCTCCATAGGGCGTCAGTACGGATTTATCGGCATTCCATGCATTTTCCCAGCGGTTTCCGTCGATGAGGTACCTGAACTGGTATTCTCTTCCCGTTTCGAGATCCACCGTTACGGAGAACGAACCATTTTTCAATCTTTTCATAGGTGTCGCTATTTGATCCCATCTGTTGAAATCACCGACAAGCCAGGCTTCACGGGCGTCATCGGCGAGCTCACTCGGTATACCGAATACTACCTTGCAGAGCGGCTTCGACTTGAGGTACTGCTTTTTTACGATCATAATTTCACTCTCCCTTCCTTTTTTTATCATCATGTTCCGGCGCCTGCTGATGCGTATCGCCATAACCGGCAGGCCTCTCGGACGACTCACCGGTCAGCGATGAAGGATCTTGATAGATCATATCACCGCTTCGATAGATCGCCTTGACGCCAGGTAATATTTCAGAGTTCCTATATCGTTCCATCTTTTCCCCCTTCTTTCTTGTTGTACGAGGTTTTATGTTAATCTTGATGAGCCGCTTGACGCTTTATGTTGTAATGTGCCAGAAAATGCTGAAAGATCAATATCAATTAATTGCGTAGAGACTACCGGATAATTCCTGATAGTATACACGCGGTCGTTGCCCATACGAAAATTCACGTGAGCGGTCGTTATGGAGCCTGTTCTTATTCACCCAATAGTGCCCTTCTTTATAATAGTTGCAGGCATGGGACTGCCATGTCTTTCATAAACTTTTATGTGGACTTTGAAAATACCTTTATATATAGTGCGGCCTGCCATCGATCAGAAAGACGATGGCCTCCGGGGATGCCGCCGTCGATAGAGACGGCCAATCCCTGCAATATCCATCAGTTGTTGTCAAGGAGTAAATCATATCATACCTGTATGCGTCACATTCTCATCACGATGGTTCTACTTTGCTGCAGCAATGTATTTATGACGTTTGCCTGGTACGGTCACCTCAAAACCCTTTCCCACAAACCATTGCTGTTTGCCGTTCTTGTAAGCTGGCTCATTGCTTTGTTTGAATACGTTATCCAGGTGCCGGCCAATCGAATCGGTCATCAGGTTATGAATCTAGGGCAGCTGAAAATACTTCAAGAAGTCATTACATTAACGATTTTCTTGCCCTTTTCCATTTTTTACATGAAAGAGCACCTTCGATTGGACTATCTGTGGGCATGTCTCTGCATCCTCGGTGCGGTTTTTTTTATCTTCCGGGAGCGGCTTGTGGGTTGAGTGATGCATCGTGTCGATTCCGGCACGAGTGACTATGATGGTGAATCGTGCATGAGTATATGATGACCGATTACACCCCTCGATGCAATTGATGCCCAATTATCGGTAGTTACGCCGGTTTTGTCCGGCGCCCCTATCGATTGATATGATATCACTGAGAGCATCTTTTGCCCGCCGTACGCATTTTATTCCTTCCTCTATGGCTTCCGAGGCTCGATACACTTCCAACAATCCGATATGCTCGAGCTGGGGTGCCAACATGACGTCGGGTGGATCACCGGCCATGCGACTTCGAGTGATGCGGTCCTGCATGATGTTGATGGAGCTGGCCATAACATCGAACATCCCAGGCCGGTTGCTGTCGTCCTGCCACAACTGAGCGATCAGCGAATCGACGCCGTTCTTCAAACTCCTTTTGATCCGGTTCGTCAAATCGGTGAAGAATTCCGGAGGTCGCCCTCCCGATGCGGTCTCCACAGCCTTTGCCTGCTTTGACGACAGGTGGCGTCCCACAATCCCTCCGTTCAGATTAACTGCAATGACTACATCCGCCCCCATTGCTCTGCAGATCGAAACGGGGACGGGGTTGACGAGTCCGCCGTCGACCAGCCAGTTGTTATCGATTTGCACCGGTGCAAACAGGCCTGGCAACGACATGGAGGCACGAATCGCATCGAGGAGAAACCCCGTTCGAAACCAGATTTCACGCCCTGTGGCCAACTCGGTGGCGACAGCTGAAAACGGTATGGAAAGTGATTCGATAGTCACTTCACCGATATATTCCCGAAAGACATTTGTAAGACGCTCACCCAGTATGACTCCTCCGCTGGTCAGGCTGATATCGAAGAACCGGAGGACATCCGTTCTGGTTAAACTCCTGATCCATGTTTCAAGCTTATCGAGATGATCTGCCGCATATGCCCCGCCGACCATGGCTCCGACAGAACAGCCGCAGACGATATGGGGGTGAATGCCCATTTCGGCCAGGGCATGAATAATTCCGATATGCGACAGCCCACGGGCGGATCCGCTGCCCAGGGCTAGGCCGATTCGGGGATAGGACATAGGGTCCCTCCTCAAAGATGCATGATGACCCGCTGAAATGAATTCTCGCTCGGGCAACGGCCCGTTCGTTTTTTATTCGGCTTTCTCTTTTTTCTTTTTCTTTCCTTCACCTTTTACGGGCACTGGTTCCGGTTTCTTTTCTTTTGATTCGTTACGCGGCGCCGCCAGCTTTTCCGCTTTCATCCGTGCAAGTTCTTCCGTTTTCTTTTCGTGCGCGTCGATGGCTTTCAATCGTGAATTAACCGCCCTGACCCTGGCCTTGAGTTGCTTGACGAGTGCGTCCTTGTTGATTCGTTCAGCTTCCATCCCCTGGTCGTTCAGGGATGCGAGGCGTTCCGCCAGTTTTTTTTCAAACTGAACCTTATGTTTCAGTTGTGTTGGTTTTTTCTTGGATCCCATGATAACCTCCTCGTTTTTCCGCTGGATCATCGATGATATGACGCTGATCGTGTCAATCCCGTGCGGAGGACTAATGGGGTATATGTATCAGGGATTGTGTTCAAAATCCATTAATTTCATTCTGGTGGTTGCTCTGCGGTTGCTTTAAATCTCTTGACAATCTCAATAAAACGAACTAAAGACCCTCTTTTTGCACTATTTCCTGATTGCGAGGAGTAACGCATGAAAATCGGACTGATCGGTCTTGCCAATTCCGGCAAAACGACCATTTTCAATGCTCTGACCAACATGGATGCCAAGACCTCGATGTATGCCGATGTGACGGCAGGTCCGAATATTGCAATTGTCGAAGTTGATGATGGGAGAGTTGCGTGTCTGACGGAAATGTACAAACCGAAAAAAATTACGAGAGCCACCATTGAGATGATTGACTTTCCCGGATTAAAATCGGGATCGGCCCCAAAGGGGTCCTTTGCGACGAATGGTCTGAGCATGGTCAAACATGCCGATGCCCTGGCGCTGGTGGTGCGGAATTTTAGTGACGATCTGGCTGGTCCGCCCACGCCGCTCAGCGAGATAGATGATATTGATACGGAACTCCTGCTGACCGATCTGATTATTGTTGAAAGCAGACTGGAGCGTATTGAGAAGACCATGAACAGGGGGCAGAAGTCGGCGCATCTCCTTGCGGAAGAAAGGGTGCTTCGAACAATTCTGGATCATTTGAACGAAGACAGGCCGATACGGGAACTCACCTTTACCGAAGACGATGAAAAAATTATCAGGGGATTTCAATTTCTGACCAAGAAACCGTTTCTGGTCATCCTGAACTCGGACGAAGCGTTTTTCGGACGGAATACAGAACTGATTGCTGCGATCGAAGCGAAGTATAAGGTCATCGAATTTGCCGGCCGTTTCGAGATGGAGTTGTCCCGCCTGAGTGATGATGATGCGGTGATTTTCATGGAAGACATGGGCATTCGGATGTCGGCGCGGGAACGGTTGACGAGATTTGCCTATCAGACCCTCGGATACGTGAGCTTTTTTACCGTGGGCGAAGACGAAGTCCGGGCATGGAGTATCCACGAGGGAGATACGGCGGTTGATGCGGCGGCTGCCATTCATTCCGATCTGGCCCGGGGATTCATCCGTGCCGAATGTTTCACCTATGATGAACTGATGGCGTGCGGTACGGAAAAGGGTATTCGAGACAAAGGGTGCTTCCGTCTCGAGGGGAAAGACTATCCCGTTCGGGACGGTGATATCCTGAACATACGGTTCAGCGTCTGAATCGATCGAACGCTATGCACCTTCCGTGAGGTCGAGCACCTCCCGTATTTTCCGGGACAGTGATCTGATTGTGAAGGGTTTCTGGAGAAATGTCCGGCAGCCTCGCTTTAGAATTGACTGTGCCTGTCCGTTGATGCTGTATCCGCTGGAGAGAATTGCCTTGATATCGGGATTGATACCCGATAGGTGATCAAAGGTTTCTCCTCCACTCATCCTCGGCATGATCATATCGAGAATGACA
>DSDU01000256.1 GCA_011056835.1 Deltaproteobacteria bacterium
AGCTGTTGTGATACTATCCGATTTTCAAAGAACACATGCAAAATGTGGTGCCAAGAACTGTTTCGGGATATCTATGTGCCCGATAGTAAATAACTATATTTTTGCAACTGTTAAAGATCAGTTAGACATTTCATGACACAGCATCTCCCGTAATAAGAATCCCTGCAGGTTCGGATCATGAAAATCAAATCATTTGGCTGTCGGCCACGTAGCCGTCTGTAGGCTTGATTCAGCTGGACTCCTCGTCATGATGGGACTGGCCAATGTAATTACCGGACTTGTGTATCGACTCCCCATGCCGATAGAACCGATGAAAGTTCTTGCCATCATGGCAAGAGCACAGCACTGGTCGACCTCCATGGAATACGCATCAACCTTCTACATTCTCTGCTTGAAATAATGTAGGACGGCACTGCTTTCATTCCTACGGGGCCGGAATATATTGATACTTCAATATTCCTTGATTCCGTTTACTCACCATCATTGAAATATCTTGACATTGAAGTGCAATGGTGTACGTTCGAAAAAGCGGCATAAGACACGTCACGATTGTAATAACAATACTATTTCACTACTCTCTCTACGAATGCCTTTACGGGAGGGAAGCAATGGCAGTTCAAAAAGTCTTTTGGGCTGACCCCTATCAGACAGAGATTATCGCTCAAGTAACATCTGTAAGCGATAATGTGGTCACACTTGACAAAACCATCTTTTATGCATTTGCCGGCGGTCAGGAATCGGACAAAGGGACCATTCACGGGTTCAAGGTCATCAAAGCAGAGAAGGATAACAACGAGATCTTCTATACTCTGGAAAGCGGTCATGATCTGAAACCAGGTGACGAGGTTATTGTCGAAATTGACTGGAATAGGCGGTATCGTCTCATGCGTCTCCATTTCGCAGCTGAAATCATCCTGGAACTGATCTATCAGCGATTCAATAAACCTGAGAAAGTCGGAGCCCATATCGCCGAAGATAAAGCGCGCCTCGACTTCATCTGGGAGGGAAGCATCTCCCGTACGTTTCCCTTTCTGGAACAGAAGGCGCAGGAACTCATCAATGCCGACCTGCCGATAAACAGCGATTTCAGCGATGAGGAAAATGGTCAGCGCTACTGGGAAATCCGCGATTTCGCCCGTGTCTCCTGCGGAGGAACACATCTTAGAACAACCGGCGAAATCGGTCCGATCAAATTGAAACGTAACAATATCGGGAAGGGAAAAGAACGGGTCGAGATTCTTTTAGAGCAATGATCGGTTTTACAACGGGTTTCCACTGAAATGCTCTGCATTTGAAAAGCGGGTCCCCTTCGAAAAGACATTCCTCAGCTGAGAGATTGCCTGATGTGATCGGCAGGTTCCCGAATAAACGAGTAATAATGAATGTGTGTGACGATCCGTTACGGTAAGCATACCCGCATGAGCTGTTCTAACGAAGCTGGGAAATCATTATAGATACTAAAGCAGACATCCCCACCCAGAATATTGTTTTTATCACGTGGTAATACCTGGGCCTGTGCAAGGTATCGTTGTCGTTCATTTTGAACACGGCATCGGGATATTTTTCCGTTGAATCCTCAGGAGTCAACAGAAACAGAGGCAGGTCAAATATGTTATTGTTATTTTTCTTCATATACTGTCCCCTCCCTTCATGTTGACGATAAATAATTATTCATTATCGATCAGCATTACCGGCGAGACGCGGGCCAACATGAAATAACGCCGCTACAGGTATGATCGGCTTACAACAACCCGGCCTAAAGTCATTATATGAAGAATCGTGATATGAACGTTATCTCATGAACTTTCGATGGTCTTTGACACGATTTCGGCTCACCGCTGCATGAGACATCAGTTATTAAAAAGACGGGATCATTATCGGACCATGTCACAACAGGCGTAATCGATATATTCCACTTACCGATTTCGCCGCCGCTTATTTTATTACATTTTACCATCATTTTCTCAAAATGCCATGAAAATCGTACAGCAACGAACAGCCATATGACAATTTACAAGCAATGTAATTATTTCTCGCCTCGAACTTGGCATGTGTTTGTGAATCCATTTATGTACTCTGCCTGTCGACAAAAGATACTTCTTTGTCATTGCTATGCAGATACATACATGTGACTTCACCCAAATAGGTTATCATATCACCACAAGGGGATTCATAATACACAACACAACTATCGCAATCCCAAAACCCACGGCTATGGAATTGCAATATTATTCATTCTCACCACTTTTATCTTTCATGAGCTATTGTCATCACCCAGAAAGATATTTCCAGACATCTCTCCTAAGAAAGCTTTCTTCCACATGTTCTTCCATCTCATGAAACATTTTCAGGGGAACGGCAAACGTAAAAATATCATTTCCCAGAACGCTTCTCACGTTTTTCCGTGCCGTTATATCGATCAGACCGACTACGGCGCGGGGATTAGCCGACTCTGCCTCCCGATACGGAATAATGCCGATGGCCTGACATGCCGCCGCGAAAGGAGTCACGACACTTTCAAAATTGTTCCTTCCGAAATTTGCCAGGATTACCAGGGCGGAAAGCTGATCGGGATTTGCAACGAATACGACCACGACCGGTTTTTCCTTGTTGATGTCGACATGAGCAAGCGGTTTAAAGCAGACGAAGGAGGAGGGAACATCAATAATGGGCAGACTCTCAACAAACCGCTTGACCTGTTCCGGTGACTTCAGATACCGCTCACCGCGCATAAATTCGTCAAGAAAATGATTATTCAGAAAATGACAGAATGTTTCTTTTATTTTTTGGTTCGATCCCCGCCGGATATTCCCAATTGACAGGAAATGATAAAAGGCGTCAATGCCGCCGGGGACATTCAGGTATTGATTCCCGAATCCGAGACCGACGCCTCCGCCCCAGCAGCCAAACGTTTCACGACTGAAAACAGCGATACGCCCCTTGGCCGCCTGAGCGAACAGCGACATGACACATCCCCATTTGCCCTTTTTAAAAGCCAGGGCATCGCTCGGTTCTTTATCGGCCCAAGTGACGGCAACAGGATGATATGTAAGCCTGAGTGCCGAGGTGATTCTGCTTTCCATTGCTGGGTACCTCTGCGAAGAATTTATCGTATGTTTCGATCCGACACTATAATGAATGTTACCGAATCACTGCTGCGTCGCCGTTTAATTCCGGGAACGTTCCTGCTGTCACGGTGCATCAAAAACCACTATGGGGTATTTTCGTTCATCCTGATGCTGCCTGAGATGTATGGTAATGGTGTTCTCACTTTCAGAGGAAATTCTTCCCACACAGCTTATTCACCGAGCGGCGTCATGAGTATTATTCCATCCCGATCACGGGTTTAACCGCTATTTAATCAATCCACGTAACCACTTCCGACGTATCAGCCCTCACCCGCTTGAAGGCATTGATGGGAGCGGCACCATCGGGATACCCCAGGGCTATTCCCACAACGATGAGCAATTCATCCGGTATCGAGGCTATTGATCGCAACAGTTCGGGATATCCGACGGCTGCAGCCATGATGCAGGTTCCGAGCCCCCTGTCATGGGCAAGAAGACAGATAGTCTGGACAACGAGGCCGACATCAAGCAGGGCATATTCGACGGCGCTCGCTCGGGGAATGCAGGCAATAATCATGCAGGGCGCTCCGAACAACTGAGCCATTTCTTCATAAAATTTATTCCGGGATTCTTTATCTTCACGGGGAATCCCCAAGGCGCTGAGCAGAGTTTTTCCTATCTCGCCATACCGTTTTTTCAGATGATCCGGCCAGATCTCCGGTATGGGAATATCCGTTTTATAATCTTCCCCATTAATGATTTTCATATGGTTTGCCTTTCTGAATTCCTCCAGGGGCTCACCAGTCAAGACATAAAGCTCCCAAGGTTGGGTATTTCCCCATGACGGAGACCATTGCGCCGCATCAAGGATATGTTCGATTACTTCGCGTGGGACCTTGTCGGTCTTAAATTTTCTTATACTTCGCCTGCCCGTGATTGCCTCTTCAACTGTCATTCCATCCTCCTAAAAAATGTAGGTAACCGTTCTTTACAACACGGTCAAAGGCCTTTACCGAGAAACACAACATCCCGGACTGAACGACTACTTCCTCACAATGAGTTTTTGTCCGGGGTAAATCGATTTCCGAGGCGACGTGTCATTCAGTAAACACAGTTCGTTCACCGTCAATCCATATTTTTTCGCAATCAGTGTCAGGTTATCACCACTACGTACCGTATAATAACGATCCGACGATCGTTGAACCGCTTGTCGACTCACCGCGTTGGTCGATCCGCTTCTTTTTCCCAAAGCATCCACTCGCCACTGCAGTTGATTCATTTTATCCGTCAATGTCCCGAGTTCTTTCATGACACGATCGTTATTGCCTTCAACCCTGGCTGTCAATTTTTCCAGAGACACCCGGATCCCTGAAAGATCGGCATCCGGTAATTTGGAATCTCCTTCGGAGAAAACAACAAAGATAAAAATGAGCGCAACAGCGGCAATAACGGTTCCAATTGTTTTTTTCCCGGGAAGTCTGATCGGCAAGGTAACCCGTTTCTCAAAGAATCGTTTCTTCTTGTTCCTCAGTCTGTCATATCCGCTATCGCTTTTCAGCGTCGAAAAATCGATATCTATGTTCTTTTCATCCTTCATTGATACATCCCTCACGCGACAGAGCCGCAAAAAATTAGATGTCGGCAACTGAAAAGCTCATGTGAAGTTTGCCTGTTACCGGCAACAGCAACCCTGCTTTCAACCATCTGTCGGCTACATTTTCATTTGTGATCCTATACAGCTACAAGTAACAAAGAGAGACCGCCCCGTCAAGGATTTCAATTTAACAAGTATAATCATCTATATACAACAGATTGCTCTGCCTATATGTTTGATACGTTTTCTATAATGGAAAAGAAATACCTCCAATTCGATTAATCATGAAGGGGACATTATTTGATATTCAGTTATAATTTTTATGCATTGCGGAAAAGAAACTTTGGATAGAATAAGATTGTTGTAATATTATCCACTTCCGCGCTGACGGCAATCAAGATCCTGTTCGGATCACAACACCATAAATGAAAGGAGTCGCGCTATGAGCGCTTATCTCCATGTCTCGCAGAGGGGAAGAAGCAACAGGGGAAACAGGCAACCGCCCTTAGAACATCATGCGATCCATGCATACAAGCAGAACCCCATTGGCAGCATCGTGGCAGCCGAACTTCTGCAACCGGAGATCCTGCATGGTAATCAATTTTTTCTGGATTCATTCAAAGAATTACTGTATATTCTTAACCACATATACCGGTTCTATCAAAGGAATCCCGGGACGATTACATGTCGATCCACATCCTGAGCATCGCTCATACCACCTTTTGGCGCATTATTCATATTCCCGTGGCGGAACCGCACGCGACGAATCAATCCCGTATCCGGAATAATAATCCACCGTCTCAGACCGCTTTTCACTTTTTTATTAAATCCTGAAAAAAGGAGTAAGGCCGTGAAAAACTGCAAAATACGTTTTTTATGGGCAAGTGCCATAATCTTTATTCTGGTGGTATCTGTGCCGCCGTCCGCACTGGCCCGATCAGAATATGACGACCCTGCCTCTATTGCTCTCGACGGCTCTCGAACCATTGATGATCGTATAACGGCAATTAAGGAATTGGGGGCATCGGGCGACGAACAGGCAGCCGACCCATTGTTTATTCTATTAAATGACCGACAGGAACAGCGGGCGATCCGTTCCGCCGCGGTTCGAGCCCTGGCGCAACTGGGAGAGCCCCGGATTGAAATAATCGAAGCTCTGGAAGGGGTATACCGGGGGAAGAACACGAATCATAATCTATCATATACGATTCTACTGTATCTCGGCTATATGCGTGCAGCGGAATCTTTACCGTTATTATCGGAAGCCTTATCTCACGGCAATTCCATGATACGGTTCAAGGCTGCCCAGGCGCTTGGTTTGCTGCAGAGCGACGAAGCTATTGCGGCGCTCGTATCACATATGAAACATGAAGCAGATCCAATGGTCCGGGCACAGACGGTACAGGCAATCGGACAGACAGAGAATCCCGTAACAGAAGCGGCGCTGATACAGGCATTACGGTCCGACCATGAACCATTGGTCCGATACAATGCGGCAATCATGCTGGATACATTTGCAATCTTGAGTCCCGAGGCGCGCTCAGCTCTTGAAGCTGCGCGAGACGATGCATCGCCGTCAGTTCGTGCAAAAGTGAAAGGAATACTGCGATGAAACGGTCAACATGTTTGCTTTCAATTCTTGTCATAGTGTTGATGATTGCGGGAAGCGGCCTAGCTCTCGAAAGAGGCGCCATATTGTATCATACCAGCGAAGACGGCAAAATGTACGGTCTGACCGCACTGGAACTGCCGTGTTCGCTCATTGATATTCTTATACTCCGGGAAGTCGGTTCCGGTCATGTTGCCCTCTACATCGGCAATGAACGTATCATCCATGCAGTCAGAGAGGGTGTCGAAGAGACGGACTCAAGGAACTTCATTCCCCGGACAGACCTGAGAAGGGGCTTCCGGTATGTTGGCGCCAAAATACCTCTCAACTACGATGATCCCGCCGTGTGGTCCGACACCCGCAAGTCTCAGCTTATTTTGTTCGCCAAACAGCAGGTGGGGAAACCATATGATACTAATTTCAGTCATCAGAAAGGCGAAGACGGAGACTTCACCTGTGTGGGACTCGTTGAATATGTATACGAAAATTTTGAAGGAGGAACAGGTTACGATATTACGCCCTTCGGCTATTATCCCGAAACAGGAACGGGGAGGAGCCAATACCAGACATATAATTGCGCTGACACGTTGTGGCAAGACGATACGCGCAAGAATTCGTTTGCAGAGGACATCGAATTTTCACAAATCAGACACCCCTCGGCAAACACATTGGACATGGGCAGGAAACATAACGGCGAACGATATATCTTTTTTCCCTATACACAGTACATACAGACAACGACAACACCGGTGGCCACGGATGTTCCCGTTTCGGGAGGCGGAGGATCGGACGACGATGATGACGACTGGTGGGAATGCTTCATCGTCACGGCTGCTTACGGGTCACCACTCCATCCTCATGTGACGACATTCAGGGATTTCAGAGACCGATATCTGAGAACCTCCACCGCAGGGCGGATGATCATCGGAGCATATTACAAATACTCGCCACCGCTTGCACGATTTATTGCAAAGCATCAGGGGGCACAAACAGCAACCAGAATAGTTCTTCTGCCTGCTCTCGTTGTAACCTATCTGTCACTTAAGCTCGAGCCGGCGCTTTTATGGACATCCATCTCGTTAATACTGGGACTTCTCTTACTCCCTGTTTATTTCCATCGTCGGCAAAGACCTGAGTAAAAGAAAGGGATGTAAAGGTTCTTTCCCCTGATTCATGAAGCAAATCGCATACACCGCGAAGGCACGACACCCCTGATAGCAATCATTCAGACCGGTGACCTCCGATCCGGGGCAACTATTCTTACATCAGTCATAACATTCGATAGCCCCATCCCGGGGATCCCGGCACGGACTTTCCAGACGAAGTTCCTCATGCCCACGATCGTCAGTTTTATTA
>DSDU01000223.1 GCA_011056835.1 Deltaproteobacteria bacterium
ATATCCCCTCAGTGAGTCTGCCTTGTCCATGTTATAGGGTACGTCCCCCACATCAAGGTTGAGAAGTGCCTGGCGTGCTTTATCAAAGTATTTCTGTTCGTTCGTTATCTGGTAGGCGAGGGCGAGATCACTGGCAAATCCGCTCCGGTAGGACACCCGGTTGTAGGTTGCCCAGTTCGGGTTTGAAAAATCGCGTGAGAGCGATGCATCTGCTGATCGGATAATGGCCGTCTTCCAGGTGCTCCATGGCGCAGATGTGCCGTACTGGTAGCCGGGAACCTCGCTAATGTCCGAAAACAGCAGGTTCGGATGTGGTGCTGCCGATGAGAGTGGGCAGCACATAGCCAGTGATATGATGACTGTGATGACGAAATACTTTCTTGAAATTATGAATGAGACTATGTGCATTATTCTCTTCATGCTCTTCTTCATTCATTCATCACATAATAAGGTATTTCAGGGGCGGGTTGGGGAAAAAGGTGGATCACATTAATATGGTTCAATACTACATGAGGTATCATGCCACGAGGAAGAGAGAGCAATGGATACCAGCAGGTTGCATTCGTGTGGTGAAATAAAAGCGTGAGGATCAATTACTGAAATAACAATAGCACTATAAAAAAGGTGATTATGGGATTAAAGGGCTCAAATTGGTTGGATCCAAAGGCATATTTTGAGCGGATTTATGCATATTATGCCAAAGACCGGGCCTTCTTTACCTTGCTGCTTTTTCTTATTGCAGTACTCGTAATCGGATACCTTATTCCTGCATTATACTTTGGCCGTCCTTTTGGAACTGATACGTATACCCATATTTTCCATGCACAGGAGATGTATGCGACGGATTCCCTCTTCGATTTTTACGAAGAACTGGGTAAAAAGGTGCTCAATCCCGATCTCGAGGACAACCCCTTCAACTATCCCTTTGGTGCATGGCTGTTTATTGCGGTTCTTTCAAAAGTTATCAACCTCGAGCCTGATTATACCGCATATCTATTCAGTGCGTTGTTCCTGGGAATTGTTGCAATATCCTATTTCATCTATGCAGGACTGTTTCTCGAGACGAAATCGCAGAAATTATTCGCTGTTTTGTTTTTATTTTCCATGCCAAATGTTGTGCTGTCGGTGAACAATTACCGCCCGTCAACATTTGTTCTTCCGTTCTTGTTGTTTGCCATATACGCCTCATATTCCGAAGATATCACAATAAAGAATATGTTTCTGATGATAATTGCCGTGTTGTTAATTGCGCTGACTCATACGGGGACTCTTATCTATCTCATGATATTTGCCATCGGTTTTTTCTGGATTTATTCCTTCTTTGCAAGAAAATTTTCACGTCCTCTATTTGTATTGGCCTCAAGCACGTTTCTTTTCTTCTGGATTGCGGTAAAACTGTTTCCTCATCTCTACCAACAGTATGCAACAAAAGCGACACTCTTTTTGACCCCGGGCAATTTCCTATCAGATAAATTCCATATCTTTTTCGCCGATGAACTAAGTAGAGCGCTGTACGAGAATCTCTTCGTTCATCACCAGTTTATTTATGTGATCATCTGGTCCGCATGTGTCTTTGCTATGGGGAGTGCGCTCGTTTTTGCGGGGGAACAGGTATATAACCAGTATACCCGACTTGTGAGTGAGAAAAACCACGCAATTGTTCCCTTGACGGGCATGTCTCATTCATTTATCACAACCCCATTCTGGATAGGGCCGATACATGCAATTCTTGGCGTCATAGGATTTTTCCGGCTTGATATGAAGGGTAAATGTTTTGCCGTCACTGTTCTTCTGACGACGGTTGCACCGGCAATAATGCAGGCTTCGGAAGGATTGGACACTGCTACCGGTGCACTCAGGGAAATATCCTATCTCTACCTGATTATTCCGGTTGTTGCTGTTCTGGGACTCTGGTATATCATCCAGTTCGTAAAGGCAAAGGTGAAAAACAGCAGGGCAGTCATCACCCTCATCTATATCGGGCTCTTTTCTATGATCATTGTCACACCGGTGATTGGAAATGGATACTACCTGCCGTCTATTTCGGGTGAAGATTACATCATTGAGGGAATGCAGTGGCTTTCAGGAACGGGCACGCCAAATGAAAAAGCCGTAGGATATGGATACCGCACAGTTCCGGTGTACACCGGAAAGATGGATGCATCATATGGCCGTGCTTCCGGTACGCAGACCCGCACTTTTATCCAACTGTTAAACGGCATATATTTCGAGAAAACCGGAAATCAGGCGGGGGATCTCTATTCACTGTTCGGTGCCAAGTACGTGTTGATTTCTGACAAACTGGTGCAGAATCTCAACAATGAGAAAGAGGTAGTTATTGATTCAAGAAGGGACCTGGATAAAATCTATTCAAGCAAGGATTTTGGAATATATGCCTTCAGCCAATCGGGCATTCATGCCGACAGTTTATTCAACGATGATCAGGTTTCTATTGATAACGTCGGATCAAATATCGAAATTAGAACAAAAACCTATAAAGTAGTAATGGATCGGGAAACACCTAAAATAAAATATATCGGCACGAATACGCAGAATCTGCTTCAGGAAGGCACGATGTACGACAGTGCCCGGTTGACCTGGCTGGGAAATAGTGATGATCTGGAGGCTTATAGCTTCTCTGATGAGACGTTTACCCGGGAAGGGATTGATAATAAGCTTATTTACCGGACCGTCCTGAAAGATGGTCGTGGGATAGACAACTGGTCAACGGTTACTATCGTGTATACATTCCTGCCTGAAATGATCGAAAGGGAATTTATAATTTCGAATGACCAGCTCTCAACAACTGATTCACCCATAATGAGAGTATATTTCTCCACGAATCTTTTTATGCCCGCATCCACTTTCGTCCTGAAGAAATCCTTTACCAGAGTTGAAAAGGACATATACCCTTCAGAAGACACTGTACATCTCAATGATGTGTATGAGGAATTCTATATTACCGGCGGTGATTCCGGAATATACATAAAATATGGCAACACCGCCCCTAGCCCTCAATATATCACCTATAAGGGTTCAACGGCATACAATTACTGTGCCTTCGGCATTAGTAATTATGAAACAATTCAACCAGGTGCTTCTCTTCACATCACGCAGTACATATCCGTCGGGAATGAAGATCTTGCAAAACGACATATCCTGAATGACAACCGAATTTCATTGCATCCATATCCTGATGGAATCATTCCGTTGATCCTTTGCGGTTATGACTACAGCGGCAGTCCTCTGCGGCACGGGAGGATAGGTACCTTTACCATAGGGGCCAATAGTGTGGAATATACGGACGTTTCAGGTGTTTTACGGACCCGAAGCACCCTTGAAAAAGTGGTGAATGATGGTGAGAAAGGTATTCCGTATACAATCTCCATTGGAGTGCCACCCCCCTATGACAATATCCTTTTCTGGGAAGGACTGCGTCATCCACAAATGGCACAGTATCATGGAGAACCAACGGGAACGGTTCTTCTTCCGGAATCTGAACCACGAACGAACCTGTTGGAAGGTCGAAAAACCCAGGAGGAGTTCTTTGCTGACTGGAAAAATGTGATCAGGAGTGTTGCTGTAAACGCTGACATGGCGCTGTTCATGATGCGGCCGCAAGACGCGGAAGATCCAATTTATGCACAGGATTTTTTGAATATTCTTGCGTATGCAGAGAATTACGATCTGACTCTTATACAGCCCGGGCCTATTGCTGATCATTTCAGGAATTTGCAACAGATTGCCTTCAATTCTTCCTTTGAGATGGATGAAGCAATAATTTCTGTGACGAATAATAATGATATGAGGGTAGAGGGTGTGACATTTTCGGTAAAAATGCCAGTACTTGACGAGGATGCCTATGTCGCTGAAAATGGTGAAATAAAAAGAACAACACGGTATCTCGATCAGAATACCCTCTACATCTCAGCCGACCTTGAGCCGCATCAGTCAAAAAAAATCTTTATCAGACCCGGTCTTGCAAAGAAGCAGCTCTCTGTTGAAATTCCAGCTTCCCCCAGAGAAGGAACCGTAATGATTGTCGTACGGGACAAAGAGGGGGAGCCGTTGAACAACGCCCAGATTATGATCGATGGAACGCCCTATATCACGAATGAATATGGCAATGTTTCAATGTATCTGAGAAGAGGTTCTCATGAGTTGGCCGTGGAAAAGGCAGGTTACCTTAAAGAGATAGATACTGTTGATGTGAAGGGCTACTTTTCATTCTTGGAAGATACGATTGAATCATTTTATTCCCATAATGAAAACCGAACAGAAGACCCATAGAACATCTGCATTTTTTTCAGGAGAACAAAAAAGCGAATCGGGATGATGAATTCCTCCGGCATTACAGGATTTTTAGTCCACCGTAATTCTTATGACCACATTTCACTAATAATGATTATTGGAATGATCCTTATTGCAGATTTACTGATATGAGCACATATTTATCAGGCACAACACTGCCTCCAATTTAACGTATAGTGATCCTTCTTAATATCAACATACCTTGTGCATGAGAATCATTACCACGAAGGGAAACCTGCGATACCCCAGACACAGATGAAGATCTTGGGACGCATGCATTAGTTTTCGACTGATATCTATTTGGAAAGGGCAACTTGTCCGGCATGAGTAACTCTCTTAAAAAGAACCATTTGATACCTTCCTCCGCCTCTGTTGCTGGCATCCTGCTTTTGACGGGCATTCGGGACATTTTCAAAATAGGACCAAAACCTTTCAGTTCCCGTTATTCATAGAATAATAATATTGGACACCATTCGGTGTCATAGTTCTATAGAGCCTTTCTCAGATGTCAAATCATACAAGGGAAAAATTCAGGTGCTCAGTTCAATCCTGAAATGGACTGATTCTATGTTCATATTTTCTTTATTGGTGAGGAACACCTCTATCTGAACAGGTGAGGAGACATTTTCGGTCAGTTCCAGACGTTCATTTTTTTCATACCGCTCATTGTTACTTAACCTGATTTGGTCCGTTGCCACCAATACATCGTTTAAAAAAATCTGAATCTCATAATCCGTGGCTTCTTTTTCGGAACATATGACCCCATAGGTAAAAAATATTGTATTATCCGGAGTCTGATCCAGGTATGATTCGGGAATAATATATAAGGATGAATGCTGCTTTTCGGTGAAAATAAACATATATCCTGCTATCACAATTGCAATCGTTATTGCCACAATCGCTGCAATTTTTAACATTGGACCAAGGTCAGTACTCTCACACCCACTATCCATATACATTTAGCTATGATAGTTCAATGTTGATTAAATAAGCAGTTGCCAATGGCAATAAATACTACAAAAGAAAAAACGATCAATATTGGAATCAGCCCGCATCCGCTTGCGAAATGGGAATTGGCCCCATTCAATCACCTTTACGTCCCCGGCATAATCGCTCCCGCCAGCGGGTAACTGTAAATCGTGGCCTTTCATAGATAAATGAGAACTGAAATTACCAACTTTACGTTCGGAAATACAAATTGATTAAAATGCCGGAACAAAAAAGGAAAAAATGCATGGATAATTACCTAAAGGACGGTGATATATCCAATTTTAGTTTTAACGTTTATTCCTTCGTCATTTATCACTTTCAGAATTACCGTATATGTGCCTTTTTTTGCGAAAGTGTGCATCGCGTTCTGTTTCGTTGAGGTTTTCCCATCCCCAAAATACCATACCCATGACGTGGGACTGCCCTCGCTTTGATCGGTGAATGTTACCTTCAGTGGCGCCGAGCCGCGTATTTTGTCAGCGGTGAAGGCTGCCACCGGTTTCGTGGTTTCAGACGTTCCGGGCTCCTGCGCGGAAGTTATTGATATGTAGCCGGTTTTTATTTCAGTATCTGATCCGTCGGAATTTGTTACTTCCAGGGTAACGGTGTATGTGCCGGGTTCGGAGTAAATGTGTTTCGGGTTTTGTGCCAATGTAGATGTCCCGTCACCAAAATTCCAGGACCATGATTGCGGACTGTTTGTACTGGTATCCGTGAACTGCACGGTCAGGGGTGCCTGGCCGGACGTTACGTCCGCCTCAAAGGCTGCAACCGGCACTGATGCAACGGTTGTACCAACGGTTATGTAATCGGTTTTTGTTTCGGTATCCGAACCACTCCCAGCTGTCGCGGTCATCTTCACAGTATAAATCCCTGGCTCGGCATAGGTATGTGCCGGATTCTTTTCGGTGGACTTTGCTCCATCTCCGAAGTCCCATGAAAATGAGACTGCATTTGTACTGAAATCTGTGAACTGAACAGACAGCGGTGCATTACCTGTCGTCGGACTTGCACTGAACTGTGCTTCAGGAACGGTAGGTACAGGCATTACTTCTCCGGAAGTGAGGAAGGTGTATTCGTGGCTTCCGGACACTGTAGTAATTACAATGGCCGATTTTTCTGCAGACAGCTTCCAGCCGGTGTATACTGCGCCATCCTTTAGTACCTTCTCGATGTCTGCATTTAACTGATAGAGTGAGACCTGACCTGTTGAAACTGCGTCAACCACAATGGATACGGAATTTCCTTCTTTGTTCAGTGAAACACTCTTTGTCCCGGTGCTCGTGATCAGAGGTGCACCGTCTTTGTCAAGATATGTCCCTTTGATGAGAGTGTAGCTGTAATCCTGTGATGATACAGGAGTCCTGATAAATGCCATCTCGGCATTTGTTGAGAATGCACCAAAAGCACTGCTCCCCGCCCCTGAATAGATGGTGTCTGCATATGCTGTGGTGCTGACCCGTATCGCATTCCCGTTTCCGCTGACAGGTAGCTCCTGTGCGTTCTTCTGTTCTTCGTCCGGGTAGTTTGATGCAAGAACGGTAATACGGTACAGGTCTTCCTCAGGTCCGTCCTTCAGGTAAACAACAGGTGAATACACTTCAGATTCAGATGTATAGCCTGCGATTCTCCCCACATGTTTTGTTACAATAACTTCTGAAGCCGGGGCGGAATAGATGTTCAGGGTTACCTTCTCCCCATAGGGATTTGTTGTGTCCCATGTCAGAGCGTTTGTTGTAACGCGGGTATTGGTTTCATCCTTATAAGGAAGCGATAACCAGTTGTATGCAGTACCGTCAATCTTGAGGGCTCCCTGGACATGGCCGACCACACCGGACTGAGTTGGCGTAATGCTGAGGCTGGTTGGTCGGAACACATTTCTGTATGTCCATTCCTGGCTTCCATCAAACCGGTCGAAGACGATGAAATAATCATCATCCGGATACATAATCGCACGGCTGTACTCTATTGGTGAGGTAAGGGCTTTCTGTGACGACCAGTGATCACCAACCACTTCACCAATGGTTGCAGAGGCAACTATCCCCTCCATCCATGACGTCTGAATCACTGCTTCCACCGTAACAGGTGTGTAAATACCCGTTGCTCCTCCTTTATATATCGCTCTTGCCCGGCTGTCTGCCCAATCGGATAGTGCAACTGGTGTCCGTGGGTCTTCGATTGCAATACCGTTGTGGTGAACGCCGTACTGCCCGTAATATTTGTCAAGAACATACTTATTTTCGCCAGCGTCTGCCAGGAGCAGGTCCCCTCTGCTGTAGTATTCAATGCTCAGCTGGTCATGGTGTGCCATGTCACGGTTG
>DSDU01000126.1 GCA_011056835.1 Deltaproteobacteria bacterium
ATTTTCCTCGATCAGCCTTTCATTCAGATGTGCAATTTGATCATATGCGTTTGCACGGTCAATCGATACGGCAATCTGCGTTCCTAATGCGGAGAGAAGTTTGAATTTATCGGCATTTGCATCAAATGAATAAAATCGACTGTCCTGATAAAGAACGCCGGCCACCTGCTTGTTCAGCATTAAAGGTGTTATAACGACGTATCGAATGCCCCCCGGTCCTGAATCCGCTATTTCATATTTAATAATTTTTCCGTCAAGGCTATTTGCGACTTCTTGAATCTTTTCCATATTTTTTTTGAAGCCACGATCAGTGATTTGTTCTTTCATAAGGTTTCGGGATGCGACCAGTTTTACTTCCGGTGAATCTTCATCTTTTATAAACAATGCCGTTCGTTCCGTTCCCATCAACCGCGATATTGATGAAATAATATTGGTGAGCAACTGCTCGATATTTGAATGGTTTGCAAGGGCTTCTCCCATTTCAACGATGAGGTCGAATAATTGACTTCCATCTGTAATATTATCATCGGAAATAAGGTATTTCAGATTGGCGGGGAAAACATCTTTTGCGATGGGCTTTAAAAACTCCCAGGCTTTTTTTCCATAATATTCCGCTGGTTGCCAGTCATTGATCTGGAGCGAGAGCGTTGCGATGTCGATTCTGAGTTTTGCAAGTTCGAATGTTTCACCGCTTTGCCTCACTGATTTTTCCGTATCAATAAGCTGCTGAATTTTTTCTTTTGCCGGCATATTGGGTTTTAAGTACATGAGATCAAGGCGCTTTATCAATCCGTGAAGGAAGGGGTTAAGCTGCTCTAGTTTCAGCTGATTGAGGAAGTTAAAAACAGGGTTCATTTCAGGAGGAAATGCATTTTGCGCATGAAGCATATACCCCGTATCGAAGAGATGGTAAAGATTGAGAATATAATACCAACTGGACTTGCGAATTTTCCAGATCACCTTGTAATGATCTGCCGCAGCATCATAGTTCCCTTGAAGACACTCAATATTTGAAAGACCAAAACCGGCCATTGCTTCCTGCATAGGTAAGTTTTCATTTCTTGAAAGCTCCAGAGCCCTCCCGAAATATGTTTGGCTGCTGTTCAGTTGCCGTATTTCAAGGAGTATTTTCCCCATCGTAATCAAGGCATTTGCCGCCAGGGGCCAGTTTTCTTGTTTCTGTGCCCGTTTAAAAATCGTTTCAGATATTCCCAAACCACGCTGGGGCATGCCGATTTGGGTATATGATAATGCGAGGTGGAGTGCCGTGACACTCGAAAAATCATCACTGGTAAAAGATTCCATTTCGCCTAACGATTTTTCATAAGCCTGAACAGCTTCCAATGTTCTGCCTTTAAGCCAGAACGAGAGACCCTGGAGCTGCAGTCCCCTTTGTACAGGGTGGTGTCATCGATGCTTTTAATTATTTCCCAACCCTGATCAAAGTGATGAATCGCCTGTTCGTATTGAAAAAACATCCAATAGTTTTGTCCGATTAAAAGTTGAAGGGAAGCTTGCGACCGTCTGTCTTCAAGGTATAAGGCGGTGTCGAGGGCTGAAACAAGCAATCTGTTGAGCTTCTTAATATCGGGATCGAATACCGAGAGAAGCGCCCGTCGTTCTATAGCTTTTATAAAAATATGTAAGAGTTCCTGTGAAGGCTTCGTCAGTTCGTCGGCAGTGATAGTTTCAACATATTCGATGATAGCATTGTAGAGTCTTATCGCATTAAATATTTTATGATTTTTTTCCTCGATCAGTGCAGCTCTGAATATGGTATCGAGGTCACAAGGTTCTATCCCTGCCAAAAGGCATTGATGTGCCATTCGAACCATTGTTTCTTCATTTTTCGGCAAATTATTTCGGAGGATTTCCACTGCTTTTCTGTAGTATGATGACATTTCATGAGACGGAATCGTTTGTATAAATTCGTCGCGAGGGAATTTCGATGTCCACTCATAAAATCCCGGACTGTTCTCCATACTGGAAATTAACAATTTTTTATCAAGAAACATAACGACTGAAAATAATTTCGACGGTAATATGTTTGTATTGCCGGAAAACCAGTCGACGGAAAAAAAGTCCGGAAATGCGACGAGATTATAGAGAATCTCTTTTTCATCTTCAGAAATAATATTTAATAATTCTATCGCCTTAGTCATTCCAAAAGCTCCCTCTACCAAGATATCGCTGTCGACTCTATACGAAACAACCCAAAATGTCAACATCTGTCGATAATTCGACACTGGTCGAGAAATTAACTTTACGTCGAGGGTGTCTGGGGAAATGTCAAAATGTAATATGCTGTAATGATTACTTAATAAGAAATTTTAATTTATGGCATGCATTATGCTCATAACAAAAGACCATACAGTTAAGTGATTATCGTTCTCGAATAATATTATTATTTATTCCTAAGGTTTCTCAGAAACAACGGCGTATCTTCGTGAGAAGGAGAAACGGCATTTATTCGTGATGGAATCGGAATTATGAGTGCTGTTTATCCGGAAGCTAATGATGTGCCTGTTGTTTAAATTGCCTCTACTACTCACACTCCCTTCTCCTTGCTTTATTCAGGAATGGAAATCAGTAGTTCCATTCCTGAATAAAGGTGAGGTCCACAGGTGGTGATTACAGAGAGATTGTGGGGCGGTGCCAGGTCATTATGAAAAATGTACCTATTTATATAATGGTTAAGGTGCGGAGGTAGTGCAGTTAATGGAAAAGCGCGATGTGGTTTTATATGAGATAAAAGAATGTGTTGCAATTATTACGATTAATCGTCCGGATGCGCTTAATGCTTTGAATCGGGACGTTAATGTGAAGTTGGTTCAACTGCTTGATGATGCAGAAAAAGACGAGCAGGCAAAAGTAATCGTGCTGACCGGATCAGGAACAAAAGCCTTTGTTGCTGGAGGCGACATCAACGAGATGGCGAATCTGGATGCAATCGGAGCCCGTAATTATGCGCTTCAGGCAAAGCGAGCCGTGGACGCACTTTATACCTGTTCAAAGCCGGTGATTGCAGCAATCAACGGACTTTGTCTGGGTGGTGGTCTGGAATATGCCATGGCCTGTGATTTTCGGGTGGCATCGGAAAATGCAAAGTTCGGCCAGCCGGAAATTAATATCGGTATTATGCCGGGGTCCGGTGGGACCCAGCGTCTTCCGCGGTATATCGGGATGGGGAAGGCGAAAGAACTCATTTTCACCGGAGCGATGGTTACGGCGAGTGAAGCCCTGTCGCTCGGGTTGGTCAATCATGTCTTTTCTAAGGAATCTTTTATGGAAGAGATCATGTCCATTGCCACGACGATCGCCGGAAAGAGTGCCGTGGCGCTGTCGTTGATCAAGACGGCAATGGACCGGGGTGCCCAGGTCGATATCGAGTCAGGATCGCTGCTTGAAATCGATTGTTTCGGTCTGTGTTTTGCCACGGATGAGCAGAAGAAGGGGATGGACAAGTTCATAAATAAGAAAAAGGGCTGAAGTGTACTACATGGATTTGGTTTCTGGGGTATCAAATCTATGGATAGCGTTCAAGAATAGCGGGCGGTTTTACTCCCTCCTTCCGCCCGCTGTCAGCCTTTATTATAAATTCAAAAATGATACACCATTATGAGGAGTTAACCATGAGTGAAAAAATAGCGGTCATCGGGGCCGGGACCATGGGGTCCGGTATTGCCCAGATAGCGGTGGAGGCAGGATTTGAAGTTGTTATCGTTGATACGGACGATGCTTTTATTGAGCGCGGGATTGGAAATATAAAGAAATTTATCGGTAAAAAAGTTGAGAAGGGTAAGATCAGCCGGGAGGATCATGATGCAATCTTGAAACGCCTCTCCGGGACGACCGATATGGCTGCCGGTGTTGCCGACGCTGCCATGGTGGTGGAGGCGGTTTTCGAAAATCTGGATCTGAAAAAAGATATTTTCGGGAAACTCGATTCATACTGTCCGGCCGACGTCATTCTGGCAAGCAATACATCGACGATGAGCATTTCCGAACTTGCCGGTGCGACGGCAAATTCGGGACGCGTCATCGGTACACACTATTTCAGCCCGGTACCGCTGATGAAACTGGTGGAAATCGTCGTAGGCGACACAACTTCCGGTGAAATCATCGAAAAAACTATGGAGCTGTGCAAGCGATTCGGGAAAGTTCCTATTGCCGTGAAGGATGTGCCAGGCTTCATCGTAAACCGGTATCTGTGTCTCATGTATAACGAAGCAGCCAATATGATTTACAACAGTGTCGCACAGGCACAGGACATAGACTCTGCCCTCAAACTGGGGTGCAACTGGCCCATGGGCGTCTGCCAGATTATGGATATGGCGGGCGTCGATATTACCTACAACGCCCTTCAGTCACTCTATGCGATGACCGGCGAGGAACGGTACAAACCGTCGCCGCTGTTTCAAACAATGGTGAGCGAAAAGAAGCTGGGGCAGAAGACAGGCGAGGGATTTTATAAATACTAAATAAAGATATTACGAAATACATTCGTTCGTATCTGTTTCACGAGTTGATGAAAGGCTTACTATGGCAGAGAAGTTTATAAGTGAAAGAAATCTGAAGTTTTTACTCCATGAAGTATTCAGGATCGAGGAACTGACCCGGTATCCTTACTATGAAGATCACAGTAAAGAAATATTCGATATGATTCTTGATACGGCGTTGAAGGTATCGAAAGACAAACTCTTCCCGATACTGGAAGAAATGGATACCGATCAGCCCGAATTTATTGACGGCCATGTTACTGTTCATCCCAATGTGCGGGATCTCATGAATGAATTCGGGGAAGGCGGCTGGATCAATGCCAACTTCTCGTATGACCTGGGGGGGCAGCAGCTTCCTCTTGCCGTCGTTCTGGCGTCGCGATTCGTCTTTTTTGCGGCGAACTATTCAGCGTCGGTCTATCCCTCGCTGGCAAGCGGCGCAGCTCGGCTTATTGCAAGTTTCGGCACCGATGATATGAAGGACCTCTATCTGCCGAACATGTTTGCCGGCACATGGCAGGGGACTATGGCCCTGACGGAGCCGCAGGCAGGAAGTTCCCTGGCCGATATCACCACAACCGCGGAACCGACGGATGGGGGATATTACACCATGCGGGGACAAAAGATATTTATCTCCGCTGCGGATCATGACGGCGTAGACAATATCGTCCATCTCATGCTCGCGAAGATCAAAGGAGCCCCGGCAGGAGTCAAGGGTATTTCTTTGTTCGTGGTAC
Organism: Deltaproteobacteria bacterium; assembly: GCA_011056835.1. Taxonomy (GTDB): domain Bacteria; phylum Desulfobacterota; class Syntrophia; order Syntrophales; family UBA6807; genus DSDU01. The sequence continues at coordinate 5,237 of DSDU01000126.1, forward strand.
CGCGAGAAAGAATTGAAGCGTCGGGTGAACTTGTTTTCAACGATGTTCATGTTGCCGGCATCTATCATAAACTGGGATACCGCGGCGCTCCCATCGTTCAGTTGAGTGTGGGTGAGAACAATGAATGTCGCGGCTATCTGGTCGGTGAGCCCAATAAAGGCTTGTCATACATGTTCCAGATGATGAACGAACAGCGGATCGATGTGGGCCTCGGCGCCGCCGGTATCGCTTCAGCGGCCTACTACGCAGCACTGGAATATACGAAGGAACGTCCTCAGGGAAGGAGAATGACCGAGAAAGATCCGACTCTTCCTCAGGTTTTCATCATCGAACATGCCGATATCAAGCGAATGCTTCTCTTTCAACGGGCAGTCGTCGAAGGGTCGCTTTCGCTCCTGCTGCAGTGTGCAACCTATGCAGACTATGAAAAAGTTATGGACGGCGAAGATAAGGAAAAATACTCCTTCCTGCTGGATCTTTTGACCCCCGTTGCCAAAAGTTATCCCTCAGAAATGGGAATTCTTTCGGTGAGCCAGGGACTCCAGTGCCTCGGCGGCTACGGGTACTGCGATGAGTTTCCGCTTCAGCAGTATTACCGCGACGTGCGTATTCATCCCATCCATGAAGGTACTACGGGAATCCACGGCATTACCCTCCTCGGCAGAAATATCAGCCTGAACGGGGGGAAAGCCTATCGTTTGTATCTCGACGAAGTTACGGCAACCGCGAATGATGCACGGGAATTTCCCGAGCTTGCTGAACAGGCTAACGAGCTTCGGGACGCTCTCGATACGCTTCAGGATGTCACGGCCACGTTGCTGGAAGTTCGAAAAAAAGGAAACGCCGAACTCTTCACAGCCGATGCGACCCTGTATCTGGAGCTGTTCGGAATTATCAGCATAGCCTGGCAGTGGCTCAAGCAGGCAATTATCATCCGGAAAGCATTACAGGACGATGCAACAGGACATGACGCTGACTTCTATAACGGCAAGCTCACTACCTTCCGGTACTTTTTTGATTATGAGCTTCCCAAGATAGAGGGGCTGGCGAAGACATTGAAAAAACATAGCGGAGTCACAATAGCCATGAATGAACCGTTATTTTCAGACTAAAGCGGAACGAAACAATGAGAAGGAGCAGACAATGAGTGAAAATGATGTTGTTATAGTAAGTGCCGTAAGGACTCCATTTGGAAAATTTGACGGAATTCTTAAAACGACGCCGAGCTTCGACCTCGGCATCGAAGCATTGAAAGAAGTTACGAAGAGAATCAACCTGGATCCGAAGGACGCGGATGAGGTCTACTATGGAACCTGTATTCCCGCCGAATATGCCATCTTGACCAATGTGCCGGCACGACAGATTACCCTCGGTGCGGGCTTTCCTGAAGAAAATATATCGTTAACCATCGACCGGGCATGCTGTTCATCCATGACAGCTCTGCGTCTCGGCTACCGGGCGATTAAATCGGGAGATGCCGACGTGGTCATCGCCTCCGGTGCGGAAAACATGGGTAATGTTCCGTTGATTGCAAGTGCGGAAAAGGCACGGTGGGGCAATCGCCTGGGACCTATTGCACTGGAAGACGTGCTGTTTGAACTGGGCTACGGCAGGCGGGGATTCGCACCGGTGGCAACCGATGCGGGTCATGTATCCCTTGAATATGGCGTATCCAGGGAAAAACAGGATGAGTGGGCAATCAGAAGCCATAAGAAGTGGTTTGACGCTTACAAGGATGGAAAATTCAAAATCGGTGAAGAGCTCATGGCGATCGAAGTTCCTCAAAGGAAAGGAGCGCCGATCATTATGGAGAAAGACGAGTCACCCCGGGAGAATCTGTCGCCGGAAAAGATAGCGGCGCTCAAGCCGGTGTACGGCAGTCCCACGGTAACGGCTGCAAATGCCCCCGGCATGAACTCCGGTGCTTCCGCCATGGTCATCATGTCCCGGAAAAAAGCGGAAAGCATGGGACTGAAACCGATGGCGACCATCGAAGCATGCCAGGCCGCCGCAGGTACACCGAAGTATATGGCATGTGTCCCGGCACAGGCAATCGGAAAGATGCTCGATAAAACCGGGCTGACCATTGATAACATGGATCTGATTGAAATTAATGAAGCCTTTGCAGCGGTGACGCTGGTTTCACTGAAGATGCTTGCAGAAGACAATCCCGCAAAGTGGCAGGAACTGCAGGATCGAACCAATGTGAACGGCGGTGCCATTGCCATCGGACATCCCGTCGGTGCAAGCGGTGCCAGGATCACCATGACCCTCATGTATGAACTGATGAGGCGTGGTGGCGGAAGAGGTGTTGCTGCTATCTGCGGTGGTCTGTCCCAAGGTGAAGCGATCATGATCACTGTTTAGAG
>DSDU01000107.1 GCA_011056835.1 Deltaproteobacteria bacterium
ACGAAAATGAAGTAAAGAGATTGTTTGACAAGTATTCCAAAAAGAACAAATGGAGCTTGTTTAACGTCTTCAAGAAATAGAAATGAAGGTCTAACACATATGAGCCGCCCCTTTGTCAATAGGCAAAAATAACCCGTTAGGGAAAAGTACTGGTGATCAATATTCCCACTTGTTCTTTAACAAATCGAAAAACCTGACTTAATTTCTACATGCGTGCTAAGCTTCGAAGAGAGGAACGGGGTCGTTGACCATTGACTGAGCCTTAAAGAGGTAAGCCAGAAGAGGTAGAGAATACCAGAGGGAGTGCGAAGTTTTGCAGACACACTTCACAATGTAACCGCCGGCGCGTTACATAGTTTCTGTATAACACCCCCACATAAATGAAGCGATTTATAATATTCCTTGCATTACAACAATTTATAAAGATTTTCTCCGAAAATAAAATATGTGTTACGTAGCTGAATCAGCTATGTTTGGTTATTATACAGAAAGTATGTAATCAATGTTGGGCCGCAACTTTGAACAGGAGGAGCAAATGTGGATAGTTTTGCGTTGAAACTGATCCTAACGCCAATATTGGTTGGGACAGCCAGCCTTGCAGGACGACGTTGGGGGCCAGCCATCAGCGGGTGGCTTGTTGGTCTGCCTCTTACTTCGGGGCCAATCATTTTCTTCCTCGCACTTAGCGAAGGCCCGACCTTCGCACGATCCGCTGCCATAGGGACCTTGTCTGGCACAACATCACAGGCTCTTTTCTGTCTTGCCTATGGCTGGTTAGCTGTTCATTTACAATGGACGCTCACCGTCACGACCAGTGTGCTCGCCTTTGCAGGCGCAACTGCAATGCTCCAATACTTGAAGCTGCCAGTAGAAATACTCTTTCCCATTGTGGTTCTGGTCATCCTCCTCGTCTTGCGCGCCATGCCAAGACAGTTTGCATCGTCAACCGTTGTACGCTTCATGCCTGCTTGGGATATTCCGGCCAGAATGATAATCGCCACTGCTTACGTCGTGGGTCTAACCGCCGTGAGATATTGTCAAATCTTGTGGATTGGACAGCGTACCCTCCGATCATTTCCTATGCTGCTTTCTGTAGTTCTCCGTCAATAAAAATTCTTTTTTCTAACACAAGAGGAATCAAGTTGTAGCCCTTCAGCTTCTTCCACGTCTTCTGAGCTTCCCGGGCCAGTTTAAATATCATCGTCAAGGTTGCTATTCGTGAGCCGCATCCTTTGGTTCGTCTTGTTCTATGGCGAACCGTCGCAAAGGTCGACTCGATCGGATTGGTCGTCCGTATATGAATCCAATGTATTGCAGGGAAACCGTAAAAGGTGAAGAGGACCTCCTTATCTTTCTCAAGGCAGGCGACGGCTTTGGGATATTTATCTTTGTATGCCGTTACAAAATGATCGTAGGCTGCCAGTGCTGATTGTTTGCTCTCGGCACGGTACATGTCATGGATGTGATCCTTCGCCTTTGACTGCATGCTTTTGGGGAGCTTGTCGAGGATATTGGCGGTTTTATGTACCCAGCACCGTTGCTCTAGGCTTTCGGGGAACATCTCGGCATGGGCCGCCCAGTAACCCAATCCGCCATCGGCAATGGAGAGCCGGAGGGCTCTCTGTAAACCGCGCCTCTTAAGATCCGGCAATGTTTCTTTCCAACTGATGGTGCTTTCTCGATAGCCGTCGCTCAACGCTACCAGTTCCTTGTTTCCCTCTTTATCAGCACCTATGATCACCAGGATTCACATCCGCTCGTCGTCCAGGCGAACATTGAAGTAGATCCCGTCGGCCCAAACGTAGACATACTCTTTATCGCTGAGATCATGCTGTCCCCAGTGACGGCAGTCCGCTTCCCATTGTGCCTTAATACGTACGATATTCGTGGCCGACAAGCCCTTGACCGCAGGACCTGTAATCGCCGACAGTGCCTGGGAAAAATCTCCCGTGGATATCCCTTTCTGATACAAGGCCGGTATCAGGTTGTCGATGCTCGGCACCCGTCGAAGGTATCGCGGCAGTATGGAGGATGGAAAAGGTTCCCCTTCCTTCTGTTGCCGGAGCTTTCGATCATCAACCCGTGGCTGTCTCACCGATAACGGACCGACCCCGGTGAGGATCTTGCGCTCCGGCAAGTATCTGTTAAGGACTGCTAAGCGACGTCTCTCGTCGTCGGTTAGATCACGGTATCGATCCAGGTCTTCCGCCGCTTCATTCTCTATGGCTGCCTGGAGCATCTGTCGCGCCCCTTCTTTTACAATTTCTTCCAATACGAACCTTGCGACGTCTTTCTCTGGACTTCTTTTTGATGGATCATTATACTCTTTCACAAGCGTATTCTTCATTTTCGGTTTTGTGTGTTTCTTGGCGAAACGTAAAACCGAAGGGTACGCTTTTTTTATCTATCGATCCACAACTTTTGGTTATACCTCGACATTCAGAGCGAATGACCCAGAAGTTGGTTGCAATCAGTGGCCAAAATTTAAAGGGTGATAGAAGCGATGCGGTTTAAATCATATCTCGGGATTACAAAATGGCTTTTTCAAAATTGGATCGTCAGAGGAATAAAAATAACGTGGGTGGCCTTTGTTCAAAGAGAACCCCAACACACTTGAAAGATCAACTGCAATCGAACATCGGTCATGGAGCCGGACCCTTGACCTCATCGATGGTAAGGATGGAATTCTTTGTTAAGACCAAACTATTTCTGTCAATGGTCAATAAGCCCCGCCGGGATTTTCTATTCATGGATGTTTTGAATGAAGAGATTGAGTCTTTGTAATCGAACCATAAAGTGGTATCATGCCGCATCAATGTCAAAGGAGGAGAGAACCATGATGAAGCGAATCGGCATCTTGGGTCTTGCATGTTTTGTTTTTATGACCTTCAGTGGTTGCAACGGAGGTTCAGGCAAGGCCGAAAAGGGGGAATTCAAGGCACAATTGAAACTTGCCTCCCTGACCCCAATGAGTCACACATACAACCAGGGGGCAAATAAATTTGCCGAGCTTGTCGAGGAACGAAGCAAGGGGCGCATCCAGGTAACCGTATATCCGGACGGCCAGCTCGGCAAAGGTGAACGGGAGCTGCTCGAAGCGGTTCAACAGGGAACTATCGATGTCTATGTCGGTTCGACCGGACCAATCGGCGGATTCAGTCCAGGAATCGAGATTCTGGACATCCCGTTTCTGTTCAATGATTACGAACACGCGGACAGGGTGCTGGACGGTCCCATCGGACAGCAGCTTCTGGATGATCTGGAAAAAGCGCAGTTCAAGGCTCTGGCATTTTGGGAAAACGGGTTCCGCAACCTGACCAATTCCCGGCGGGCGGTCAAGGTCCCCGCCGATGCCAAAGGCCTGAAGATCCGCACAATGGAGAACAAGCTGCACATGGCTGCCTTCACGGCGGTGGGCGCCAATCCCGTTCCCATGGCGTTCGGAGAGGTCTACGGTGCCTTGCAGCAGGGGGTCCTCGACGGGCAGGAAAACCCGATCGCCGTGATCCATTCGGTGAAACTCGATGAAGTTCAACGGTATCTGTCACTGACACAGCATGTTTATTCTCCGGCAGTCCTCATCGTGAGCCTGAAAAAATGGCAATCCATTCCCGAACAGGACCAGGAGATGCTGTTCGATACAGCCAGGGAAGTCGCCCGGTATCAACGCAACCTTGGGAGGGACATGGAGGAAAAGCAGATTGACGAGCTTTCCGGAAGGGGAATGAGCTTGGAGAAAACAATTGATAAGGCGGCATGGAGGAGCGCCATGCAGTCGGTAATCAGCCAGGCCGCCGGGCAGTTCGGTAAGGAAAAAATCGACGCGATCCTGGGTGCCAAGTGACGTTCCTGTCGGTTTTTTCAAAACTGAACGCAAACCTCGTCAAAGCCGCATCGGGGATGACTGCGGCAGCTTTGGCGGTTATTGCCGTGATGATCCCCTATGAGGTCTTCGGACGTTATGTCCTCGGCTACATGCCTGTCTGGTCGAGCGAGGCGGCCACATACGCTCTTGTCTGGGCGTCAATGATGGGTGGTGCCGTCGGACTGAGAAAGGGATACCAGGTCAGTTTGAATTTTGTGATGAACAAGCTCCCGAGAATCCCCCGTCTCGTCGTTACGGGATGCATGTATGCCGGTATGCTGGTATTCCTCGGGCTGATGACCTGGTTCGGCATTTTTCAGGTTATTATCAATATGCACCAGCGTTCCACGGCCATTGGTATACCGATGAGCCTGCCCTATCTCGCTCTTCCCGTCGGATTCTTGCTCATGCTCATGATCACCATCGAGCAGTGCTGGATGTTTTTCCACCCCGAATCAAAAGGGAGGTGAAGTTGCTCACCCTGTTCCTGATTTCCTTCCTCGTATTCATGGCCGTCGGTATCCCGGTTGCCCTCGCCATGGGCGGTTCCGCGCTGGTCTATGTGTTTTTGAGCGGCGACATTTCCCCCACCCTTCTCATTCAAACGACTTTCGCCGGCATGTCGTCCTTTCCGCTTCTGGCCATACCGCTCTTCATTCTTGCGGGCAATCTGATGAACGAGGGGGGGATCACGGATGACCTCGTAAACTTTTCCCGGCAGCTTGTCGGACACATCCGCGGAGGACTGGGATTGACGACTATCATTGCCTGCGCCATCTTCGCTGCTATATCCGGTTCCGCCGTGGCAACGGCAGTGGCTATCGGCACGGTCATGCTCCCGGCCATGCGTCGGGCCGGTTACGAAGACGAGTTGTCCTCCGCGATGACCGCCGCCGCTTCCTGCATTGGACCGATCTTGCCTCCCAGCATCCCCTTCATCATCTACGGGGTGATTGCCCAGGTATCCATCGGAGCTCTTTTCGTTGCGGGAATCATTCCGGGGCTGCTTCTTGGCGTGTGCCTCATGATATACATGGTGATCGAGGCCCACCGCCGCGGATACCCGAAGGAGCCTCGCACCTCGATCCGGAGTGTGTTCGCGGGGGTCCTCCGGGCATTGCCGTCTTTAATGATGCCCTTGATCATCATCGGGGGCATCTGGGGTGGAATCTTTACGCCGACGGAGGCGGCGGGAATCGCCGTTGCATACGCCTTCCTGGTTGGGTTTTTGTTCTACCGCCGTTTGAAACTCAACCGGTTGTATGACCTTTTTCTGAAATCGGGAACGGAGTCCGCCGTGGTCATGCTGCTGCTCGGGCTCTCCGAGCCTTTCGCCTGGGTCGTGGCCGTCGAGCAGTTACCGATGAAAGCCATGGAAGCACTTGCCTGCCTGTCATCCTCTCCCTATGTATTTCTCATAATCATCAACATCTTTCTGCTGCTCATCGGCATTCCCCTCGAAACGGCGCCGGCCCTCACCATTGTGACGCCCGTGCTGGTGCCTCTGGCGGCAAAATTGGGGATTGACCCCGTTCATTTCGGAGTAATCGTCTGCTTCAATCTGGTTCTGGGCCTTATCACTCCGCCGGTGGGGGGTGTGCTGTTTTCCATCTGTGGCATTACGGGAATGCCGCTGGAGAAGTTGTCGCGTGGCATCTTGATTCCCTTCTTGGTTGCCCTGGCGGTGTTGATGATTGTAACCTTCGTGCCGGTTCTGAGCACATTCCTGCCCCGGCTCATTTTGCCGAATTGAGGGAACCGGAAACACGAATCCCGAGCCGGGTAAAGATCCTTACGGACATTCCGCGCAAACGCGAAAGAAAAGGTACGTCTATTTCAGTAAAGAACCTCCCGATATTTCAGGAACTTGAAAATCCGTATCGTTTTTATTGAATTCGGTGTATACATATGTTAACCGCTTTTTCAGGTGCTGACCGCTCCGGACTTCCGGAAAGTGGATTGGAATCGTCTTATCGCGTAAACCTTTTTCATATCGCTTCAGCAATAAGGAACGTATATTCAACTTTGATGGACTCGCAAAAAATCCTGTTTTCTCTTATTTATCATTCTTGACCTGATCGGGAATCTGCAGCTCATTGTACATACAGAATTACCGCCTTCATAGGGGAATGACACGTCGACGAACATAAATGATTTGCCGAAGCATCAATAATAGATTTATGGAATCTTAGAGTGACAGGGATAATTACGAACATGGGCAAATTTTCTGAGGGATTGTTAAACGATGAAACGATATTGGCAACTTTGAATATATGCGCCGGTCAAACAATTCTCGATGCCGGCTGCGGAAACGGTTATATGGCGAAAAAATTCTCGGAGCTGGTGGGAAATACCGGGAAGATATATGCTCTTGACCCTGATAGAGGATCGATTGCCAATTTAAAAAAAGAAGTAGACAAAACCAATATAGAAGCTTTCGTTGGAGATATTACTAAACCGACCGGGCTGAAAGCCGCTTCAATTGATTTGGTTTATCTTTCAACGGTGTTTCACATATTCTCGGATGACCTGATTGACGGTTTTGTAACAGAAATAAAACGTATTTTTAAACCAAAGGCTCGACTGGCTATTGTCAATATTAAAAAGGAAGATACTCCTTTCGGCCCCCCGGTCGAAATGCGATCTTCTCCGGACGAATTGAGACAAAAGATTCCGTTTACTCCCAAAATACTTATTGATGTCGGTGATCATTTTTACATGCAGGTATTCGAAGATACGAATAATACATAAAATTGCCGAGTCTAACAAATGCTTTTTCAGCGGGGCGGATCGAAAAAAACCGGGTGGCTGATTAGCAGCGTTATGAATCAGGGGGTGGCTTCGATGGAATGGCGTAAGGCCGGTTACCTAATCACTGACGACAAATCTAAGGTGCAACTTGATACGGTCCATCGGTTGCTTGCTGCGACATACTGGGGTTGTCGTCGCCCAAAGAATATTGTGGAGCGCATGGTTGCAGGATCAGTCTGTTTCAGCCTGCTTCACGGGGCAGTGCAGATTGGTTCGGGCGTGCGGTAACGGACGGCGCTACTGTTACCTGGGTGGCAGACATTGTGGTGGAGCCTGAGTACCGAGGTGCCGGGCTTGGTCAGTGGATAATGGAGTGTCTGGTTTCTCATCCAGCCGTCGAGGGTACGCAAATGGTGCTGCAAACCCGCGATGCTCAGAGGTTGTACGAGAAATTTGGCTTCTCTGGGGACAGAGCTCTCATGAGCACAAAAGTTACTGATTTATAACAAACATTCAAGTTCGTTCCCGGCCTGGCGGTTGTTCACCGGACACCCATTCCGCTGCACTCCATGGGTGCCGCTTAATATTCAGGATGAGAGCCGCACAACAGCGTCAACTCGGAGGTCCAACCTCGCTGTCGCTCCATCCCCGCCGATGAAGCCGAACGTTAACTGCATAGGAGTAAAGATAATGAAGATGTATCAATTCAGAATCTCTATAATCGGGATACCAAATTTATATCGAATAATTGAAGCATCCGAAAATTGCACTTTTGATGATTTTCATGAGGCAATTTTCCAGGCATTCGACAGGTTTGATGAGCATCTTTATTCATTTTTCATTACCAGGAAGGATACCAAGAATATTCGGGACATTTATAA
>DSDU01000180.1 GCA_011056835.1 Deltaproteobacteria bacterium
CAACCGTGACATGGCACACCATGACCAGCTGAGCATTGAATACTACAGCAGAGGGGACCTGCTCCTGGCAGACGCTGGCGAAAATAAGTATGTTCTTGACAAATATTACGGGCAGTACGGCGTCCACCACAACGCTATTCAAATCGAAGACCCCCGGACGCCTTTTGCAGCATCCGATTGGGCAGACAGCCGGGCACGGGGGGTATATAAAGGAAGTTCAGGTGGCATCACCACTCCGGTAATGGTTGAGCAAGTAATTCAGACTTCCTGGATGGAGGGAATCGTTGCCTCGGAAACGGTTGCAAGGGTGATCGACGATGACTGGTCAACATCTGTCGGACTCACCTCTCCAATAGAGTATTCCCGGACAATTCTGTATCCGGATGATGACTACTTTGTGATAGTTGACCGTCTTGCCGGTGGACAGAACTGGATATACCGGAATGTCCTGCGCCCGTCCAGTCTTACGATATCACCGACAATTGATAAAAACAAAGACGGGAAATATGTTGCATCTGAAGTCGGACATGTAGAAGGGAGCCTGAGAATAGGCAAGGATTCCTTCGACTGGCTCTCCCTTCCCTATAAACGTGAAACAGCAACCGGCATTACAACAAACTCCATCAGCTGGGAAACAACAAATCCGTATAACAGGCGTGTTCAGCTGAGCATATTTTCCGTTCCGTCATCTGAAATCATTGTCACAAAGCATGTCGGACGAATTGCAGGATATGATGCCGCATCAGAGGTTTTCACACCGGTTGTCTACCTGAGAAACAGCCCGTCCGAAGAGCTTTCCCGTATTACGGTTCTCATATCGGGATATCTGAATGAAGACCGGAAAAAAACGGAAGAGCTCCCGGTCACCGGAACGGGGAATGCGATGCAGGTCAGTTCACCAGCCACTACGGACACCATTTATTCCGGGGAAGGGAATGCGTTCTTTGATGTATTCGAAACAGATGCCACGATGATGTGGTACCGGCAGCCGAAAAATTCCGCAGATTATTACTGTCTGCTGTCAGGAGGTACCTATCTCAGGATGGACGGGGATGAAATGATTACCATTGCACAAACAGATGCGGGGATGGAAGCAACAGTCAACCTTTCCCAGAATGGGTTTCGGCACATCACCCGGGACGGCGTATCATATGCCGGATATCAGGTATTAAATAACGGATCTGCGGTTACACTATATTCAGATCAGCCTTGTTCTGCATTTGAGATTCAGTCACCGGGACAGACAGCTCATATCATACTTCTGAATGAAATAGCTTCATTTGATGAGAGTTCATTGGAAAAATTTCCCTCAGAGGAGAAAACCGGAAGGTATGCCACCTGTCTGGTCTCAGGGACAATCGCCATCGCAGGTATTTGCTGGTGCAGAAGAAAAAGAAGGTGATCCGGTTTCCCCATCATATTTTTCCAGTCAGATATTTTGCACAAATTATTAATCATAGCGGGCCTACTCCCCCTATAGCATGAACGGTCTGGAGGCAATCATTGCAGGGGCAATTCAGGGAACGATTGAATGGCTGCCGATAAGCAGTGAAGCACAGACCATGCTCTATCTCCTCAATTATGTCCATATGGACCCTCAGACTGCTCTTTCCTACGCATTTTATCTCCATTTCGGCACGATGATCGCCGTGATCATCCGCTTCAGGGAGGAGTTTATCCGAATTGTAAGAAACCTTCGTCTGGATTATCCATTAACACGAATTCTCCTGATTGCATCGCTTGCAACGGGGGTAACCGCCCTGCCACTCTATTTTTTGTTAAAATCGGCATCCCTGGGACAGAATGCATCCACCTTCACCCTGCTAATCGGAGGCATGCTGATACTCACCGGCATGGTCATGAAAGCCTCGGGAACTGCGGGGGAAAAAGAGATGGACCAGATGAGTGATCGGGAGATGGTGATTACCGGACTGGCACAGGGTTGTGCAATCATTCCGGGGATCTCACGGTCCGGAGTAACGATGGCAGCACTTCTTGTCCAAAAAATCAATCAGGAAACAGCTCTGGTGATCTCATTTCTGATGAGTGTCCCTGCGGCATTAGCAATCTCCCTCATTGATTTTGGGGCAATTCGGCTGATACCGATTCAGACTGCTGTCATGTTAACGATGTCGTCCTTTTTTTTTGGGTATGTATCAATGAATGTCCTCCTGAAGGTCGCAAAAAAAACGCCATTCTGGATATTCTGCATTATTCTCGGTGTAATTACCGTCTCCTTCGTCCTACTATGGTAAGGGCGCCGCCTGGCTGTATGCTCTGGTGTTCCTCCTTTCAGTGCGGGACCGTTCACTCACTGTCCGTCGAACATTGCCCAGGAGTTGCGCCCCCCCTTGTCCCTGAACCTATTCTGATTTTCGAATGAGTGGCATAGATGAATGATTGTAGAATAAACAAATTTTTGAGCTGTCGATTTTGAGAAAATTCGGGCCCTGCCCGATTTTGCCCGGCATACAACTAAATAGCGGTTGGCAGTATTCAGGGCGTGTGAGCAAAGGGGGATGTGGTGAGCAGCAATATCCAGCACATCCGGATATCTTTCAGTCGATTGGTATCAATCGCCGGGTCCATGCCCGAAACGCCCTTTCACATGGAAAATTATCCCTGAGGGGGACACTAGGGATGTTTTGGATACATCTCCGAATCCCTGTCAAAAAATAATCGAGTGATGAAAATGGATGTCGGCATTATCGGAACAGGAGTGATGGGCAAGAATCATGTACGCGTGTATTCTGAATTGAAAAGTGTAGGCGATGTGATGGTCTATGACATAAACACCGCTGCAGCATCGGATGTTGCAAAAAAAACGGGAGCAATGGCCACGGACTCTATGGAGAGCCTGTTCAGGCAGGTGGATGCGGTCAGCATCTGTGTTCCGACGCAGTACCATTTTGAAACGGCACTCAAAGCAGCCGAGGCCGGCGTACATATGCTGATAGAAAAGCCGGTGTGCCTGACATCAGCAGAGGCAATAGCCCTTTGTGAGCGGATTCCTGATGATCTTGTGGTTGGCGTCGGCCATATCGAACGGTTCAACCCGATTGTGGAAGAGATCAGGCGTATTGTAAAAGACCCGCTCTATGTAGAGATAAAACGTCATAATCCTGCTTCGGCCCGGATTACCGGAAGTTCTGTTGTTGAGGATCTTATGATTCATGATATTGATATTTTATTCAACAACTGCTGCTTCAGGGGGCCGTACCGTCTGACATGTTCCGGGAATCATGATGTATGCGGCGCACTGTTTGATTTTGAAAAATTTCCGGTATACCTTTCTGCCAGCAGAAAGGCGTCGAAGAAGATCCGGATGGTGTATATCGAAGAAGATGAATTCACCATCGAAGGTGATTTCATGGCACAGGAAATCTACGTCCACCGCAAACCGGATACGTACAGTCATGAGAGTGACCGGTACGTGCAGGAGAATGTGGTGGAGAAGGTCATGGTCGCCAAAGTGGAACCGCTGAAGATGGAGCTCTCCACATTCGTCCAATGCGCAAAAGCGGGCAAGGGCTTTCCCATCACCCCGACACAGGCAATCCGGAATATTCAGATTTGCGAGGAGATTAGACAAAAGTGTGCGAAGAGATCTAAGGTGCATAAGGCTGTACAACAAGGCATCGAGACTGCAAGTTCACTGTGAACCTAAAAAAACAATAACCGGCAGGAAGTTAAAGTCCGTCCAGCGGGAGGCATGAAACGAATGATGCAAATAGGTTTCATATGGGGAGCAGATACGTGGTAATTCCTTATGGATCTCGATTTTACCATTTCAAAATACCAGAAACTCTGCGAGGCCTTGCAGAAGCAGTATTCGACCCGAACAATCTATGAATACCTTACGAAGTATCAGACCTCTCAGGCAGCGAAGTCAAATAAACCAAATTTAAAGTTGATAGTCCTCCGTCATGATGTTGATCGTAAAATTGTCAATGCACTCAGGATGGCTGAACTCGAACACGACCTTGGCATTCGGTCGTCATACTATTTTCGTTATCCTTACACTTTCGAACCGGAAATAATTGCACAGATCCAGTCACTGGGACATGAAGTGGGGTATCATTACGAGACCCTTAGCGAGGCGAAAGGGGATGTTGCTAGGGCTATGGCCCTCTTTGAAGAGGGACTCTCAGCCTTCAGAGACATTTGTGATGTGAATACAATTTGCATGCACGGAAATGTTCTCTCCCGTTATGATAACCGCGATCTCTGGAGAACTAACGATATGGGCACCTATGGCATTCTTGGTGAAGCGTCCTTGTCGGTTCAAAATGCAGTGTATTTCACTGATACGGGCAGAAACTGGAATTCTAATTCAAATATTCGCGATACGGTGAAAAATTCGAAGGTATACCATAGTGTTTCTACAACAGATGAATTAATACGTTATTTGGAATCCAGTCAGGATCAAATTGTCTACATTAACGCTCATCCGGAACGATGGGCCATACATTTGTCTGACTGGATGAAAACTCTAATAAAATCACGTGTATTCAATATTGGAAAAAGAATTATCCTCATTGCCAGATCATGACATCTTAGGAGACGTTTGTCTCCCCCTGATTAGTATAGATACTTCAGATTCATTTTCTTTAGGGAATCAATCATTGAAAAAGCGAAATGACCTGAATTTTCTGCAATTGCAGTTTTAGATCATGGCACCGCAAATCATGGAGTTGCAAGCAATCATTTTTGATGAGATGGACCTTTTTGCGTGGTGTAATCATAAATATCGACGACTGATCTCGCCTTCTCAGTTTGTTTCTTGATGAAGGGATCAAATTCCGCGGGATGATAGGTAGTGATTAATGAGATTCGGTGCCAGGAAGATAGGTCGTTTCACTCCCCATTTCCGAGAACTGTATTTCGGAAGCAACGCTCTTTAGAAATACTGATATTTTTGAGGAAATTCTCGGGAGGATTAGATTTGGCCGAATGAAAAAGGCTTATGCATTGCCTCCAATCTGGGAAACCATTGCTTTTTAGATAGAACAAAAAAAAGGCCCTTATCAAATTTAAGTATGAATATTCCGGAAATCTATGTCGGAAGTATTGAAAATTATTCTGTACAGGATATTGAGAATACCTAATAAATACCAGGAGGTACATTCTGTATCGGACAAACCTGAGGCGAATGAAATTATTTACAACACTAGGGAGAAATGGAAGTGACATTTCAGGTCAAATATTCCTGCGATCTTGATCCAGAGAAATGGTCGGAATTTGTACGGCAAAATCCAGACGGTAATTTTTTTCAGACCCCTGAGTTATACGAAACATATAAACAAATTAAAAATTATCAGCCATTAGTTATTGCAATTGAAAACCATCATGGTGAAATACTCGCTCTATTGCTTGCTGTAAGAATTCAGGAGTTTGGTGGGCTCTTCCATTCGCTCTCATCCCGATCAATAATTCAAGGAGGTCCTTTATTTGAAGACACTGCGTCAGGCCATGAAGCATTTTTGTTATTAATGAGAGAATATGAAAAAAATGCAAAATCAAGTGCATTGTATACGGAAATCCGGAACACAGGCGATCGATCACATCTAAAAGAAACATATGATAAACTTGATTATGAATATAAAGATCATCTGAATATCCTTGTTGATCTGAAAAAACCAAAAGACATTCTGCTTGCGGGTTTAAGTAAAAGCCGGCGAAGATATATCCGCAAAGCTAAAGAAAAGGGAGTGGTCATTGAGGAAATTTCAGTGCCAGACAAGATTCCTGTTTTCTATGAACTTTTAAAAAAAACGTATGATAATGCGAAAATTCCTCTGGCCGATATTAGTTTATTCAGTGCTGCATTCACCATTCTTTATCCGAAAAATATGATAAAATTCTTCTTAGCAAAACATAATGACGAATATATCGGGGGAATTATGGCACCCATGTACAAGGGTGTTATTACTGAATGGTACATTTCCGGTTCCAGGGAGCATTCTAAACTATATCCAAGTGATGCAGTAACATGGCATCCCATTGAATGGGGGGCAGATAACGGGTATTCAACATTTGATTTTGGTGGAGCCGGTGAACCAAATAAAGAATATGGGGTCCGTGACTTTAAATCACAATTTGGAGGACAAATTGTTAACTGGGGCAGGTATGTAAAAATTCACTCGCCGTATAAAATGAGGATGGCCAACCATGGGTATGAAATCTTGAAGAAGATTCTGAGGTGAATGATGCATTTTGTTTTACGACGGCTTTCAAGAACGATTGGAAAATTTGCGTTTCCGAATAAATTTCGGATTTATCTCCTAAAAATTGCGGGCGTCAGAATTGGGGAGGACGTATATATTGCTGATGGATTTACGTTAGCCTGTGATCTCGGATCAGAGAGCAATTTGAATATTCATGAGAGAGTTTCAATAGGACCGAATGTAATCCTGATTCTGACATCTGATCCAAATATGTCAAAGCTTAGGGACCTTAAAGATCAGTTCAAGTTTATTGAAGTAAAAGGAACAATAACCATCAATCAAGATGCCTGGATCGGTGCGGGATCGATAATATTACCAAACATTACCATTGGGGATGGTGCGATCGTCGGTGCGGGATCTATTGTAACAAAAGATGTACCGCCATATACAGTTGTTGCGGGAAATCCCGCAAAAATTGTTCGGACTGTGATGGAATAACTATCATTGAATTCATCAATCCCGTCGGAGAATCGGTGTTTTTAGTTGTGCCTGAATTCGAAGGGGGAGGGAGTTAACGTCTTTCCTGCCGGTAACGAACTCTGGGGCGTTCGTCAAATCGGCATTGGTAAAAATACTGAAATTGAATATGCCCTCATCCGGCATTGGTTTGAACAGGAGGTATACGGCAATGATACCATTTGAATTTCAGATTTTTCGGCTCTGTAGAATTCCTCAACAAGAACAACAAAGAATAATTTTTCATCACCATCCTGAGGTTATAGAGAACGATTTTGATCTTGATCTCCTTGACCTGATACCAGTACTTGCGTGCTTTCAGGTTCTCCCCGAATCTCCTTTTGAGGACCGAGAATACCGTTTCGACTAGATTCCTCTGGTGATAGATCGCTTCATCAAACTCAGCCAGATTCTGCCTTCGGTATCTTTCTGAGATCCGTTTTCTCTTTCTCTCCCGGACGGGGATCATCGATCGCGACTCCAGTTCTTCCCTGATCTGCCGGTAGATCGATTCTGCATCGTATCCCTTGTCCATTCCATAGCATTGTGCCTTCCTGGCCCGGTGAGACTGTCTCAGTATTGTGACTGCATGCTGGGAATCGTGTATTGGTGACTGGCATACGAACTGGTGAATCCCGACGAATCAATGGCTGTTATGGGGATTTTATCCCCCCACAAGTATAACCCGGCAATCACCCTGTTGAGGATTCTGTTGAAGGTAATGGAGCTGATTCTCGTGGTGAACTTTATGCAACGTGGTATAATGAGG
>DSDU01000211.1 GCA_011056835.1 Deltaproteobacteria bacterium
CATAGCACAAAATAGACATATTGTAAAGTATTATCATATAGTTATTATAGATTTGAGACATTATAGTGACGGTATTTTACCGGAGAGTTGTGCAAAGGTTTTTTTAGAATATCATCGATTTATCTGTCAACGGAATAAAACATTCGATCCCTCTGTGCTTTTGAAACATTCTGTATGCTCTTGGTTAAATATACGTCCGTAGTCTATGCAAAGTACCGCATAACCTCCTGATGCACAACAATCCCCTGCAGAAATATATCGCGTGATTATGTATAAAAATGTGTTCGTTTCCAGAGAAAATGGATGGACAGTCCGCACTTCACGTAATAATATACGGCATCAGCTCATAAGGCGGCATGGAAATTCAGATTATGTTACTTCATGCGGCAAAGCCGCAAAGGAACGAGCACGGGCTGCCGCTTAAGCGGAAATGCATGTGAGTAACAACCTGTTCATGGCCAAAGACCGGGTATTAACATAAAATTCAAGTCTCATTTTATGCATTTCCCCGAGCCTTCAGCCTTTCACTCCTACTTTTTTTGTGAGCTGATACTGTCAGCAGCAAATTAAAAGCAGTTGTTTCGTTTTAAGTAAAAAGACTATCTGTTAAAAAGGATGGGAGTTATGAAAAATATTACTATCTGCTCAGTCGTCTTATGCATTCTTTTATGGAGCCTCCCTGCATACTCAGAGAATTATACCGTTCAGGGAAACATGACATCACAGATTCGATTTGAAATTCAGAAAACGGTCAACACAGTCCCTGGAGTCCAAAAAACAATTCTGAGCTTCGTCACCCCGCCGTCGTTTCAATCCCCTACCTATAGTCAGTCGATTCAGGCCTTTGATATTTCGTTTAATCCGGAACCGTCAGACAAGCAAACCGGCACGGATATGCGGGGGAATGAGATTATTACGGCAACATGGGACACTCCCCCTCCTTCCATCGACGTTAGACTTGCCTTTAATGCTGACAACACTACAAGCCTGAAACCTATTGAAACGGGGACGCCATTTCCACTCGGCAACGTTCCCGCAGATATCAAATTTTATCTCGAAGCAACAGATCAGGTTCAATCGAACGACCATCGAATCAGAAATATGGCAAATGAATTGATCCAAGGCGTCACAACGGAATTTGATGCCGTGCAGCGCATTATCACATGGGTTGTCGACCATGTTCGATACGTAACACCACCGGCCCAGTATGACGCACTCTATTCATTTGAATCGCGCAAGGGCAACTGTCAGAATTTTTCCCATTTGTCTGCGGCACTCATGCGTGCCGTGGGAATACCGGCACGGATCGTCAATGGCGTCACCCTTAATAAATCATTCGATATCACGCAGCAGCGGGGCGTTCTTACCGTTAAAATGGGCCAGGGACGTCATTCCTGGATTGAGGTCTGGTTCCCTGACCTGGGGTGGGTTCCGTTTGATGCACAGCAGACATCGATGTTTGTGGCAAACCGATTTATCAGGATCGAGGTCGGCATTGACAATAATGAAACCATCAATGACGGTCGCCTTCGATGGACGCAGGCACGAGGAACGGCGGGGAAAGTTAAGTCTTATGAAACGATTGATGCCGACTTCAAAACCGATTCGGTTCAGGTTGAGGGAAAGCGGGAAATGTACGGACCAAAAAACCTGCTGATCTCACCTCTTGTAAAAGCTGACTTCAAGAAAACAGAATATACTCAACCGCCGCCGCCACCGGTTATTTCCGATGCCGACAGGGCTAAACTTCGGTATACTGTTCCGTTCCGGTTTGGTAACCTTGAATTTCCTGAAGACATAGATTTTGCCTTCCCGCCGACACCAACAATTGCTATCGGAGAAAAAAACTTTGAAAAAACTCGTGACTTCTATGTAGAAACTGCGGAATATGTAACAACCAAACTGACCCAGTATGCACAGGTTTTTGTCCTCGACAAACCGGTAAGACTCAGCAAGATCGGGCTGGCGCTCCATAAGTTCGGCGGAGACGGTCAACTCTGGGTCGATCTTTACAAGGATTCTAGCGGCAAGCCCGGTGAGATAATTGGAACCAGCAATATGATAGACTTGGCAGAGCTTTCACTCAGACCGGGCTATCGCTGGGTCGATTTCGATTTCAGTGGAAGCAAACCCGCCCTCATGCCCGGTTCTTACTGGATCGGTCTGGGATACACGGGAAGCCCCATTCTGAACTGGTTCTACACGTATGGCAAACCGGTGGGACCCAGCGGAGGAACCCGTTATAAGGGAGTTTATGAAGAGGATTGGAGCGGCGCTCTCAGCTACGAATTTAATTACCGCGTCATCGGACTGACGGTGAAGTAATACACCGGACACCCATGGGATAGAACAGAAGACATGTCATCATAATTATAAAGATCAGTGTGAAAGCGATAGGATGCTCAGTGATGGACGGGATAACGACAAACCTCCTCTTCTTTTCCAAAGACTACTTCGAAAATCTTTTTCAGGTTTTCAGATTGGCCGATCTTGCAGATATAGCCGTTATCGCAGCACTGTCATATGTCGCGCTGATCTGGTTCAAAAAAACAACATCCCGGTTTGTCCTGATCGGCATCATCATCCTGGGTGTTATTTATTCCGGCGCCCGCTTTTTCAATATGTATCTGACGGAATACGTTTTCCAGGGATTTTTTGCAATCCTGCTTATTGCCATGGTAGTCATCTTTCAGGAAGATCTTCGACGATTTTTCGAACGTCTGGCAATGTGGGGCATTTTCAAAAAACAGGACAAACTTACCCATGCCCATGAGACTATTGAAACACTTGTCAAGGTAGCGGCAAGCCTGGCTCAGAAGCGATACGGCGCCTTAATAGTCCTTGCAGGAGAAGACTATCTTGAAAGGCATATTGAAGGAGGGACCGAACTGAACGGAGTAGTGAGCGAACCGCTTATCGAAAGTATTTTCGATCCCCACTCGATCGGACATGACGGAGCTGCTATCATTGAGAACGGTCGGGTTACGAAATTCGGATGTCATCTGCCTCTCGTAACAAATACGAAAAAACACCGTAACCTGGGGCTCCGCCACACTGCAGCGCTCGGTCTCACTGAACGAACCGACGCCCTGTGTATTGTCATCTCGGAAGAACGAGGTTCCATTTCTGTCGCTCGGAATGAAAATCTCAGACGTTTGGCCGGTCCGGACCAGTTAAGAACCGCTCTGGAACAATTCTTTCAGCAACAATCTCCCAAGGCGGCCACTACAAAAGTATGGCTTCGGTGGGTTCGGGAAAATTCCCTCGAAAAAGCCGTGGCAGTGATTTTTGCCTGTGCGTTATGGCTTGCTTTTGCATACCAGACGGAAAGCATACGTCGTGACTTCGTCATCCCCATAGAATATCGAAACCTTCAAAGCAATTGGATTATCGAAGAACCGAAAACGAAGGAGGCATCAGTGACATTGACAGGGTCTCAACAGGCGTTCAATCTCCTTAATCAACAGACATTGAAGATCATCGTTGATATGTCCACGCTCAAAGAAGGGAAACAAGCGATACTCCTGAGCCGAGACCTTGTTCGTTATCCCTCGAATCTTTCAGTCGTGAGCATTCAACCCGACCAAATAAGAATTACCGCATACCAAATGGTTGCCACTCAGATACCCGTCAAGTTGGAAACAACCGGGGCGCCGCCGTCGGGGCTTGTTGTCCGTTCCATCAAGGCGAAACCGTCGACAATTCAGGTTATGGCGCTTCCCAAGGATCATAAGCGTCTTACGGCAACAACGGAACCGATAAACCTTTCAACAATATCCGCTTCAACAGTTCTCGAACCGAGAATCGTGTTCCCGCCAAACATTCAGTTTGCAAACGGGAAACCTCCCGTTATTCGGGTCATCATTACCATTGATGAGAATAAGCAGACAAATTGAAGGCTATGACTTCGCTCATTGCTCCATACGTGTAATATTGTACACCCGGATGAAAACAAGATGACAGCTGATCCCCGACAAAACGCCATGCATTCCCACAAAAGGTCGTATGGCTGTGCAGGTGAACGATGAGACCGACCGTAAGCGTGAGGAACCACCCAAAGATATATTGGCATGAACCAAGAGAAACCGGCGAAACAACTTGGGCGTACCCAATCATAACTCTCCATCTACGAACCGGTAAAGAGAGGGATTCATCTATCCGATTTGAGAAAGATCGATGAGACAGCAAAAATTCGGTTACATATTTTCTGGAAGATCCGGATGCCGATGAGTGGATCTGAATATATTGCCTACAGCCAGACTCAGGAGTACGTAAAAAAATTCTTATAGAAGCAAGGGATTTGAATCCTGATTACCGTAAATCCATTCTTGAGATTATACATGATGGAAAATGTCGGAATTTAATCAAGCACCGGAAAGGGGGAGACGTACATGTTTGACTATTTACTGACGGAAGAACAGATCAAAATACGTGATGAAGTCCGGGACCTGGTAAAATGGGTGCCGCGACAGATGGTTCTCGATATGGATGCCGATATAATCAAGTTTCCCAAGGAATTCCTCCGGGAAGCGGGACGGCGCAATCTTCTGGGATGCCGCTATCCGAAGGAATGGGGAGGCAGGGAAATGGACTGGGTCACCACCTGCATGATCATGGAAGAAGTTGGCATGCTCGGCTACGAGTTTGCCTGTGTCTTCGGTGTGGGTGCAGAACTGGTATGTGATGCCATTATTCTCCACGGCACGGATGAGCTGAAAGAAAAGTATGTCAAGCCGCTGCTCCGCGGAGACATCTTTGCTGCCGAATGCCTGACGGAACCACGGGGTGGCTCTGATTTCTTCGGGGCCACAACGAAAGCTGAAGACAAAGGGGACTATTTCCTGCTTAACGGTCAGAAACGGTTTATCGTCGGCGGCGAAGGAGCGGATTATTTCCTCGTCTATGCCCGTACCGACCTCGACCCCAAGGCGAAGCCACAGGAGTCGATTACCGCTTTTATCGTCGATCGAAGCCCCGGGGTGGAAACACAGTATCTCTATGGTCTGATGGGATGCCGAGGCGGCGGTACAGCCCGTATTGTTTTCAGAGACGTGAAAGTTCCGCGAGAGAATATCGTCGGTCGTCTGAACGGCGCCTATGACGTCTTCAATACCATGATGGTCCCCGAACGTCTCGGCACGGCGGCCATGACGATTGGTGCGGCACAACCCGCGGTGGATATTGCCACGAACTACACGTCGCGGAGAAAGGCCTTCGGCCAAGTGATCAACCGCTTCCAGGGAGTCAGCTTTCAGATCGCCGAAGCGGTCATGCTGCTCGATGCCGCCCGGTCCCTGGCTTACACAACGGCCCGCGCCGTCGACGCCGATATCGACATGAACCGTATCCGCCGGATGGTTTCCGAATCGAAAAAATTCATCACCGAATCGTGCCAGAAGGCCGTGCATAATGCCATGCAGGTTGTCGGCGGTATCGGTTATACGAATATTTTCCCGATCGAGCGCATTCACCGTGATATTCGCCTTGCGTCCATCTGGACGGGGACGAGCGAAGTCATGTCGATGATCGCCGCCCATGAATGGTACCGGGAATTTTTCGAAACGAAAAAGGAACGCCTTGCCCGCGATTTCGAACGTGATGCGGCGGAGGCCGATGCTCTCGACGAAAAGATCTATGAATAATTATTCACAATCGAGTAGGGGGAGGACTCACAGCCTCCCTCTCTCACACCACCGGGCATACGGTTCACGTACCACGGAGGTTCCTCATGTTAATACCGGTCCAAACTTACCCAGCGTTTGAAGCATGGAGATAAGCCCGAGCTGATCAAAGAAGCGTTTGGGAAAGTCCTGCTTCATGTGCGAGGCTCCGGAATTAAACCACGGACCTCGTTGATTGAATGCCGAGCGGGCTGCGCTTTCCTCCGGCAGGCCCAGCTTCATCAACATCTTAAAGCTCCTCCAGGGCCGCTTCCACTGCCGCCACAGGATGCACCGCAGGTGGCGGTGCAGTCACTGATCCAGTTGATCCGCAAATCCCCGAAACTCTGCCAGTCGAAAGTAATGAGTCTATCCCCGAATGACCGTGTTGAGGTCGTTTTGGACAAACTTGGTCAGGTTAAGCTCACTCCCCTGGCGAAACAGCACCTTCAGATTTCTTTTGAAGCGTTCAGTCGAGACCTTGGCCACGCGGATGCGAGTCTTGTGGTGCCAGATGAAGGAGTAACCGAGAAATTTGCGCTGTCATGGCCAGCCCACCGCGCTCTTATCCCGGTTGACTCTTAGTTTCAGCCGCTGCTCGACAAACCGCGTCACTGACACCATTACGCGCTGGCCGCTGCGGCGGCTGCCCACGTAAATATTACAGTCATCGGCTTATCGGCAGAAGCAGTGTCCGCGCCGCTCCAACTCTCGGTCAAGCTCGTCCGGCACGATGTTCGATAGCAACGGCGACAGCGGGCCGCCTTGCGGCGTGCCCTTTTGTTGCACCGACACCACACCACCAAGCAGCACTCCGGCTCGCAGATACCGACGGATCAACTTCGTCACCCGCCAATCTTGCACCTTGCGGCCGATATGTGAAATTAGCTTGTCGTGGTTGACTTCGTCGAAGAACTTCGCCAGGTCCATGTCCACCACCCAACGCTTGCCCTGCTGCTGGTAGTGCCGCGCTTGCAGCACTGCCTGATGAGCATTACGCCCCGGACGGAATCCGTAGCTGTACTCGGAAAACTCCGGTTCGAAGATTGGACTGAGCACCTGATGCAGCGCCTGCTGAATCAGTCTGTCCACTACCGTGGGAATGCCTAACGGGCGAAGGCCCACGTTCGCCTTGGGGATCTGCACTCGTCTGACCGGCTTCGGCTCGCAGTTGCCTTCCACCAACCGCTCTTTGATCTTCGGCCAGGCCGTGCGCAGAAAATCCCCCAGTTGATCGACTCTCATGCCGTCAACCCCTGGGGCTCCATTATTCTGCTTCACACGACGATAGGCCGATTGCATGTTCCAGCGTTCGACCACACGCTCCATCCACTGCTGTGGTTAGGGAACAGTTCTGCCTTCTGCCAACGGGGGCTTTGACATACTGCTGCGGCCACTTGCCGGGTTCCACCCGGCTCCCTGCCCAGCAGCACCGATCATTCCAGCACGACCTTCTATGTCTGCGGCTTCTCGCACAGCAAAGTTCCCGTCCTTGTCAACAACGGATAACTTTGTCCTTTTTTTAACGGAATAAAATGTCCCCTGACCAGCGGTTACGTTACATATCCTCATTGGTTTCGTCTTTAATGTCTACAGTCTTCGGTGTAGTTCCCAA
>DSDU01000230.1 GCA_011056835.1 Deltaproteobacteria bacterium
CCGAAGCTACCTGTCCACATGCAGAAAACATGGCGTTACTGCGTCCGATGCCCTATGTCTGCTCTTTCAGGGAAAGTACCCTGCATTTATAGATGTAAAAGAACATTGTGCTGAATAGTTACCGCGGTTTTATCAACATGCACCGCCGATACCCGTTTCAGCCGTGCCGGGGCGGACCCTGAATCCTTGAATTCACTTGTGCAGTTAAAAGAGGATGAACCTCGATTACAGACTGATCAACTGTCAGCACTTCTAGTTGAGAGTACTATAGCAGGAAAACCTTTCGGTGTGCCAATAAAAACCAGGAGTGAAATCAATTTTAACCGCAACGGCATCAATGTAAAAAATAGATGATGATGCCGACTGTGCTGGAGCTGAGGATGCCGCAGAGAAACGAAAGATAGGCAAGTCTGAGGAAACGGTACTTGTGGTTAATGAGATACTGACCGAGATGGTAAATTTCCCTGATCTGTGCCTCATAGACTTTTGAGTGATCGTTTGACAGGTCTTCCATTAACTTTTCATAGTCTTCCAGTTTCAGCCGGTAGAAGTCTCCAAAAAAGAGCAGGTTAAAGGAGGGACTGGCGACGTCGGGTTTGCCCTGTCTTCGAAGACTCGGCATTGCTGTGTAGATTGCC
This sequence comes from Deltaproteobacteria bacterium, assembly GCA_011056835.1. GTDB lineage: Bacteria > Desulfobacterota > Syntrophia > Syntrophales > UBA6807 > DSDU01. The sequence goes on from DSDU01000230.1 coordinate 639, forward strand.
AGAAACATGGTTAGAACACAGAAACATATGAGAACGAGAGCAACCGGACTATACAGCGGGTTATTCAGAAAATGAGCCGTAAGGGGAATAATGATGGCACAGACCGTGAGCAGCATGCTTGCCTTCTGGTCGGCCATCATGCTTAATTGAACATGATGAACGCGGGTTTGCCGCACCATCTGATCAATATGTGCGCCGGGATTGTTTATCTTCATGGATGCACTTATAATCTTTATTTGGACAGGAATTATATAAGAGAAAGGGCGGCAGGTGTCAAGGAAATAGGGGCTGTTGGAAACGCACATCTGCGGTGTTGCCTTCCATGGCCGATTGATGGTACTCATCAATCTCAGCGAAGGTAAAGATCGTCAATTTCAGCCGCCTGAACCCGAATGATCGGTTTTGGTATTACTTGGAGCAAGCGGTAGATGTATTAAAAAAGCGAGGTAAAGCCGGTGAAAATGAATGTGGTCAACAACTCGAATGGTTTTTCCGTTTTTTACGACTTGCATATGGTGCTGAAATATTAGTATAAGGTCGTGTCGGCAAATGATGGTGCCTGTCATTTCATGAAACAGGCACATGCTGCTCATGCAATGACTGTTAAAGCACATATGCAGGTTGGAGTATGAAAATGAATCAGCACGAGAATCAATCGGCTTTTTCTCCGCGGGTCTTCTGTATCGGACGTAATTATGTCGGGCATGTCAGTGAGCTGAAGAGTGCGATTCCCGAAAAACCGGTCGTCTTCATCAAACCGGCATCCTGCCTGGTTCCTCCCGGCAGGGCGATTCGTTTCCCCGGTCACGGGCAGGATCTTCAGCATGAAGTTGAAGTGGTTATTCGGATCGGAAAGGCGGGAAAGGCGATGTCATGTGAAGAAGCATTCTCAATGATCGACGGAGTCACCCTGGGTCTTGATCTTACACTGCGAGACGTCCAGACAGGCCTTAAACAGAAGGGTCTTCCGTGGGAGATGGCAAAGGCATTCGATCAGAGTGCACCGATTGGTGAATTCCTTCCGTATAACGGATCGCTTGACTTAACCGGGATTCAATTTTGCTGTATGGTGAATGGTTCAGTCCGTCAAAGGGGTATCACCGGGGATATGATCTTCAGCATTGACAAGCTGATCGTGGAATTGAGCGCCGTTTGGTTGCTCAGGCCCGGTGACATGATTTATACGGGAACCCCTTCCGGTGTGGGACCGTTGCGTGCCGGCGATCGAATCGTCATTGAGAGTGATCAACTCGGATACTTCGCATGGAACGTCATTGCCTGATGCAGCGGCGTCGCAAAGACCATGGTCGAAAGCCGAAAATGAGATGCAGGGCCGAGGGCTGAAGCTGTACGGCACGGTGGGAAGGCAGTGTGTAAGGGAGAAAGGATCAGGGTGTGATGAGACAATGCTCTTAAAAGCTTATCATCTCATCAATTGACGTCGAAGGAACGGCACCCTGTTTGTCTTTTCCCAATACCTGTTTCTTATATACAAATAACGCATTTTGATTGTCCGGGTCAGGAGGGAACAATGTTTGAAAGGATTCTATACCCCACCGATTTTTCCGATGTTTCAAAAGATGCTCTGGATTTCATCAAAAAACTGGAAAATCCTGAGCAGAAGGAAGTCATCGTTCTCCATGTCATTGATCTGAAAATAATGGAATATTCACATCGGTATGCCCCTGATGTATTTCTCCTTATTGAGAGAAGCATGGAGGATAATGTTGCAAATAACCTGAAGAGAATTGAGGACAACCTGAGAGAACGGGGATTCACCGTTCGGACAAGGCTGGAGCGAGGCACTCCTTTCAGGGAGATCCTGCGGGTCGAGCAGGAGGAGAATGTTTCCGTTACGGTGATCGGATCTCACGGAGTGAGCAATGTCCAGGAAATGCTTCTCGGCTCGGTGTCCGAAAAGGTTATACGGAAAGCGAAGAGGCCCGTCCTTGTGATCAAACGCTGACGGTGCGTTAAAAAATGGATTGTATGCCGAATTTTTTCAAAGTGATTTGAATGGTGTTAGAGGGTTCCCCCCTCAAGGGCGTATGACGACCGGTCGAATAAAATTTTGTCTGGGCAACGTCCTCGTATGTTCTGAGAAAAATGTGTAGTCAATCCCACGGACTGAAAAAGCCACAGCAGCTCTTAAGTGGCAATTATGGACGGGTGCCTTCTTTGAGCTTTGCTGTTTTATCGTCATGGTGGAGATGATTTCCGTAATTCTTCTTTGACCGCCTGACCGAGGTTTTCCAGTGTGTAGGGTTTTTTCAGATAGCTGCCCGCGCCCGGGGTCAGCGTTTTTTTGACCCTCTCCATTTCAGCGTAGCCGCTGGTGATGATTGCTTTCCGTCCGGGGGTGTGCGTCAGAATCCGTTCGTAGGTTTCCAGCCCATCGATTCCCGGGTCCATGAGCATGTCCGGAATAATAAGATCCGCCCTGTTCTCCTTGAGATACCGGACCGCTTCTTCTCCGGACGCGACGGTTGCGACGTCATAATTCAACTGCCGGAGGATGGTTGAAGAGATTTCGCGCTGCTGCCTGGCATCATCGACTACCAGTATCTTTTCTTCCCTGCCCCTGATGTCGTGGGCAATCATTGTTGCAGGCTTCACGAAATCGGCATTTCCGGTAACGGGGAAGTAAAGCATGAATATGGTGCCGTGCCCTTCCTCGCTTTGCACATCGATATAGCCTTGGTGATCTTTAACGGTTCCCCAGAACACAGCCAGACCCAGCCCTGTTCCGTTGCGGCCCATTTTTTTTCTTTGTGAAGAAAGGTTCAAACATGCGTGCCTGATCTTCAGACGAAATTCCCATTCATTCGTCGGAGACGGAAAACACAGGGTAGTTTCCTTCCTGCATGTGATCGTATGCCGTGAGCTTGTAATAAAGGTAGCGGTTGTATGTTGTGATCCTGATCGTACCTCCGTCGGGCATCGACTCTGCAGCATTGGACACCAGGTTCATAATTGTTTTTGACAAGTGCACCGGGGATCCTGAAATATTCATCAGGCTGTCGTCCAGTTCCGAGTGCACTGAAACCTGGTGATGAAATGATTTCATCTTAATAAATTCCGGACTGGATAAATACTCGACAATCAGCTTATTAAGGTTGACAATTTCCCCTGTCGGAATTCCCCTGCGGGCAAGCGTCAGTAAATCCTGAACATTTGCGCTGGCCTTCATTCCAGATTCCCGGATGGTTTCGATGGGATGGCGCAATTCGCCATTATCAGGCAGTTGCATTAAAATCAGGTCAGGGTAGCTTACAATGCCGGACAAAATGTTATTGAAGTCGTGGGCGGCGCCTTCATATCCGGCCGGGTTGCCCAGATCATCATGGATGGCATGGATGTGTCGTCGGCTGATGAAGATACGAAGCTGGATTTTTCAGCCCGCTCGTGTTACATACGTGCGCGTATGCTTTACCGGTTTGCAGGCGGCCGTGAAGACGTACGGAATATTTTGGAAAAGTCAGGGGGTAGAAATGAGCACCGCAACAAAGATCGGGATCATCATTTGTGATCGCTATCGCCGTTGTGCAGGGGGGAAATGTCTCCGAGCGATGAGGAACAGAGAAGGAGCGTTCAGCATTTACGCGGATACCGACGTCGAATTGATTGGTTTTACAACGTGCGATGGGTGTCCCGGCGGCAACATAGAATATGCGGGCGACGAAATGGTGAAAAATGAGGTAGATGTTATTCATTTAGCCACCGGTCTGGTCGTTGGCTATCCTCCCTGTCCATACATAGCAACGTTCAAAGCTCTTCTTGAAAAACGCCATGGGGTAAAGGTGGTGGTCGGGACGCATCCTATACCGAAAAAGTATCTCGAGATGCACACGCATCTTGGAACGTGGGAGGATTCCGTATGGAAACCATTGATCGAACCGACCATGGCGGATGAAGAGGTTCGAATGAGTTACGATTAAGGCTGTTGAAGGAAAGTCACCCGGCACGAATGTTATTGCCTTTCATTGAAAGGCGAGAACCCCCCTGCACCTTGTGTTGCGAGGTGCTTCTATGTAAGCCTTTTGCAGTGCAAACAGCGTAGTGGCTTCGTATGAGTCCGACCGGCTAAAATTTCGTCGGCCAGTTCGCAAGCAGGTGCCTTCCCATTCCCTTTGTTCCTGAATTTCTAATCAGGTTGATCACGCGTGTCAGATAGTTCCGTGTTTCGCTCGGATCAATGATGTCCTGTATGTAATATTCCTCAGCCAAGTGGTAGGGATCACCGTCGCTGACCATTTTTTCTATGAGCTCCTTTCTCTTTTCCTCGGACAGAGCGCCGTATGCAACATCGGCGGCAATCTCCGGTTCGAGAAAACCGATTTCCGCCGTCGGCCATGCAACAATAAAGTCGGGTCCTGCCGTGGGACCGCACATGTTGAACATTGCCTGCCCGTAGGTCTTGCGGATAATAATCGATATCTTCGGCACGGTGACCTGGGCCAGGGCTTCCAATGCAACGGTGACCTTGGCGCCGACTTTTTTGAGTTCCGCATCCCTGCCCGTTACGAATCCCGGTGTGTCGTGCAGGAATATGAGAGGGATATTGAACGAGTCGCAGAGACACATGAAACTTGTCATTTTTTCGAGGGCGTCAATGCCCATGGCCCCGCCGTTTATTATCGGCTGGTTGGCGATGAATCCGACAACGCTCCCATCGATCCGGGCAAGACAGGTGATGATAGTTTTTCCGAAAAAGGGTTTCAGGTCAAAAATTGTCCCTCCGTCAACGATGGCCCTGATGATCCGGTACATGTCGTAGGAGCGCGTTCGCTTTTTCGGCAGGATAGTAAGTATAGAGTCCATATTCTTTCCCGATTCTTCGGGAACGTCTCGAAGCGGCGGCGGTTCGCGGTTATTTGAAGGCATGTAATTGAGAAATTCTTTTATGATTCTGAAACAATCATCTTCGTCTTCCGCAATCTGATCGGCCATGCCGGAAATCTCGGCATGGACCTTCCAGCCCCCCATATCTTCGTCGGTGTATGTCGCCGCAATAGCCTTCTGCAGGGCCCGAACACCGGAAACGGACAGCGTGCTGCCCTTCACCTGCACGACGAAATCGGAAAGGCATGCCTGCCACATGGGAACGCCGTTACATTGACCCATGACCGCCATGACCCATGGGGTCGTTCGTATATTGCTGTACTGTGGGAAAATCGAATTCCTGCTGCCGCCCTCGCCGCTCAGCGACGCAATGCCGACAGCCCCCTGGATGTCGGGAAGACGCCCACCCCCCGACTCGCCCAGCCAGACTAGAGGGATGCCCATTTCAACAACCTGTTCCCGGATCTTTTTTGCCTTTTTTGAATAGATGCGGGAATTGCTTGACGCCAGCACGGTAAAATCACTGGCAATAATGCCGATGGGACGACCCAGGATGTTCCCGTACCCGGTAATCAAACTGTCCGAAGGTGTCTTGGCCTGCATTCCCGGCATATCAGAACACGCCAGCATGCCGAACTCAAAGAAAGAGTCATGATCCAGGAGGCGATCAATACGCTCCCGCGCCGTTAGCCTGCCCTTGCTATGCTGAATCTTTACCTTCTCCGCTCCTCCCTGCTTGAGGGCATCTTGTTTTCTTTTGTTGAGATTATCGAGTAACGTATCAAATGGCATGCTTGTTCCCCCTCTTCACGCAACTTGTATTGCCGTTGTGAGCGAATGCGATACAGAATGAACTACACGGCGAGAAACAGCGTGGCCAGCAGTTCATTCATGTCCGTTAAAATCTATTTTATGAATATGCAAGAAAAAATTGAAAAAAAGAGAGTCGGCCGCCTCGTCTCTGTGATCGGATGGTTTGATGAAACCTCGCATCTTTACCCCGGATGGTTCCTCATTAAACGCCTTGAAATCGCACTTCCTTCCATGAAATGGTCAAGAAGAAAAGAGGGGGCGACATGATGGAAAAGATTTCCGTATTCATCTCCGAATCAATGATAGAGTTCCTCAAATCCGGAAACCTTCATTGCTTTTCCATAGTTGCAGTAAATCTCGATCGTTGATTTATGTCAGATACGCGTCACCTTTCCTGATACTTTCATAACAGGTTTCCCCGGTTCCCTGTCATCGCCCTGCGTTGTCCGTTAGAAATAATGATTCTGCTTCTGAGAAGAGCTTATTCCCTTACAAAAGGTAATGGGAAAAGGTTAACCGTAAACTTCGCCGTTCTTATGAATGTATGACTTTTCGTACATGGATAAGAACATGATGATATTACCGTTCCACGTTCGTAATGGAAGACTGTTTTACATTGAATGTAGCATGGGAAATGTATGGAAAAGGGGACATGACGGGAAGCGCAGTCGCATTTAATACAATCAATATCAATAAGTTAATAGTATGGCATGGTGTTTGCCTTCCGGGAAGCAGAATGCCGCAGAAGGTTTCGCGTCCTGAAGAATCACCTGAAAAGGGCAAACCACACCGAAAGGGTGGGACGCAAAGCCACTGGCCTACGTTCTGAGTCAATCGGAATAGGGTAGCAGGGTTGCCAGGCGAAATTGGCATCTTCATATGTCGATATTC
>DSDU01000118.1 GCA_011056835.1 Deltaproteobacteria bacterium
GTATCTCATCATCAGGCAGCATTTATGCCTAATCAGGAGTATGGCGCTTGGTGTGTAATATAAACGGTATCATGCCTTGCCTGATGATGAATGTGTGGATTATGACTTTTTCAGCAAGCCCTATTTATTTTTTTTATGTTCTCATGGAGATCTTCGATTGATGAAAAAAGCCAAGACAAAGAAAACGTATGAAGAAATTAATGAAAGGATCAGAAAAGGAAAAGCCGTTGTGGTAACGGCTGAGGAAATGATCGATATTGTTGACAAAGATGGCATACAGGAAGCTACAAAAAAAATCGATGTCGTTACAACGGGAACGTTTGCGCCCATGTGTTCATCAGGCGCCTTTCTCAATTTCGGACATACATCACCACGAATCAAGGCTTCAAGAATATGGCTCAATGATGTACCCGCGTATGGAGGAATCGCTGCCGTCGACTGTTACATAGGAGCGACCGAAGTGGTTGAGGGGGATCCATTAAACAGTGTGCATCCAGGAGAATTTAACTACGGGGGCGGTCATGTCATTGAAGATCTCGTGGCGGGGAATGTCATCAGGTTGAGGCTCGAGGGATATGGTACGGACTGCTATCCCGCCCGCAAACATGAAAAAAATATGACGATACGTGATTTTAGAGATGCAATCCTTTTCAATCCCAGAAACGCCTATCAAAATTATAACTGTGCCGTCAATATGACTGATAGAACCATATACACCTATATGGGAGTGTTGCGACCCCGAATGGCGAATGCAACATACTCGACATCAGGGCACTTGAGTCCCCTTTTCAATGATCCATACTACAGGACTATCGGCATCGGAACAAAAATATTTTTGGGCGGGGCCCAGGGATTCATTGCTTGGTGGGGAACGCAGCATAACCCTCATGCTGTCCGTGGTGAGAACGGCGTTCCCATGGAAGGCGCCGGAACGATCGCAACAATCGGCAACCTCAAGGAAATGAATCCGCGATGGATTACGGGGGCAAGCATCCTTGGATATGGTGTGTCTCTGTATGTTGGAATCGGGATTCCCATACCGATCTTGGACGAAGACATGGCGCGATATACCGCTGTCAAGAATGATGATATTTATGCGCAGGTGTATGATTATGGGATGGATATCCCCAGTGGAATCGACAAAAGTCTCGGTACCGTGAGTTACCGTGAATTGAGAAGTGGTTCCATAACACTTGAGGGGAAGAAAATACCCGCGGCGCCGGTTTCGAGCTATTATCGGGCGCGGGAGATCGCCGGTATTCTGAAGGAATGGATTGGGAAAGGAGAATTTCTCCTCGGGCAGCCGCAATCTCATCTTCCGTCAGTGGAAATGCCTCGCTGAAGGTATAACCCGCCCCGTTTTCATATCTTTACAAGTAGCCAGTTTTAATGTACAAGGGTATGGACAGGGGGCGGAACAAAGAATTCCATTGGGGAAACTTTAGAAGATTCCATGAACGTGGGGAAAAGCATACTACTGGGGATTATCTTATTCATGGGGGGGCTTATTGTGTTTGGTGAAAAAGGTCTGACGGACTATTTTTCACTGAGGGGGAAAATGCAGGCCTTGAAGAAAGAAAATAGTATTATTCATCAGGAGAATGCGTTCCTGAGAAAAAAAATTGTGCAGCTGCAAAATGATCCACGATACATCGAAGGTATAGCCAGAAATGACCTCGGTATGGTTAAAAAAGGAGATATCGTTTATCGATTCATAGAATGATCGGTCGTTCCCCCCGATCATTATGAGGCGGGAGATTTCATGGTATCAATAAAAGAACTGATGCTTGGCAGTAAACGGGTTGTCGGACTTGATATCGGTTCGAGTCTTATTAAACTCATCGAAATTGATGATACCTCTCAGGGGGCCGTACTCCGGACCTATGAAGAGATACCTGTTCAACCGGGTGCCATTGAAAACGGAATCATCAAAGATAGTAAAGCAATTACTGAACATATCAAAGGTATTTTCAAAAATTCCCGGTGCAGTGTGAAAAATGTCATTACCGCCCTGTCCGGTCACGCCGTCATCATAAAAAAAGCAAATTTTGCCCATATGAAAGAAGAAGAATTACGGGAGCTTTTGACTGACGAAGCGGAAAACTATATGCCGTTTGATGATGTACGGGAAATCAATTTTGATTTTCATGTCATCGGAGAAAATGACCTCAATCCCAACCAGATGGATGTGGTGATTGTCGCGGCCAAAAAGGATGTTATCGAAGATTGGATTGCTGCAATCGAGCGAGCGGGGCGAAAAGTCGTCATCGTGGATGTAGATTCATTCGCTCTTGAAACGGCATACGAGCAAAACTATGATTTTGGGGGAGAAGATATTGTCGCCCTGTTGAACATCGGGGCCAGCATTACAAATATCAATATCCTCAAAGGGGGACAGTCTGTTTTTACGAGGAATTTTCTTCTGGGAGGTAACACCATCACGGAAGCGATACAGCAGAAGCTGAATATATCCTTTGAAGAAGCTGAAAAAATTAAACATGAGGGTGGCAATGGCAGTGATATCTCCAAGCTCGATTTAATCAATTATGCAGAACCTATTTTCTCTGAAATCGAAAGATCGATTGATTTCTTCAGTTCCACATTCATGGATCCCTATCTTAAACAGGTTCTTATCAGTGGAGGATGTGCAAAACTGCCGGGCATTGTTGATGCCTTGGCGAACAGGCTTAATTCGGGAGTGGAAATATTTAATCCGTTTAAAAACATATCTCATGATAAAAAGACCTTTCCAGAACAGTACCTGACGAGCATCGCTCCCATAGCAACCCTTGGCGTCGGCTTGGCATTGAGAAGGATGGACGACAAATGATACGCATCAATCTGCTTCCGTATTGGGAAGAGAAAAAAAAGGCGAATATTAAGCGACAGATATTGATTGCCTCGGTTTCATTCGCATCACTGCTTCTTATAATCTTGTCGGTGCATCTCTACATGATTACCAGTATCGGCTCGCTGGAAGATAGTGTGGAGGATGCAAAACTCCGCCTCAAACAGCTGACGAAGATAACCGGCGATATTGATAAATTTAAGAAAGATAAAGAGATCGTTCAAAAAAAGTTGAAAGTTATAACCGATCTTGAGGAAAACAGAATGGATCCGGTACACCTCATGGATACTTTCGCCAGCAAAGTTCCTGAGGGAAAGATATGGCTTACATCTCTTGCAGAGACCGGCGCAAATCTCCGAGTGGAAGGAGTTGCGTCAAACAATCCCGCCATCGCGCAATTCATGAAGATATTAGAAGCATCCGACACGATCAAGTCTGTGGATTTGCTTTCGGCCAAGCAGGTGGTCGTCTCTGATGTAAAACTGACAAGCTTTGTATTGTCATGTGGATTAAAGGGGACATAATGGCATGGCACTTACCGTTGATGATATAAAGAATCTTTCACCTAAATATAAGGCTCTTATCCTGATTGCGATTTTTATTATCATCGGAGCGTTGTATTATTCATTGTTTTTCCAGGCGGCGCTTGCCAAACGGGCGGTGCTCAGAAGTGAGCTGGATAATCTTCAGCAACAGATAGCAATAAAGGAGCGTGTCGCTCAGCAGATTGATAAACATAGGCAGGAATTGGCTGAACTGCAAAAAAATCTTCAACTCGCGATGGCAAGACTGCCGGAACAAAAGGAAATTCCGGGACTCCTCTCGTCGGTATCACAGGCAGGCATAAAGCTGGGTCTCGATTTTGTGCTCTTTGAACCGATGGCCCCTGTATCGAAGGATTTTTATGCAGAGATTCCAGTTAAAATTACCGTCATGGGCGGCTATCATGACTTAGCCCGGTTTTTTGAGAAAGTGGCCAAGCTTCCCCGCATCGTCAATATCGAGAACATTAAAATTAATCGAGGGAAGGGTGATGAAGGGTTGCGGGGTGAGAAAGTAATTCTAACGGCAAACTGCGATATTAAAACATATATGTTCCTGGAACCGAAAGATGAAAAAAGAAAAACAGCGAATAAGTAATCTCAAGAAAGTTGCTCGATTTTATGTTGGATTTATGATCATCCTTTGCGCCTTGATCGTCGCACTGCCCGTTTATGGCGAAGACATGCCAAGAGAGGAAAGGAACGCTGTATTCGTTTACGATCCTGCCGGAAAAGTTGATCCGTTCAAACCGTTTATCGAAGCGAAGCGTGAAAAAAGCGTTGGAAAAGAGCAGAAGAGAACGACTCCCCTGACCCCCTTGGAAAAGTATGATATCAATGATCTGAAGCTTGTCGGAATTGCTGCGGCGGCTGATGGGAAAAATATTGCAATGGTGGAAGATGCGGAAGGGAAGTTTTATCCTGTTGTTTCTGGAACCCCCATCGGTTTAAACCGGGGGCGGGTATCACAGATCATGGATAATCAGATAATCATCATTGAGGAAATCGAAGACTTTGCCGGTAAACACAAAGTAAAACATAGTGTTATGAAACTAAAAGAAAAGTCAGAGGAAGAATTATGAATAGAAAGAGACTTGTCGCACTTATTCCGTTGATTATCGGTTTCTTAATTATTGGGGGATGTGCTGTGGGGAATCAGGCGGCGACGGATACACCGCTCGCGGAATCGGCAAAACCCGTAGCAGCGGAACCGGGAGGTCTCAACGGTGGTTCTCTTGAAGGGCTGGCGTTTGAGAAGATCGGTGACAAGGAACGTGTTACCTTCTTTGTTACACAGGCAGCCGGCTTTGATGTGAATCGAGAGTCTGACAAGTCCATTGTCGTAAAGCTTAAAGGTGCGGACGTACCCGTAAACCTTCGCGCGAAACAGGGTGAGGGTCTGCTGGAGAATATTCGCTATGTGCTTCCGGAATTGAGAATGATAAATGGAGAGAAATGGGCATTTCTCCGTGTTTATCTCGGTAGCATGGTTCCCTATCGAATCAGGGAGGATCTCAGGGGTTATATCATTGATTTCGATGTCTCCTCACTGCCTGTTCATGTAACGTCTTCAGTTCCGGCGGTAAAGGAAAACAAGGCGAAAGCGGTTACCGCGATGAAGACATTTGAAATGGTGAGCAGAGAGAAGGTATCAGAGATGAAAGCGATTACTCCTGCCGATGACACGATCGTCTCTGCGGAAAAGCCGAGATATCGAGGTAAGACAATTACCCTTGATCTTCAGGAAGCAAATATTGGAAGTGTGTTACGATTACTGACGGAAGTAAGCGGAATTAATATCGTAGCCGGTCCGGATGTAAAAGGCACCGTTACCCTTTACATGAAAGATGTTCCTTGGGATCAGGCACTTGATACGATACTGGATATCAATGGATTGGCAAAAAAGGAAATGGGAAGTATCATCAGTATCTTGACACTTGAAAAGAAGCAGCAGGATGAAGCCTCCCGTCAGGCGGCCGAGGAAGCGCAGATCAAGGCGGAGACAATACGAAAGTCAAGAGAGTTGGAATTGAATACCGAACTGGGGCGGTTGCGGCAAATTTCGATAGAAGCAAAAATCGTCGAAGTTAATACTACATTCGCCCGACAACTTGGAGTCGTATGGGGCGGCGGCTTTCAAGGAAGTTGGAATAATAAGGATTTCGGAATGATGGTTGGCAATTCCGGCTCAGGTGCGGGAAGGACTGTAACCAGTATTCCAGGTGGTGTCGGCTTGACCAGCAGCAGCGCGGCGGTTAATTTCCCCTCAAGTTCGATTGTGTCAACGCCGGCGATCGGGATGATAATGGGGGCGGGAAACTTTATTCTGGATGCGAGCTTGCAGGCGCTTGAGAACAAAGGGGAAGGAAAGATCATATCGTCTCCGAAGGTAACGACACTTGACGGCGTGGAGGCGAAGATAGGACAGGGTGAAGAAATCCCCTATGTGACGACTGACAAGGAGGGTAATCGCAGTGTGGAGATGAAAGATGCAAAACTCGAACTGATTGTTACCCCCACCATAACGCCCGAAGGTAAGATTTCATTGAAAGTAGAAGCTTCCAACAAATATGCCGACTGGAACAAAACGAATGTTACCAATGAAAATCCGCCGCTCGTTGCAAGCAATGTCAACTCCAAGGTCGTCGTCGATGACGGCAGCACCATCGTAATCGGCGGCATTTACAAGATGGAATTCAGCGAGTCAATGGCAGGTGTCCCCCTTCTCTCGCAAATACCGATTCTGGGGTGGCTGTTCAAGTATAAGACTGTAAGCAAGGAAAAAAGAGAACTGCTGATTTTTGTGACGCCGCGTATTGTCAGGGAAAGTGCTGCCTAGAAAAAGACACGATAGAATCAGGGGGGATATGACGCCGTTACGGTTGTGTATATTCCCCCCCGTACATTGAAGTTCCCCGTGATTTCAACCCGTTTCGGCTTTACTGTTTCGACAAAGTCGCGGAGGATTCGATTTACGGCCTCTTCATGGAAGATCCCTTCATTTCTGTATGCATTTAAGTAGATCTTAAGTGATTTCAGCTCCACAAGATGCATCCCCGGTATATATCGGATAATAATTTCCGCAAAGTCGGGTTGTGCCGTCTTGGGGCAAAGGCAGGTGAATTCGGGGAATCGTATTCGAACTTCGTAATCACGCTCTCTGTAATTGTTCTCTATCGTTTCCATAGATCCTCACTAAAAAATAACAAAACGGCGTATCAATAAGGGCGATTCCAACTTTTACAAGATATTGGCTCATGACCATGAATGCAATGGTTTTCACAGGGAACAACCCGCCGAAGGCTATTGTGATGAAGAGGATGGAATCGATCAACTGAGAGGCCATTGTTGAGAGATTATTCCGAATCCATAAATGTTTTCCAGACGTTCTTTCTTTCCACCAGTGAAATGCCCATACATCATGGTTTTGTGAGATGAGATAGGCTATCATTGATGCTGCGGCAATCCGCGGCGCAGTTCCAAGAATAACATCATATGCTTCCTGGTATTTCCAGAATGGCGCCGGCGGCAGTACTCTGCCGATGGAGAGAATCAGCACCATGATAACAGACATATAGAAGCCCATCATAACGAGACGACGGGCCTCCTCCTTACCTTCAACTTCGGAAATAACATCGGTAAAGAGAAATGTCAGGGGGTAGAGAATAACGGCGGCGGGAAGAATGAGGCCGCTGACCTGGATAATCTTTGTCGCGATAATATTCGATAAAAGAATTGATGAAACGAAAAGATACTTTATAAATTGTAATGGGGGATTATTCCCATAATA
>DSDU01000044.1 GCA_011056835.1 Deltaproteobacteria bacterium
ACGGAAGCCTTTTTCCTCATGCAGTTTAAACCGGTCGGGTCCTTTCAGGTAGCCCTTTTCCACAAATTGCTGGTAGGTAAGGCCCGCGGGATGTACAACATCTTCGAGAAATTCCTCGAAATCATCATGCCATAAATCAGGTGGCGATACCCGTTTGCCCAGTTCATTGATAATCTTCATGTCGGGCCAGCACTCTTCCGGCGGTTCGACGATCTTCGGCCGGGCAACGATCATTCCATGCCCGATGCCGTAGTGGCCGATATCGTTCATTTCATACTGGTGGGCAACGGGAAAAACGATATCAGCCATTGCCGCCGTGGGCGTCATGAAAATTTCCGCCATGGCCACAAAATCAAGACTCTTGAAGGCTTCGTAGGTAACTGTGCTGTCCGCCCAGGCTACCAGCGGGTTGGTGCACATGCCGTAATACCCCCTGACGGGATAGGGAACGCCTTCAAGGACGGCCTTCCTGAAATATGCCGGGGCAATGGTCATCAGCCGCGGGATAATGCCGTGATAGGAACTGATCATTTCCTTGCGTTTATCAGGGATGAGATCTGCCCTGACAAACGTTCCCAGGCCCATAATCTTCGGATCGTGGGTATTACAGTTACCGCCGGGAATTTCAAGGTTTCCGCAGATCGCCATGAGACAGACAAGCGACCGGGTCGCATCAAAGGTATTGATGTCATGCTCAATGGGATTCCCCCACTGAAGGGCCGCCGGTTTTGCCTGCGCGTACATCCGTGCCGCCTTGCGGATCAGATCGGCGGGAACCCAGGTGATGTCGGCAACCTTTTCGTGGGCATATGATTTCACATGCTCGGCAAGGTCCTCGAATCCGTAAGTATATTTTTCGACAAAATCCTTGTCGTACAGTGATTCTTCAATGATGACGTTAATGAATCCCAGCGCGAGGGCCTGCGCCGTTCCCGGACGAAGTTGCAGCCAGCAATCCGCCCGGTCGACAAGATCAATCTTCCGGGGATCGACGACGATCAGCTTTGCTCCCTTTTTAAGCTGCTCGTAAAAGAGACTGGCGATCTGCCCTTCTTCATTTGTGGACGTGGGATTGCTTGCCCAGAGCAGGATCAGTTCGGTCGGGTTGTGAAGCTCGGCAACGGGATAAAACCCGCACGTATGAATTCCCGTCACCTCCCGCGGGGCATGACATACATCCTGAGACGCAATGACATTGGGAGAACCGAAAATATTGGCGAGACGGATCTGAACAAAATGTTCCAGGCCTTTCGGCATGCCCACGCCGAAACCGACCGCCCGTGCCCCATATGTGTCTTTTATTTTGTTAAGATTTTCCGCCGTTTCGTCAAGCGCTTCGTCCCAGGGAATCCGCTGCCATTTCCCCTCACCCCGGTCTCCCACGCGCTTCAAGGGATGTTTGAGTCGATCAGGATGAGTAAGTCGATCCGCCGATACCCGTCCCTTGAAACAGGTATATCCCTTGTTCAAATATCCTTCAGGATCTCCCTTTATCTGAACTATTTTATTGTCCTTGACACCGACCAGCAAGGCACAGCCCCCCTGGTCCATACGGGCACAGTGCGTTTTTTTCCATTGAATATCTTCTGCCATAAAATCTCCTCCCTCTTTTTCGAACACAACCGGCTAACCGCTCAATAACGGACCAATCGGTGTGTCAATAGTGGCATAACACATGAAAACGTCGAACACCACTTTTTTAAATCGGAGCAATGCAGAAATCATTACCATCAGTGCCTTTCGAAGCGAGACGGATGCGATTACAACAGTGCCCCTGCCGGATGTCATGCAGTCAGTCCATGTCAGGCAGTTACGCGGAGACACCTCATTTAAGAAGAAACGGTTGCATCTCGCCGGACAAATGCATACCCTGAACCACGGAACCGTTTGAAATCTTACTTTAATCAAGGAGTTTCCCATGGCATGGCTGACCGATTTGCAGGCAGGGATTGCCCTGGCAGCATTGGCAGTTCTCGAAATTTCGTTGGGGATAGTGCACTTCAGATGGGAAGAAAAACGATTCCTCATCTGAGGAAAAGATTCGAAATGCGGCTGAAAGTCAACAGAATTATCAGTGGCATTAACAAAGACATGCCGGCAAGGATCAGCGTATTTCCTTCCCTGCCGGCACGTCTCCCCACCCTCTGTTGAGAAGACATATGTATATGTCCTGTTTTATAATTGATGCGTCGTATATGGTGTGAATGATTCCGCATACCAAAGCGCCGATTAACCGTCACAGCATACAGACATCACCTGCACACATACCATTTGCCAGCAGTTCTCTCGTGGGTCTATGTTTTCTTGTCTTTTTTTCACCGGTCACATCAACGATTGCCGCCCGTTTCTCTATTTTTCTTTCCATTGTCCTTGCCTCCATTCTTGTTATTTAAAATTTAAATGTTAAGCTTATCACCCTGGATTCTGCAACGCACCACACCGAACAAAAGTTCTGAAATCATGTTTCAAAAGAAAGGATAGTTGCTGGGATCACACCAGAACGCATCGTCTTTCTCCCTTTGCTTACGCTTCACTTCTTTTTCTTTTTCCCGGGCTTCCTTATCGTTCCCTTTTTTCATCGGCATTTGATGTCTCCTCTTCGCAATCACCCCGCCATTATGGAACAGAAGACCGACGTCAAACCGTTCATCAATCAGTGGAACTGGACAATCTTCTTGGAATAATAAGGAGTGCTTACCGGTCCAGCCCACAAAAGGCCTGTTGTTTCATATCCGGGATCAAAGATGGTGGACTTGGTTCTTTTGATTCGTGTTCTCGTTTCTTTCATCATGATTCCACGCCTCCTGTGTCTTCACCATTTTTATCGTCAAGTGCACTGTATATGAGTCCCCCTGTCGGGACAATCGGCGGATGGCTGAATTTAAATTCAGATGCGAGAGTCTTAATCCTTAAGATTGAGGAACGATTTGTCTGAGATAAGAATATGTTTGTTTGCGGGATTTCAGCTCTTCTCGCCATCGGTTTTTGTCCGATGGTAACAGCAACGATAGCAGGATGGGAGGAGTCGGTCTGTTCTGTGAATCTCAAGCCTGAAACATGAAACGCGAAACCTGATATTTGTGGTTATGCATTGCCGTATTTGGATGATACTTCTTCATCCGACGAGCTTATGCTGAACGGCATAGAGAGTGACTTCAGCCGTGTTTTTTACCTTCATTTTCTGAAATATGTGGGTCCGGTACGTACTGATTGTCTTGACGCTCAGACACAGGTCGTCGGCAATCTCTTTCACCGTTTTCCCCGATGCCATCATGACCATGACCTGGTACTCCCGATCGGAAAGCAATTCATGGGGGTCTTTTTGTGCGTCGGTATCGAGATAATAGGTCAGGCGCTCGGCCAGTGACGAACTGATATATCTCCCGCCACTGGATACTTTTCGTATGGCAGCAATCAATTCGGTAGGAGCACTCGCCTTCGTCAAATATCCCGATGCACCTGCTCTGAAAGCTCTCACGGCGTATTGTTCTTCCGGGTAAATGCTGACGATCAGTACGGGAAGACCCGGATAGTCCGTTTTTACCTCCTTTAATATTTCCAGGCCGCTTCTTCCGGGCATGGAAATATCAAGGAGAACAACATCATAATTTTTCTTCTTAACAAGCCCAAGCACTTCCTGGCCGTTGCTCGCTTCATCGGCAACGACCATATCCGCCGTTTCCGAAAGTACCTGTTTAAACCCCTCCCGTACGATAGGATGATCATCCGCAATGAGCAATCTCGTCTTCATCACTGCTATTCTCCTTTTTCCCGGATAGGTATATTAACTTTGACGGTTGTGCCGATACCTTTTCCCCCGCTGATTTTCACCTTTCCGCCCCAATGGAACGCCCGCTCACTGATACCCATCAATCCGAACGAGTTTGGTTTTGACAGTTGTTCCTCCGTTATCCCCTTACCATTATCCTTAACGATCAACTCAACCTTGCCGTTTTTTATTTTCAGACCGATGGTCGCTTTCGTCGCTTCGGAGTGACGGGAGATATTCGTGAGTGTTTCCTGAAAAATTCTAAAAATTGCCGTCGACAGATCCTGATCAATCTCAAAATCTTCGGGATCGACGGTTACCTTGCATTTGATGGCAGTCCGCTTTTCAAATTCACCGGCCTGCCATCCGATTGCCGTCGCCAGTCCGAGATGATCGAGCATGCCCGGTCTGAGATCCATATAAATCCGCTTCAGCGTTTTCATCGTCATATCGACAAGCTCACCCATGGCATCGGTTTTCTCCAGAAGATGATGATCCGACGGTATCTTTTTATTCAAGAGAACGATCTCCATGTGCAGCGCCGTCAGGAGCTGTCCCAGTTCATCATGGAGTTCGCGGGCTATCCGAGTTCGTTCTTTTTCCCTGACGGATTCCAGGTGAACCGAAAGATTACGGAGACGTTCCCGTGATTTCTCCAGTTCGTTTTTTGCCTGCTTGCTTTCGCTGATATCCTCGTACGTTATGACAATGTTTCGCTCCTTCAGGATTTCACCGATCCGCGATGCCTTGACCATACAGTCAATGTTATGTCCATCCTTTCGGCGACAGGGCACCTCCGTGCTGAAGGTCCGATGCCGCTTTAGTGCGGAATACAGCGATCTACCGATTTCTCTGGTGTCCTTTTCCGTCCGATACAGAACCCGAACGCTTTTGCCGATCAATTCCTCTGCCTTCCAGCCGAAGACCGATTCGATGCCGTCATTAGCAAAAATGATCCGTCGGTCTCTCAGACCGACCACGGCATGAGGGATTGCTTCCAGAAATGATGTCTCGAGGTCCTTCAGTTCGGCGATTTTGTCCCGTGTTTCCTTCAGTTCGGTGATATCCATGGAATTCCCTAGAATTGCCATTTCATTTCCGTAGGGTACCAACGTAACCGTTTCCATGATCCACCGAATTCTCCCGTTTTTGGTTACCACCCTGAATTCATAGGGGGTATGATTCTTTCCCTGCAGCATGTTCGTCGCATTCTTTTTTACCATCTCCCGATCATCAGGATGTACGACGCTGTAGGCGTCTTTCTCCACGAGTTCTTCTTCCCTATAGTCTGCATACATAGCTGCATGACTGTTGAGAAATACAAATTTGCCGTCTTTCACGATATACACACCCGCCACGGAACTCTTGGCCATTGTTTTATATGTGTCTTCCAGACGTTTGCGCTCCGTAATGTCTTCATAGGTGATAACGATGTTTCTTTCTTTGAGGCTGTCGCCGATTCGCGAGGCCTTTACCATGCAGACAATATTGCGGCCGTCTCTCCGCCGGCAGGAAAGTTCAGCATTGAATGTATTATTCTTCTCGAGTGTCGAATACAGACGCTGGGCAATTTTTTCACTTTCTTCCTGGGAACGATAGAACATGCTTGCCGTTTTGCCGATTAATTCGTCCGCCTTCCAGCCGAAAACCGATTCCACGCCCTCGTTGGCAAATATGATCCGTCGGTCTTTAAGGCCGACAACGGCGTGGGGAATCGCCTCCAATAACGAAGCCTCCAGGGCTTCCAGTTCGGCCAGCTTATTTCGCGCCGCCATCCGTTCCGTGATGTCCAGGGAAATTCCCAGTACGGCACGTTCACCCTTGTACTCAATGGGGGCGATCGTTTCCGTCATCCACCGGGGGGCGCCGTCCTTGTTCGTCGTTCTGAAATCATAGGATGACGACCGTTCGCCTTTTAACATCTTTATGGCGTTCTCTCGAACCCATTCCCTGTCTTCCGGATAAACAAGATTCATTGAATTCATGCCCAGTAATTCAGCCTTCCGATAACCCCAATAATGGGCCGCATGATCATTGACAAAAACGAACTTACCATTCTGCACGACGTAGAATCCCGCTTTCAGTCCCCCTTCCAGGATTTTATAGAGTCGCTCCTGGAAGACCTCATCCATCTTTGTATGTTTTAATTTCAGCATTTGACGGCGAAGATCCACGATTTCTTCGAGGAGCTGCTCCCTGGTTTTCTCCTCATCTTTTAGTGAGAGCTTCGTTTTATCCCCCCCGCCGTCATTTCTTTTTCCGTACAATAACGTCCGACTGTTCATGTTCGCGTTGATTTTCATCATTGTCCTTTTACCGTCAATCTTTCCACTTATCGGTGAATAAAAGGGGCATTGTCCGCCATACCGTCATTTCAGCGTCGCTCTGTCCTTTGAGCGGATTCGGGACATCCGAGCGTCCCGCCTGGGAGTCAACACATTCTACACCGAACGAATACGACACCTTGCCGATTGTGTTGTTAAAGTATCTTCCTATCTTATACTATCGGGTAATGCCTGATATTAAGGGGTGAAATACCTGAGCAGGTCATCAACCAAAGGAGCAGGGTTCAACCGGTCATCAAATGAGAAGTAAGGGCAGGGAAATCAGGCTTGTCATAGCATCATCATTCTTTATTAGATCGAATACGAAAAAGAAAATGCGTCGGCAGACCACGATCCGATTCCTCGGATCTTGTGATCAACCTCCCTATCAGCCGGCGGTATTGTTCCGATTTTTCCGCCGGATATACAGCGTTTTTGTTGCCCGGGCCACCACTGTGCCCTGTTCATCGATAATGTCAATTTCGAATCGGGGCAGATATTTTTCTCCGGCGGCGGTATTTTTTTCTATGTCCTCCACGATGCGATCATTGATGACGAAATGGGCGCTCACCATGCCTCGTGCCGGGGATACGAATTCGATGGTAGCCGCCTGATCCCAGACCACATAATCGCGACCGAGGATATGCATCAGCATAAGCATGTAAAACGGATCGACCATGGCATAGAGACTGCCGCCGAAGTGGGTGTTGACGTAATTTCGATTATAGAATCGAAGTTTCATCGTTACCGTCGCTTCCCTGTAATCGTCGGCAATATGGCTCAGCCGAATTCCCGTTCCCCAGTAGGGTGGGTAGATATTGATCAGACTCTTCAATGTCTTGCTCTTCATCGCCCTTCCTTGCGGGTCATCATCATGAATGTTCATGCTCCCGCTTCGACGTCCCCCTTCAGTTCATATATTAAAACACCGATTCGTCTATCTTTATACGGACATTATCCCTAAAAAAC
>DSDU01000150.1 GCA_011056835.1 Deltaproteobacteria bacterium
ACAACAATCAGTGTCCCGATCATAATGAGTTTGGTTCCTAATTTCATCTTCCTCATAGCATCACTCCCGATTCTTTATTCTCCCATAATATTAAGCAATGAAACGTCACTTGAAGTGAGGACCTTATCGATATCTAGCAATATTTTGACCTGTCCCTTTACCTTTGCCATACCCAGAATATATTCCGTGTACAGTTTGACGCCGAACGATGGTGTCTCCTCGATCTCTTCTTCCTTGATGTTCAGGACCTCAGACACGGAATCAACTACGATACCCGTCACCATATTATTGATATCGACAACGATAATGCAGGTTCGTTCATTGTAATCCTGTGTGTTCATGCCGAACTTCATCCTCAGGTCGATGACCGGAATCACCTTCCCCCTGAGATTGATGACTCCTTTGACAAACGCCGGTGTCTGCGGTATCGACGTTATATTCATAATGCCGATAATTTCTTTAACCTTGAGAATCTCGACACCGTATTCTTCACCGGCCAGTTCGAAGGTAAGATATTTCCCCTCCATATTTTTGACCGGGCCGATCTTCTCGGTTGTTTGGACCATCTCGGTCTGCATAGGTACCTCCTTACATTCCATACCTGGGCTGATTGGGGATGTCACTTGGTGCGTTAACCAGAGACAGGCTAGAATATCTCTTGATTTACTGCATGTTTGTCATCCGGACCAACCAACATCTTCTTCTTTTCACCGTGACCGGACACAACAGTGTCGGCTCCTCTCTTAAAAAACAGACGGGCTAAATTTCGGGAAGGAGCTTCTGCTTCCCGGCTCAGCACACTTGTGCCGTTGCCTGGAAGTAGTCTTCCGCTTGATTTCCCGTTATTCCCTCCCACCATCCTTTGCAGTTCCCTGACGACATCTTTCAATCCCTCGGCCTGCGCGTTCATTTCTTCAGATGCGCTGGCGGATTCTTCAGCGTTGGCAGCTGTCTGCTGGGTTACCTTCTCCATCTGCTGAACACCCACATTCAACTGTTCAATGCCGGCGGACTGTTCATTGCTGGCAACGTTGATTTCATGAAGGAATGCCGTAACCTTTTTGCCGTCTTCCGCCATTTTATAAAATTCCTCCATGGTCAGCTTGACCGTCTCGGCCCCCTCTTGAATGTGCTCCAGGGTGGAACCGATCAAATCAGACGTATCTTTCGCCGCTTCAGCCGATCTCAGAGCAAGGTTTCTTACCTCCTCCGCAACAACGGCAAAACCGGCGCCCGCCTCGCCGGCACGGGCGGCTTCAACCGCGGCATTGAGAGCCAGAAGGTTAATCTGAAACGCGATTTCATCGATTGTCTTCACGATTTTCGCCGTTCTCTCACCATCGCCGGTGATCAGCTTCATGGATTCATTCGTTGCCATAAGCGATTTGTTGCTCCTGGACATACTGTCCGCCGTTGTTTTGCCAACCGCAAAGGCTTCCTGGGCATGATCGGCATTCTGCTTTGACATGGATGCAACTTCCTCCATGGACGCAGCCATCTCTTCCAGAGATGATGCCTGCTCGCTTGACCCCCCCGCAAGCTGTTGCGATGCCGACGAAATCTGATTTGAGGCCGAAGCAACCTGCTCCGCCGTTTCGCTTAAATGATCAATGGCCCGATGCAGTGCTTTCGCTATAGACCTGGAAATAAAGATCGCCAGGATAACACCGGCCACGACGCCGAAAATGAGCAGCGCCGTCATAATGGTAATCATGAAATCTTTCGCCTGAATCATTTTTGCCTCGGCCTTCTCCTGAATCGCCTTGGCTATTGACATTGCCTCTTCACCACTTTTGCCCATGCCTTCACTGATCTTTTTATTCTTCTGCCACAAAGAAAAAAGTGTGCCGAATGATGTGTTATATGCGGCGAGTTGGGACTCTACCGTCTTATAGGCGACAAGCAACTCTTCGTCCTTCATGACATTGATGGCAGTCAATAATTCGCCCCTGATTTTATCGCAGTTCTTGAACTGCTCCTGAAACGTCTTGTCGAACGAATCGTCATTGTTGCCCATGAAAGCTGTGTCACCCAATCGCAGATTCATAAACTCCATGGCAAGGAGCGTGGCAAGGTTGGCAACTTCCGTATAAATAGGATTAAATTCCTCGCCCGTTACGAAGGCCATACTCTGCTTTACTTCCACGAACCCCCGGATCTTTTTCTGCAGTTCCGTGAGAATAACCTTTGACTGGCTCGCCATCCGATCTCTTTCAGCCTCGCTCAAGCGGTTGTTGTCGACAACCTCATTGAAATAATCACTGTATTTCATCAGGAAACCGCTGATCCGGCCCATTTCGGAAGACAGCGCGGCATCTCCTTCGCCGCCTGAATCCTGTGTCAGCATATTTTGTGCGCCGGAAATATTGGCCTTCACATCTTCAACCGATCGACTGCTTTTATTGACGTTGTATTGCTTTTCCTGGTCCCTTGCCTGCAGAATGTACTTGACGATTTGCGTGGCCTTGCCTGACAAATCCATTTTATCGGAAATGACGTTCGCGATAACCACACCGACACCCACAACACAGACAAAGAGAAGCAAAACAATGAAATAGCCGCTTCCTATCTTCTTACCGAGTGTCATATTCTTAAAATTCATTCCCTTCCTCCTATCCCCCTGATGACCGAGCATCCTCATATCGAGAGAGTCGGGGGTCCGCCTCTCGACGTTCCCCCGTTTATAGTAGAGCCGTATTATTCATACATGCCGGCAGTCACGAAAACATTCTCATCCCCCATAAGACAGCCCTTTGCGTAAACAATCTTGTTCTTGAATTTTGTTTTGTCGTCCGGGGCAGGCCAGCGATATTTCACCCATGTGGCACCATTATAATATGTCTTTCCATTCTTTGTTGCGGTGCTGCCCTTCACACCCTCCATAAGTTTGGCCATGAATTTAAATCCCGTGTCATCCTGGATTCCCATTATGGACTTACCGATCAGATGGGGCTGCCAGCCGTGCGCAATAATCGTGCAGGTCATGTCGCCCACATAAACATAATTATTGTCGCCGAACCGGATTGACTGAATTTTGTCCAGACCAGCCTTGCCTTCCTTCTCCAGCATTGCCGCTGTCTTGTTGACTACCGTAACAATTTCATCCTTTTCGGCCTGAGTGACGGCAACGGCAAACGATGTGAAACATGCAATTAAAACAATTGACAACACGATACTGATACTTTTCTTCATTTTCCTCTCCCTCCTCTTGGGGTTTTTATGGTCCATTTAATGTAATGTTCTACGGATCAATGAATACAGTGTATTGAAATCAAACGGCTTTACCAGATAGTCAACCACGCACAGATCTCTGATCCTTGCCTCAATTTCGTCCCGTGGATATCCGGACATGAAGACTATCTTCACATCATCGTAGATCGAACGTATCTTTTTTGCCAGGTCAACTCCATCCATGCCGGACATCCTCACGTCCAGCAACAGCAGGTCCGGCCTTCCCTCACCCCCAATCTGCAGTGCTGCCTCCAAACTATCTGAAAATGTAAGAAGATTACAGAAATCCTTCAGGTCCGACCTTTCGAACAGGCCTTCAATCAATGTCAGCAGTTCTTCATTGTCATCAATCGCAATAACCAACCGCTTCCCGCTCTTCGTCTCCGATAAATACTGAGCTGATTCCATAAGCTCGACATCCCCCGAACTCTCACACATATCTTGAATGTCCGTCAGTGACAGGCCGAACTCATTCAACAGTCTTCTCACCTCTGAAATGGGAATCTTCATATGCTTCCCGATCTCATAAGCTTTTATCTTCCTGTCCTTCGCCCATCGATAGATTGTGACCCTGTTCACTTTAAACAATCGTGCGACTTCAGACGTTGAATAGAAAAGTTTGGACACGCTCATACCTTTCGTTCCGCAATAACTGTTATGATTGTACTCAATGCAACGATTTAACCTTATGTAACGTACGGCACTTCAATCGGATGAAATCTCGGATAACTTTAGATTTTTTTAATTATTCCGTACTTATTTCTTTCCATGGGATCATGGAGGATGACACGAGGCGGAGCAACTTGTGACAACACATTGACGGCCGACATAATGTTACACTGTTCCTGATTGCAATGCAGAATCCATGGAACGTACAGATCTGCCGAATCAATTACAACGGAAACCGGCCCGAGAATAGCAGGGTCGTGAGTCGGGCCGGGGATGGGGGAAATGACTTTAAGAACTCAGCATCTCATCAGCCGGCAAAGCAGGTGTCATAGCAGGGAGTTCAACATTTGTGGCGTGGCCCCTAAAGACAATCTGGCATTCGATTGATATGTTTGCATCGGGCCTCGAGCCATTTGCCCTCTGCCCTTAGCTATCGTGCCATGTATGTCGCAGCGGCGAAGGATGAGGGAATGCTGCGGAGTGGTCGTTCTTCAATATATGAAAAAGCCCCGACGGATCATACCGCCGGGGCATGCTCTGCGAATCCATGGACCATCCGGAAAGGATTGATGTGAGTGAAAACCGTATCGCATTTGCAGTCAGACAACCGGATGAACATGAGAAAATAATTCTGACGCAGGCGCTCCTCACCCGGAGCGTGGCCCGTATTCGACGAAATAAGGGAAATACATGTAAACCTGTGTCGTCAGTCACCGGATCATGGAGATCGGGTAAAGCTGCACTTTCCCACATCAGCTTGCCTGTATCTCCCGGTATCGGATAATCACCACCCGAATCGTCAAGGTCTAACCGTTTTTGACTCGCGATGAGAACAGGCGTGGATTCTTCTCGATAAATTTCTGAATCCACTCCTCGATAAAGGAACGTTTCCCCTGCTTCATGTACCACCAGCCGAAAGTGCTGATGGCCAGGGCCCCGAGTGCGTCAACAATCAGATCCCACATGGTGTCCGTCAATCCCGACGGATCTCCAAGCATGGGTTTCTGCATGTTCGTTCCAAAAATCCGGTCCATGCCGAACTCAAAAATCTCCCACAGCGCGCCAACCGCCACAGCAAACACGAAGGCAAAGAGCGCCACGAACCGCGGGTGCATATGGAGATCGATCCGCTCGTGTTCATTGAGCACGTAAACCAGGAGGAAGCCGACAATGCCCAGCAGCAGCCCGGAACTCGTGTGCAAGGCTATGTCCCACCACCAGAATCGCTCGTAAAAGTTCCTGATTTCCCCGAGGAAGATTGCCGCAAACATGAAGACAATGGCAAGCACCTGAAACTCGCTGGGAATGTACAACTGGAGACGTTTGCTCAGGACGATCGGAGAAAGGACGATTGCCATGATGATGACGACCGTGAAAGCTGAAAGCCAGAGGCCTTCATAAACAGCCAGCGCTACTTCAACGGTCATGATGACCGGGAGAACAATCACCACCCAGCGGCGGATTCGGACAATCCTGCCTTCAGTTGTTTTTTTTTCGTTCTTCATCATCTCATCAAAGGGGTATTTTCCGACCCAGGGTCACCACGCTGTCGGTGGTGATATAGATTTTAACCATCGTTTCCTTGAGACACCGGGCGGCGCGACCTCCCGGCCTCGTTGCACATGAGTCGTGATGCACTGTAACATCTGGCAAGCGAAGGGTCAAGACACCGCGATTTTTCGGTTATCGCGGCAGAGACCTCCGACATCGGTCAAACCGGTGCCTTTCTTGAATTCCGGAACAGTTACGGAATCGGTGCAATACGCCAGATTTCACCGGCATCGATGGCGACGTAAAGGGCGCCATCCGGGCCCTGGACGAGGGCACGCATGCGCTGAGCCGGTATGCCGGCAAGGGTGGTGACTCCCATCGACATACCCGAAGAGTCCATATTGAGAATATCTATACGGGCACCTCTCAGGAAGCCTACCGCCAGGCGTCCGTCCCATGCCCGCCAGTGCACTCCCCTCAGGAATACACAGGGGCTCATGCCCTCTGATACGCCGTTATTATTCCAGGACGGCCGCAGTGCCGCCGGATACTTGGCGAGATCCGTCATCGGTGTGGGCGTGCCGTCACGCTTGTTCGAGGTGTATCCGCAGTAGTTGCTTGCACAGCTGACGCCTGCGTCCGGCTTCGGGTCCCATCCCCCGTTTCCGCCCGCAACGAGAGGTGTGATTTCATCACTGTGTCCCGGGCCGTGTTCACAGGCAAACGGCTGTCCGGAACCGTGAGAAAAGGCGATACCCTGGACATTCCGGTGCCCATAGGTAAAGATGCGCGGGTCGCCGCCGGGTGGTGTGTTATTCCCTGGAGCGGCGGCGCCGTCTCGATCGATCCGCAGCACTTTCCCGCCCAGGCGGGTAAGATCCTGCGGCAATGGCCCATTGTGGTTGTCGCCGGTCGTGACGTACAGGAATCCGTCGGAAGTACCGAATCGAATCCGCCCCCCGCTGTGGGCACCCGCCCTGCCCCAGATATTGGCAGAGGCTTTATACGAGATGTCGGTAACGATGTCCCTGCGCTCTGTGACGGTGATATAGCCTGCGTCGACTGAGAGCCGTACCACGCGATTAGTTTTTGTATTGTTGAGATTTGAGGCCATGTAGACATAGATGAAGCGGTTTTCGGCAAAACTCGGATCGACTGCCACGCCGAGCATGCCGCTCTGTCCCTGGCAAAAGAGATCGTCCGCCACCACAGCGGAGCCGCTCGTGCCGAACAAGCGATGGACGGACCCGTCGGAACGGCGCACCGCAAGTCCCCGGCACTTTTCAGTGAAGAGCATCGAACCGTCAGGCGTGAACGCCAGATCCCAGGGGTTGCGTAACCCCGACATCAGGACCGTGCGGGTCAGCCCCGGCTCGTCATCCGCCACGGCCACCTGTGTTGCAATCGCGGAGGCGCCGCGGCCGGCACTGCAATGGACCGTACCCGACGTAAGATGGACTGCACAAAGGACGATCAATAAAAGGGTGATTACTCTCTTCATAGCTTCCGCTCCTCTTCTTTTTATGCCATGTCGCATAGTTTCCGCATATCTACTGGAGGGTGGAAATGACCCATCGACATGGTCTTAATGCCCGAATATTTTCTCACGTTTTCGGAATGTCATCCTTTACAAGAACCATCAT
>DSDU01000103.1 GCA_011056835.1 Deltaproteobacteria bacterium
GGATCAGCTCGGCTAATGTGATCCAGCGGTTGTCTCCGCGGAGATGGCCACTGAAGGGCAGGCAGAAATCCTCAAAGGAAAGTTGTTTCACATTGTGTCGATACATTTGTCCATCCACGTGCATGGTTTTTGGCCCCCGGTGTTCATTTTCCGGGCACCAATTGACCCGTAATATACACGTAACTAATTACTATATCAATGTGTTTTACTTTTTCAGGAGGCTCTAAGTATTGAGCACGTAGTTTATTGATATTGACATTTCCGTTTTTATCGTTACAATAGGCGTAATTTTTTCGTCATTTCATCTACCTTTAAATCTTTAAACCTTTTGTTCATCATACAACATACGGGGCCGGGCATAAGCAATGAACGTAGATAATGTTCGTCATAACAACATCGTCAAATTGCATGACGGAATCGATTCGGATCATCATTTTTATGACGAGTGCATGTTTGCGGAATTTCTGCGGTTGGAGCGAAAGCGTTCCGAACGATCGGGACGACCGTTCCTCCTCATGCTCATTGATGTTAGGAAAAGTTTTCTCAACGGGAACGGCAAGGCTGTTTTCGAAAAGGTCATCTCCCAATTAAATCTGTATACAAGGGAGACCGACATTAGGGGATGGCAGGCTCACCAATCGGTTATCGGTATTATATTTACAGAGGTCGGCGAACACGACAGAGATTTCATTCTTGACCGGATAATGCAGCGGGTGCGAAACGGCCTGTTTTATGTCATTGAATCAAAGGAGTTCCAGGCAATAAAAATATCCATGAAGTGGTTTCCCAATGGAGATGATAGTGAACCGGATCATTTCTACGAGGCAAATCCGCTTTTTTACCCCGATCTCCTGGAAAAGGCCGTTCACAAAGTCTTCGCTCGGTATGCGAAACGAATGCTTGATATCGTCGGCGGCATCGCGGGACTCATCATTTTTTCCCCCCTCTTCCTGATCATTCCGGTTGTAATCAAGCTGACATCGCCGGGGCCGGTTCTCTTCCGACAGGAACGGCTCGGTCGGTTCGGGAAAAAATTCGTCTTCTTAAAATTCAGGACGATGGCTGTTGACAACGACGACAATCTTCATCGGAATTACGTCAGGAATTTGATAGACCCTGAAAACGGCTCTTGCGCCGGCAGTCAAAAGCCGGGAGATGAGGGTTCATTCAAAATCCGAAATGACCCACGGGTAACCATGGTGGGAAAATTCCTGCGAAATACAAGCCTCGATGAACTCCCGCAATTCATTAATGTGCTGAAGGGTGAAATGTCCCTGGTGGGGCCACGGCCTCCCATCCCCTATGAATGCGATGCATATAAGCTCTGGCATATGAAAAGAGTCATTGAAGTAAAACCCGGAATTTCGGGCCTCTGGCAGGTGGAAGCGCGGAGTTCCACCAGTTTTGATGAAATGGTCCGTCTGGATCTGAAATACATCCGCGAATGGTCTCTCTGGCTCGATATCAAAATTATGCTGAAGACTCCCTGGGTTGTTATCTCAGGGAAGGGAGCTTATTAGAACAGCCATCAAACCCGGGCTCATCAATGAATCGGGTGAAGCTTTCATTCCCGAGCTACCCGGTGAGCGATTGAATACACAACACCCCGTTTTTCTGAACATGAAAGCGTGGTTTTTTGTTTTGTTGGTCGGTGAGCTGAACGGATGGATTTGTTCCTTGACGGCGAAACGCAACGTGGAAGTATTTATTCACAACCCACCCCTATCCCCTGTTTTTCTTCCCCCCTGCCGTTGACATCCTGTTTTTCCTTGACATAATTCTATCAGAGTGTATTTTTTCAAGCATTACAGGGGCATTGCGGCGCGGTCGAAAAAGCTGCCATGATTCAGAAACTCTTATCTAATCATAAGCATATCGGGGGAACATCATGATGCAGACGAAAATTACGGAAATGTTCGGTGTAAAGTATCCGATTATCTGCGGCGCCATGATGTGGCTGTGCAAACCGGAGCTCTGTGCCGCCATATCCAACGCCGGGGGGCTGGGGGACCTGACGGCGGCAAACTATGAAACCGAGGAAGATTTCAGAAAGGCCATCGAAGAAGTCCGAAAGCTCACGGATAAGCCCTTCATGGTAAGCGTCACGATCCTGCCGTCGGTACGGATCACCCCCGACCATTACAAGATGTATCTTCGGGTCACCGCTGAGGAAAAGATCGCCGGAGTCGAGATCTCCGGAGCCCCCGTCGACAGGGCCTGCGGGATGGAGTACGTCGAAATGCTCAAGAAAGCCGGGGTCAGGATGTTTCATAAGGTCGGGTCCGTCAGGCACGCCCTTCATGCTGAGCAAGTCGGCTACGACGGCATCTACGCCGCCGGAATCGAAGAAGGAGGACATCCGCTGAACGACGACGTGACCACCATGGTGCTCACACCGAGGATCGTCGAATCAGTGTCGATCCCGGTGGTTACCGTCGGAGGTATTGCCAACGGCAGGACCATGGCGGCTGCCCTCATGCTGGGCGCGGAAGGCGTCATGATGGCAAGCCGGTTCATGGTCACCAGGGAATGCCGAATCCACGACAACATCAAGCAGGAACTCATCCGCCGACAGGAACACGAAACAACGCTCATCTGCAAGTCCATCCATCTCCAGGCCCGGGCCTTGAAAAACAAGAACGTGAATGACATTCTGGCAATCGAAGAACGGGGCGGCAGTTTCGAAGAAATTCTTCCCCTTATCATGGGAAAACGGATCAGCGACGCATGGAAAACGGGCGATGTGGAGCTTGCCCCCATGATGGTCGGACAGTCAATCGGGCTGATCCACGATATCCCGACCTGCGAGGAACTCCTGGAAGAAATGATGCGGGAGGCGGAAGAACGGATATCGTCGATGAAAAGCAGAATCGTAGGATAGTAACGATGCCGGCCTCATCCGGAAATATGAGGTTGGCATTGTTGTGTCCAGCAGTAAACTCCTGACAGGCCACGGTATAAAAGGTAACGAGAGCGGAATAATATCATAAGATCCTGAAAATATTTAACAATGTATTCTCAGACCTTACAAAATCTTGATCGCCGCATTAGACTCGTCGCTTTTGACTGGCTGTCGAAACAGGTCAGCAGTCACGGCGATGTGCTTCCCCGGTCACTTCTAGCTCAGGGATTTATCTTCGAAAATCAAAAAATCCCCCTTGTTTCCCCCCAAGGCATTTTCAAGCCAAAGATTCTTCCTGAATATCCGCTTTCAATAACAACGACTTCATCTGGACCTTATGATGACGGCTTCACATCGGCGGGCCTGCTTTTATATAAATATCGAGGCACCGATCCTTATCATCGAGACAACATAGGACTTCGAAACGCCATGCTTCATCACGTACCGCTCATCTATTTCCACAGTGTTGTTCCGGGATAGTATCTCGCCGCATGGCCTGTCTACATCGTGGCGGACGAAATGGAAAAATTAACGTTTACCATTGCAGTTGACGATTATAAAACCATCCATCAGTACATCACCGATCGGCTAGAAAGCGTTGCAGTTACTGATTCGGTTTCTGACATCAGAAGAATGTACATCACGTCGTCGGTCAAACAACGGTTGCACCAGCGGGGATTTCGCGACCGCGTTATTCACGCCTATCGTGAGCAGTGTGCTTTCTGCCGGTATGAAGCATCTTGAACTGCTCGACGCGGCCCACATCATCCCCGATGGAGAACCTGGTGGAGATCCCATCGTTAACAACGGCGTTGCATTGTGCAAACTGCACCACGCGGCGTTCGACAGTTTCATGCTGGGAATCAGGCCGGATTATAAAATCGAGGTAAGAGAAGACATCCTGAAAGAAAAAGACGGCCCCATGCTCGTCCATGGAATTCAAGATATGCATCTGAAGAAAATCATTCTCCCACGATATTCCCATTCATGGCCGAATTCCGAACTCCTGGAACGGCGATATGAAAAATTTCGAATGGCGGATTAGAAAAATCATATTCTCAGGGTACACCATTTCAAAATCGCCGATGCAGCATCAAAAAATATGATGACGCCGATCGAGTTCCATGACATATCATACGGCATCATCTTTTTTTGAGAGCATGTTCGAACGGTAAGGACTGTGTAAGACGCATGGATTATCTGCTGTTGCTACTGACGGTGTTATTCTGGTCGGGAAATTTTGTCATGGGCCGCTGGATCTACCCTGAGATACCGCCAGTGACCCTGGCCTTTTTGCGCTGGACTCTGGCGCTGATTATTCTGCTGCCGTTCACTTTTCGAGAGGTGTATCGTCAAAGGGATGTAATCCGGCGGAACATGAAGATGCTGGCCCTGCTGGCGCTGTTATCCGTCACTAATTTCAATATTTTTCTCTATGTGTCGCTGAATACCTCGCCGGTGGCCAATGCCGCGTTGATCAACTCCATGATTCCGATCTTCATCGTTATCCTCTCGTATGTCTGTTTCAGGCGGGGGATATCCTTCATCCAGGGTATCGGCATAATCATTTCATTGAGCGGTCTGGTCTTTATCGTTCTCAAAGGCGACCTGGCCGCCCTTTGTACCATCCGTTTTTTACACGGCGACCTGTGGGCGCTTTCAGCTGCCCTCAGCTGGGCTGTTTATACCGTATTGTTGAGAAGTTACCCCATCGCGCTGGACCCTTTCAGCCTTCTCACCGTGCTTATCATTTTCGGCGTGGCGTTCATTGTTCCGGTGTATCTCGGTGAGCTTGCAGGCGGTGCCCGGCCGAATTTTACACCGGCTGCCGTCGCCGGCATCTGCTACCTGGCCATCTTCCCCTCGATTCTCTCTTATCTGTTCTGGAACAGGGGGATACGGATGGTCGGCGCCATCCGGACCGGCGTTTTCATTCATCTGCTCCCGGTTTTCAGCATCATCCTGGCAATGATGTTCCTTGGAGAACGTCTCAAGAGTTATCACCTGACGGGTGCCTGCCTTATTTTTTCGGGCATCTACTTGACAACCAGAAAACCACGCATCCCTTAGGAGGGAGGCTGTTGAAAAACACCCATCTGCTGCATTACCGACATCCTTCGTCGCTGCAACGTAGCTATAAGTATGCCTCACTGCTCAGGATTTCGAATGACTGGCATCTGGACATTTTTGAACAACCTCATCTTGGGGGTTTTTTCAACGGACTGCTAACTTTTTGCCTACAGTTTTGGGTAAGAATGCCGATACATTATTCGCTACATTACATCGTAAAGGGCAAACCTTCCGAAAGGCAGGGACGCAAAGCTTCCGACCTAAGCTCTCATAGTGAGGGTATGGTAGCGGGGTTGCAGTGAGGTTATCACCTACGTCCGCCTTTGTGTCTTTCGAAGGCGGATTTTTTTATTGAGAGGGGGATGTAAGAGACGCAGATGTCGCAGGTATCAGCATCACAGATCGCAGTGACGGCCCTTGCGGCCCTGGATAAGAAACTGGATGTTACGGCCAACAATATTGCGAACGTCAACACGGATGAGTTCAAAAAGAGCCGGGCCGTCTTTCAGACGGAGGAGGTCCCAGGCGTTTCGGTAACGATCGAAAGAGTCGACACACCCGGGACGGAGAATCTCGACGGGGTGGAATCATCCAACGTGGATCTCGCGGAAGAGATCGTCGACCTCATCACCACGCAGCATTCCTATACTGCCAATGTCAAGGTTATAGAGACCGCAGGAAAGATGCAGAAAACGCTCATCGACATCCTTGCGTGAACCGACCCAAAAGGGGTCAAGTCTGCTCTTGACTCATGTTAATTTTACTTTTTATCACATTAATGCGGTTTTTTATTCGTGTATTATCTCCAATCGAGGCCCTTGTCTTTCGATTACACTGCTCACTGAACTGTATTGATCTATACCAAGCGATTGCACGTTATCATCGATAAAGATAGAATCACCGCGTCTTCCCCGGTTCATTACATGGTACCGGGCATCTGGATATTGGATTCTCAATGGTCTGGACATGATTTTTTTCTTTATCAGCAAACATGAGTCAAAAGCAGACTTGACCCCTTTAGACTTTATTATGCCAACCCCATTATCCATGCCATAATCTCTCTCGATTATCTTCTTTTTTTACGCATTCGACATGACGAACGTCACGATAAATAGAACGTGATTTTGAAATAAAGAGACCGGGGTATGGCACAACCCCGGTCTCTAGGAGGACTGAATGCTTAAGTAAACGTTTCGGGTCCCTTACTTGCACAATGAAGAATGACTGATCAGAACATCGGCAGATATGACATACTCGGTACTTTTTTCGCAGCAAGCTGCGGGGAATTAGACCCGAAAAGAGATTAAAATTACTTAACCAAGGGCTTGGGTACGGGATATATCGTTTTGCCGTAAACTGTATTGCAGGTAGTAGCACCGGCCAGGTAAAGGCCGCACCAGCCCGCAATAATCAGGGCCCAGCCTACAATCGGCTTGAATACTGCCGGACTGCCATACCAGCCGCTGTCAAGACCGACGATACACCACAGGGCTATATCAATCAGGATGACGGCAAAGAAGAGGAGCGATGTGCTCTTGGCATATGCAGGGGTTACTAACGTCAGGAAGACAGCTCCCGCCATCCACATCCACCCTTCGACATGAACTGCAGGCTTCATCCCGAACTTGATCATAAAGAATTTGGCAGTCACACTCAGAGCCGCTGCAGCCATAAAGAAGGCGGAAAAGAAAAGGAATACGTTTCCACCGGTAATATTATGATCCTTTAACTCCATGACAGCCACAGTAAACTGCACAATAAAGCCGCCAACCAACCATGCGGCCAGAAGGGGCAATCCTTCCACCGCTACCTTGCCAAGAAATACTGCACCGAAACCAAAGCATGCCACCGCCAACGCTGCCAATCCAGCAGGACCGGGAGTCGCAAAACTATGTTCTTGCGCCATAATACCCTCCTTCTCATTAAATATAATTAGAGCCTCCTGAAAAAGTAAAACACATTGATATAGTAATTAGTTACGTGTATATTACGGGTCAATTGGTGCCCGGAAAATGAACACCGGGGGCCAAAAACCGTGCACGTGGATGGAC
>DSDU01000151.1 GCA_011056835.1 Deltaproteobacteria bacterium
CTCCAGCACAATGTCACAGAGCAGAACTCTGCGTTTCCCTGTTTCATTGGAGACGGGAAAAATAAAATCATTAAAATATTCAAATAAATATATCGGCGTCGGTGTCAAGCCCGCATGTTGCATCTCGACGCTGCTATGCTTGCCGGATAAAGGATATTTCTCTGTTCCCGCATTATCCGCCCAGCACGTCCCGGCAGATCTTTCAGGCAGAGAATCAGCAATAAACATGCCGAGCATTACCACTGCAATGGCAACGTACACGGTCAGACGACTCGCGCTCGACATCTTTTCCCTATGTGAATCTGTCTTCCACATGATCTTCACTCGTAAAGGAATTTTCTTCTCTACCGTCTCAATCACATAAATGATCTGAGTTCAACATCGTCCCGTTCCTTCAATGTCTTAAGGACACCTCTCAGTCTTAATATTGCCTGAGAATGTATCTGACATATACGGGATTCCGTCAGTTCAAGCACTTCACCGATTTCGCGGAACGTCAATTCCTCATAGTAGTACAGAGACAGAACGATTTTATCCTTCTGCGGGAGAGAATCGATTGTGTTCTTCATGATCTCTTTCATCTCCATGCCTGTGATCAGCGACAGAGGATCACCTTGATCGACTTTTTCCAGAACATCTTTTCGAACGTATTTTTCAAAGTAATCCGGGGGAAGATCGTCACTGTGCACTATGGAGACACCCTTTGCATCATCAAGCATCTTATAATACTGGTCCAGTGAAATCTTGAGATAGCCCGACACTTCCTCTTCGGTAGGCATTCTTCCCAGTTCGCGCTGCAATGTAGAGAAAGCTCTTTCCAGCTTTGCGTCCTTATTTCGAGCCGACCGCGAGACCGTATCTCTCGCCCGCAGTTCATCCAAAATTGCGCCCCGTATTCTGAATCGTGCATACGTTTCAAACCGTATGTTTTTGCTTTCATCAAACCGCTCCAATGCCGACATGAGTCCGATGATTCCTACATTGACCAGATCTTCCTTATCAATGTGGCTCGGCAGTCGCATTGCGATTCTCTCGACGATGTTTTTCACGAGAGGCGCATATTTCATGATTTTTTCATCACGGTTTATCTTATCTGTCATTGTCACCGATAACTGCCCTCTTAAAGAATTTGATCGTACCATTATCGCTCGTCACCGCTTTTTCTTGTAGTATCTTGCGGGCAATGCCGACGATATGTCTGCTTGCCGCAGAAGTCGGAAATAGTTCCACAATAAGACGCTGTTCCTTGATCGAACGATGCACATTCTCATCGAACGGGATAAATCCCAAATATTCAACGGTAAGACTGAGAAAATGATCGACGGCATTGCTCAATCGCCGATGGACAGCCTGCGCATCCCCTCCATCCCGAACCATATTGACAAGAATTCTGAAGCGCCGGGCTGCCTGACGTTGATACAGCACCTTGATGAGGGCGTATGCATCGGTCAGTGACGTCGGTTCGGGCGTAACAACGACAATGATCTCATCGGCACACATGTTAAAATAGATCACATTTCCCGCAATACCGGCGCCCGTATCAATCACCATAAAATCAAGCGGTTTTTCAAAACCATCCAATGTATCCAACAGCGTCAGCTTTTGCCCCCGGGACAAATCGGTCATCTCCTGTATCCCTGAGGCAGCGGGCAGAATCATCATGCCGCCCGGCCCTGATACAATGGTCTTGTCAATGCTTGTTTCGCCTCGGAGAACATGACAAAGATTGTACTGCGGTGTAATTCCCAGAATCACATCCACATTGGCCAGTCCCGCATCCGCATCGAGCAGCAAAGCCTGTTTGCCTTCTGCCGCCAGGAGATATGTCAAATTTGCCGCTATGTTTGTTTTGCCTACCCCCCCCTTTCCGCTCGTTATGGCCACGACCCGAGTAACCGCGTTTCGTCCTGTCCGAGCACTTCTCGCATCATCACCATTATTCATTCTCTCTTCCATCCTTTTCATGTCTCGCAATATCTCTGCCTGATCCATCAATTATCCTCTTTTCAATGCGACGTAGTATCTGAATGACAGTCAAATCCATGATTCATAATAATTCGGGCCAGCATCCCCGGTTCAACCTCGGAAATGTCCTGTGGTACATTCTGCCCGTTTGTGACGTACGAAACAGGTTTCTTCATTTCTTCAATGATGGAGTATATCGTTCCACAATCGGCTGTATCGTCAAGCTTTGTAAAAATAATCGTATCATAATCGGTCATACCGAATCGCCTCGCCGCATCCATCATGCAACGATGGCTCGATGTTATGCTGAGAACCAGATGTGTCTCTATCCCCGGAACCGATGACAACGCATCCTTGAGTTTCAAGAGATGTCCTTCATCACGCATGCTCCTGCCCGGTGTATCAACCAGAATCATATCGCGCTCTGACAATCGGCGTATAACCCTTTCAAGTGATGCTTTGTCCTTCGCAACCTCTATGGGAACACCCATGATATCTGCATATTTCCGTAATTGATCGGTGGCGCCGATGCGATAGGTGTCCATCGTTACGATGCCGACGTTCGCTTTTCTGTCGAACAAATGATGTGCGACAAGTTTTGCCAGGGTGGTTGTTTTGCCGGTTCCGGTAGGACCGATAAACGCGCAGATCCGATTATCCGCTTTCCTTGGCCCAAATGAACGCTCTATGGTCTGTCTCATCATGTTTTCCAGGCGCTGCAGTGTATCGCCGTAATCGGTCAGATCATCCGGAGAGTTATTTTTCTGCAACGTTTCCATCAATTGACAGGCTTGCTGCTTCGTTATTCCTGTGGATATCAGATGATAATATGCCTTCGAGAGGTATGATGACAGCTTTCCGTTTTTCCGAATTCCCCATAAATCGAAGAATGTATGGAAATGATCCTTGAGCTCTGCAAGTTCCGCGCATATATTCGTGCCTCTCAGAAAATGATGCATAAGGGATTTCAATTCATCCACATCGGCCCTGATCGTGGAATAGACATCCGATGAAGCTTTTTCCCCATGAGTGACCTCCTGCCGACCCATGGTTACGAGATCAGCATCCCGTGCCGCAATTACCTCGATCAGATGCTTTTTTTCTCCCTTCAGCCTCTTTGTAGAAAGAACAACCGCATCGGCACCAAGATCATGTTTGATTTTTCCCATTGCTTCATTAATGCTTTTTGCTTCATATCTTTTGAGCTGCATTCCTAAACTCCTACCACCCCCAGTGATTTTACATTCGTTTCATAACTGATTTCGTTGTGCGAAAGAACGACAATATGTGGAAAAAACTTTTCCAGAATGTTTCGGATGTGAATTCTCGTAGTCGGTGAACAGAGGACGATCGGCTGTAATCCTCTTTCGCTGAAGGTTGCAATGAATCGTTGAAGATTTGCGACGATTTTCTGTACTGCTGTCGGATCAGGTGAAGCAAACGATTCATACTCGGTGTGCTGAATTGACTGGCTGATTGAATCTTCAAGCTCGGGAGACATGACAACGACGGTCATCGTCCCGTTATCATCCTTATATTGCTGTGTAATGCTCCGCGACAGTGTTTGCCGGACGTATCCCGTCAATAAATCAACGTTCTTCGTCATCGGCACATAGTCCGCAAGGGATTCCAGAATCGTCAGGAGATCTCGAATCGAGATTCGCTCTCTTAAAAGCCGTTGCAGCACCTTATGAAGTGTTCCGAGCGGAACAATCGAAGGCACAATATCATCAACGATTTTTGAATGCGTCCGAGATAACTGTTCCAGCAGATATTGAACGTCCTGCCTCCCCAACAGTTCATCGGCATGTGTCTTGACTATTTCCGTAATGTGCGTGGTCAGAACTGTTGCGGGATCCACGACCACATGACCACGGGCCTGAATACTTTCCTTGTCTCTTTCTTCTATCCAGACGGCGGGGAGACCGAAAGCGGGCTCTTTTGTCTCTTTTCCCTTTATCGGCGCATCGTTGTCCTCGGGGATAATGACCAGGTAATGATCCAGCAGCAGTTCCCCGCGAGCTATATCGACTCCCTTCAATTTAAGTATATACTCACCCGGCTTCAACTGAAGATTATCACGAATATGAACCGCGGGTACGATAAATCCCGCCTCGAGAGCCAGTTGTTTCCTGAATGCCCTGATCCGCTGCAACAGTTCTCCCCCCTGCTTTGCATCAACAAGCGGTATCAGGCTGTATCCGACTTCAAGCTCCAGCATATCGAGCGGCATGAGGGTTTCAAAGGAGTCGGTTGTTCCGACATCATGGGGGGTGTCTTCCTCCTCAATTTCCTCCGGGAGCTTAGCTGATTTCGAAACGGAATAGGCGATGAATCCCATGATTGAACCGATGAGCATAAAGGGAATCGTCGGCATGCCCGGGATGATACCGAATATAAAGAGCATTACGGAAGCGGAGACAAGGGCTTTCGGCTGGAGGAACAGTTGTGCCTTCATTTCGCTGCTGAGGTCATACGATGCCGTTGACCGCGTGATGAGCATTCCCGCGCCGGTTGAAACGATCAATGCGGGGATTTGCGTCACCAAACCGTCGCCGACCGTCAAGAGCGTATACGTGTGAGCGGCATCGATGACGGGCATTCCCTGCTGGGCGACACCGATAATAAGACCGCCGATAATATTGATAAGGGTTATGATGATGCCGGCAATGGCGTCACCCCTGACAAACTTGCTCGCTCCATCCATGGCACCGTAGAAATCGGCTTCTCTCGCTATATCCACCCGTTTCGTCCGTGCTTCCGATTCGGTAATGAGCCCTGCGTTCAGGTCCGCATCGATACTCATTTGCTTTCCCGGCATGGCATCAAGTGTGAAGCGCGCCGCAACCTCGGCAACCCTCGTTGCGCCCTTTGTGATAACAATAAAATTGATCAAAACGAGCACGAGAAAGACGATCAGACCGATCAGAAAATTACCGCCCACAACGAATGTACCGAATGCCTTGATGACCTGACCCGCCGCCCCCGGTCCTTCATTCCCGTGGAGGAGAATCAGCCTGGTCGACGCGACATTCAGTGAAAGGCGCATCAGTGTCGCAATAAGCAGGACCGATGGAAAGACGGAAAAATCCAATGGTTTCAAAACATAAATCGAAACAAGGAGAATAACGATGGTAAACGTAATATTGAATGAAAGGAGCATATCCAGTATAAACGACGGAAGGGGAATCATCATAACCAGCAAAATGCCGATCAGCCCGATCGCCATGGCGGTACTGCTGCTTCTGAACCATCCCTGTATTGAGCTGATTGCCGCGGTTGAAGTCGTCATCGTGAATTGCTCCGTGAAAATTGTTTCGGTTTTAAGCTATAGACATATGCGAGGACTTCTGCGACCGCCTTGTACAGATTGGCAGGTATCACGGCGTCCACATCTACAACCTTATACAATACTTGTGCCAGCGGTTTATTTTCGATGATGGGGATGCTGTTATTTCTGCCTATCTCTTTTATTTTTTCAGCAATATGACCCTTCCCCTTTGCTACAACCGTCGGCGCCTGCATGGCTACCTGATCATAAACGACAGCAACGGCAAAATGGGTCGGGTTCGTTATAATCACATCCGCCTTGGGAACATTGGCCATCATTCTTTTTCTCGCCGCCTCCCGCTGAATGCGCTTTATCCTTGATTTTATCAGTGGATCTCCTTCCGTCTGCTTGTACTCGTCCTTGATCTCCTGTTTTGACATCTTGAGATTTTTTTCGTACTCCCATTTCTGAAACATGTAATCGAGAATTGCCAGCACCACAAGTATCCAGCATGACCGAAAAATGACTTTAAACGTTACATGGCCGATGTATGTCAACACCCCCCATGTATTAAGATTTCCCAGGGTGACAAGATCCTTTACCTCTCCTTCGATGGTTATGTATGCAACTACACCGACAATAACGATTTTAAAGATGTTTTTTATCAATTCGACAAGCGAGCGCATCGAGAAGAGCCGTTGAAAGCCCCGTATCGGGCTGATTTTTGATAATTTCGGCTGTATGGCCTCCGATGAACTGACGAATCCGATCTGAATGATGTTCGCACAGAGGGCGATGACGAGAACGGTCAATAAAAGCGGAGCAAGAAGCCCGAACAGTTTGCCGACCAGCATGATGACGAGCTGCCCGACCGTTGTATCGTCAATGACAAATCGACCCGATTCCATGAATGTCCAGCGGGTTATGGCAAGCAACTTTTCAATCATGATTGTGGCGGTCAGATAAAAGAGCGTGAGGCATGCCAAGAGTATGGCCACGGAAGTTATTTCCTGACTCTTTGCCACCTGACCCTTCTTCCGCGCTTCATCCCTTCGTTTTTGAGTCGGTTGTTCTGTCTTTTCCTGATCCTTCTGTTGCCCCTCGGCCATTATATCACCCTGAACGGTTATATGACGGCAGTGTCAATGATTCGGACACATGCATTCCTGGTCTTCCTGATTCTTGGTTTGATACGATTCAGGTTATGATTGTCATCAACTGCCTCGTGATTCTTTCCCTCACTGATTCATTATCAGCCGATTCATCACCTTTTGTTAACGCCATATGAATTCCCTTCCGTAAGTAAGTGGCTACATCAATCCGAGAATCGCTTTTAACTGAGTGTCGAATTGCAGAAAAGCAGATCCCAGAATATTCACAAAAATCGGCAGTGTCAGGCCGATACCGATAAGACCGATTGCAATTTTGAGTGGAAATCCCACTATGAACACGTTGATCTGCGGAACCGTTCTGGCAATAATCCCGAGGCTGACACTTGTGAAGAGAAGAATGGCCATAACGGGGGCACCGACTTTGACTGCTATGATAAAAATATTTCTTGAAAAATCGATGAGAGCGTCCATAAGAGGTCCTGTAAACTGAAACGCAAACGGGGGCACCACTTGGAAGCTTTCAGCAATTGCATACAGAAATAGATGATGGGCGTTTACCGTAAGAAAAATCAACAGAGCAAAGATATACTGGAATTGCGCAATAATTGATACCTGTGCGCTTGATATGGGATCAACCAC
>DSDU01000212.1 GCA_011056835.1 Deltaproteobacteria bacterium
TGACATTGTAAAAGAGCGATTTGCCGCCTGTCGGCGGTTGATATTTCCTTTTGTTACTTGCCCTCACGCCAGCTAGCACTTTTATGATGATTTGGCTGTGTAACTATTTGCGAGGACGTCAAACTTAAACGACGAACAGTTCAATATCGTTGTGATGAACTTCCGTCATCCTTGTATCTGTCATGGAACGCCGTGATCCTGCACGCGTAAATCAATATACATCATGCTATATTGGAAAATATTCCTCCAAAGCTGTATCCCGATGTCGACAAACCATCATTCAATTGTATATCACAACTATGATTGAACCACGCATTGAAAACAGTCGACAGACAATTGCCCTGATATCCTGGCTGTGTCAGGTGGCACGATTCTTCAGGCAGGATTCGGTATTCTGTGAGAATCTGACGTTGATTCAATTTCTTATCCTTGATGACGTTTCAAAGAGGGGGAAGCTGAAAATGTCGTAACTTCACCATGCTCCGGCCGTCGATAAAAACACTGCTCCCCGGCTGGTAACCTCCCTGTTCAAGCGAAACCTGATACGATGGGGCAAATCATCGACGGACCTCCGCGCGGCGAATCTCTCGCTGACCGGAGAAGGAAAAGTAATTCATCAGAGAGTCTGCATCTGCCTTGCAGTACTCGCTGAAACCATCCGGGCCGGGATCCAAACTGATGTGTATGAAATCTCGGCCTTCCCGTATTTTTTAAAGTATCCCCAATTCCTGTCCCAGCTTGGTGAAAAACGTGGGGAATTGCGGTTCGAAGTTCAGATATACCGGCACGGGGTACATGGCGCCGACTTTATTTCCCGCCACCTTCAGTCCTTCTACAAATTCCGATAGCGACCGGCCGGGAATGGCAAAAACCATTTCCTCATCCTGCGTCATTGAGAAGACACGGTCGCCCATGCCCGGAATGGCAACACGGGGTTCCTGTTTCTTGAAAGGACTGATCAAATACTCGCTGCACTCAACCTTGCCGCCGAAAAATCCATGAACCCGGATACCTTTTAAATACGTCCACGCCTGGATAGCTCTCATCATCTGGGCGGGATTACCATACAGCACGATTGTG
Organism: Deltaproteobacteria bacterium; assembly: GCA_011056835.1. GTDB lineage: Bacteria > Desulfobacterota > Syntrophia > Syntrophales > UBA6807 > DSDU01. The sequence continues at coordinate 1,081 of DSDU01000212.1, forward strand.
TCAGGGTCGAACGGCGCTCGGTGCAGAGGAGCCACTACAATGGCTCCGTATTCCCCTTTTTCAAAACGGGTTATTGACGATGCTTCCTGGAGGCCGGCATCTTCATCCTTTGAGTAATTCCCACCGCAGAATAATCGGCTCAGCGATTCCGCCGAATCATTTGACTGGCTGAATCCGAATGCAATGGAACCGGGAACACAGATTAGATCATCTTTTGTCAGGCCTATGATCGAGCCATACACCCGGGCCATGGTAACGGCCTGGCAGATAGCAATCCGCTTTCCCAGGGCCACCGAAGGCTGTCGCGTCTTCTCAGGAAATTCTGTTGCATCCTTTAAAAATTTCACCGCCACCGGAAACGTCTTCAGTCTCAGATTGTTGCCGATGAACTCCGCCGCTTCTTTCATTGCTTCGCTCCCCATGATGTCCCCTCACTTTCTTTCATACGTGAATGATGCTGCCGTTACACCCGGGTACTTTGACAAAGTTCATCATACCTGTCAATCTTCTTCGCATAAACACATCACCCTTGTCCTCAGAATGAGTATCCTTTATACTATGAAGATCATAAACAGAAAGCTTTGGGAATAAACACAAGCGTATGTTAATGAAAAAGGGATGACACAACATGATTTATGTGATCGCCACGGTTACGGTTATTAAGGGGAAACGAACGGATTTTTTAGAAGAATTTCGAAAGGTCCTCCCCCTGGTCCACAAAGAAGCGGGGTGTATCGAATATGGACCGACCATTGACGTGAACACGGGCATCCCTGCTCAGAAGCTGGTACGGGATAATGTTATTACCATAATGGAAAAATGGGAAAGCATAGAAGCACTGCAGGCTCATCTGACAGCGCCGCACATGACAGTATATCGAACGAGAGTGAAAGACCTCGTCGTCAGCACAGCGATCAGAATACTCCGCCCGGCATAGTCCAGGCGGCGTTGCCCGCAGCTTATATCAACATTGAATCAAAATAACGGCAAACAAATATAAAAGTCGAACTCCTTTCGACACGAGGGCGATACCGCACAAGTGTGTTTATGAAATCATTTCAACTGATAAAACCGTATCTTCTGGAAAACAGACTGATCATCTTCTCGGGAATCCTGTGCCTCACCATCGTCGACTTTTTGCAGCTCTTTATTCCCCGTATCATTAAATGGGCTGTTGATGATTTGACTGCCTTTCAGGCAGATGCGAACGCACTGCTTCGCTATGCATTCTATATTATCGTGATTGCCGTCATAATGGCCCTCTTCAGGTATGTGTGGCGGCGATGCCTCATCGGCACGTCGCGGCGGGTGGAAGAGGGACTTCGGAATCAACTCTTCGGACATATTCAGACCCTTTCGGCTTCCTACTTCGACACAATGAAAACGGGCGAACTCATGGCGCACGCCACCAATGACATACAGCACGTCAGGATGGCAAGCGGCATGGGCATGGTGGCCCTCACCGATGCGATCGTACTGGGAATCGCAGCGATCGGATTCATGGCATACATCAATATGACGCTGACTCTGTTTGTTCTGATTCCCATGCCATTAATTGCTTTCAGCACTCGTTTTTTCACGAGAAAGATGCACCGCCTGTATCAGGACGTTCAGGCGTCCTTTGCCGGTATGACGGAAGTTGTCCGTGAAGGGTTCGCCGGCATCCGCATCATCAAGGCATACACCCGGGAAAAAGATGAAACGGCACGATTGGAGACTGCGTCCCGGGACTATGTTAACCGGAACCTCGGACTGGTCAGAATCACCGGGTCGTTCTTCCCCATGATGATGCTTTTCTCCAATGTGAGTCTCGCTATCGTTCTGTACCTGGGCGGACGACAGACGATCACCGCCACCATATCGACGGGCGACTTCGTTGCGTTCATCAGCTATCTCGGCATTCTGACCTGGCCGATGATGGCCATGGGATGGGTCGTCAATCTGATACAGCGGGGAAGGGCATCGCTCGATCGTATCAACCGGATTCTTGAAACACCACCGGAGATCAACGATCATTCCGATGCCCGGACAGCGGACAGCGCCGGAGAGAGCCTTGACTTTAATGATGTCTCGTTTTCATACAATGCCATGTCGCCGCTGGTCATTGATGGCATCACGCTGTCCATCAATCATGGTCAAACCCTTGGTATCGTCGGTCCTCCCGGCAGCGGCAAAACCACCCTCCTCCAGCTCATTCCGAGAATTTACGATGTTTCCCGCGGAACGATTCTTCTGGGGGGCCTGGATATTCGCCGGATGAACCTGAGCGACCTCAGGTCCCGGATCTCATTTGTGCCCCAGGAGCCGTATCTCTTTGCCGGAACGATTCGCGACAACATAACCTTCGGAAACGGCGAAATCAGGGATGAAGAACTGATAAAAGCCATGGACCATGCGCAATTGACCGAAACAGTGGCATCATTTCCCCACGGCGATGAAACGATTGTGGGAGAAAAAGGCATCATTCTTTCGGGGGGACAAAAACAGCGTATCGCCCTGGCCCGGGCGATTGTGCAGAATAAACCCATCATCATCCTCGACGACCCGGTCAGTCAGGTTGACTCGGAAACGGGGAGTGCACTGATCAGATCGATACAATCGATGGCGGGAGTGCGGACGATTATAATCGTTTCGCACCGGCTCTCAGCCGTTCAGTTTGCCGACATGATTATCGTACTCGACGGCGGCCGTATCATTGAATCGGGAACCCATGAGCAATTAATGGCAATCGAAGGCTACTACGCCCAGACATTCCGTCTCCAGGCACTGGAAGAGGGACCCAATGGTAACTAATGCCGCATTTTTCGAAGAAGAACAACTCGACAGGTCATACGATCTGAGATTGCTGAAATGGCTCTATCCGCTGACGAAACCATACCGGCTTCTTTTGTCCTGCTCCATTGTCCTTGTTATTTTGATTACCATACTCGACCTGGCGCTCCCCTATATCACCAAAATTGCAATCGACCGATATATCGTACCGAAAATGGAAACCACGATTTTGACCACCGATACCGCCGGTGATTCCAAAGCACGATATCTCAGGGTTGATATGATGGAATCCCAAACCGCCGCCATCGTTCAACGATATGCTTCGCTGTTTACCCATGAGGGGTCATACGCCATGATCCGCTTCGACGACCTCTCTCATCTCGACAAAAAGGATATCCTCGTGCTGCGAAAAGGCGACATTGCCGGGATCAGCATTATAACCCTGCTGTTCCTTGCCTTGATCGGTATGAACTTCATTTTCAATTTCGGGCAGGTCATGGTCATGGAATACACAGGTCAGATGATCATGCACGATCTGAGAATCAGACTTTTCAACCACATCCAGGGACTGACCGTGGCATTTTTCACCCGCCATCCAGTCGGCCGTCTCGTCACCCGTGTCACCAACGACACGCAGAACATGCATGAACTGGTCACCTCCGTCATCGCCTTCATATTCAAGGATATCTTTTTGCTGGCGGGCATTACCATCGTTCTCCTTACCATCAACTGGAAACTGACCGCAACCACCTTTACGATTCTCCCCTTTGTCATCTATGCGGCGATTCACTTCGCCGTAAAGGCTCGGGATATCTACCGGATACTGAGGGTCAAGATTGCCGACATCAATACCAGCTTCTCCGAAACCATCGGGGGAATCAAGGTAATCCAACTCTTCAGGCAGGAACGGGAAAACTACCGCAGGTTCGAACACCTGAATCATGAATACTACGAGGCGGGGATGCGGCAGATTCATGTGTATGCCGTCTTTATGCCCATCATCGAATTACTGGGAGCCACCGCAACGGCGCTGATTATCTTTTACGGCGGGTGCCGTGTTCTCGCTGAAAGCATCAGCCTCGGCGCTCTTGTTGCCTTTATCGCCTATATGAGAATGTTTTTCCGTCCCCTCAGGGACATCGCTGAAAAATACAACATCATGCAGAACGCCCTGTCGTCCGCCGAGCGGATCCATCAGATCATCAATAATCGGGAATGTGAACTTCGGACCGGCGAGGTGGCAGATGAGACACCCGATCTGCAGGAGAAAATCGAAAACATCGTCATGGACAACGTATCATTCAGTTACGTTGCCGGGGAAACGGTCCTGTCGAATGTCTCCCTGCACATCCGGCCCGGAGAAACGGTGGCATTCGTCGGTCCCACCGGATCGGGCAAGACAACACTGATCAACCTGCTGACCAGGTTTTACGAACCGCAGGCCGGCAGAATTCTTATCAATGGGCAGGAGATCGGCACAATCGACATCAACCGGCTGCGATCCAAAATCGCCCTGGTCACCCAGGACCCGTTCCTCTTTTCGGGTACGATCCGCGACAATATCTTGAACGGCAGTAATCACATGTCGGATGCAGAACTTGACCGGATCATCACCGCATCGAACTGCCGGTCCCTGATTGACAAATTGCCGAAGGGCGTTGATACGGAACTGACGGAAGGGGGGGCATCCGTATCGAGCGGCGAGCGTCAATTGATTTCCATTGCACGGGCCTTCGCCCGCGATCCCGATCTCATTCTGCTGGACGAAGCCACATCGTATATCGATTCCGAAACGGAACAAAAAATCCAGGCGGCCCTTGCCAACCTGATGAACGACCGAACGTCGATCATCGTGGCCCACCGTCTCTCCACCGCCCGCACCGCCGACAGGATCTTCGTCCTCAACAAACACCGAATCATCGAATCGGGAACGCACCAGGAACTCATGGCACAAAAGGGATTTTACTTCAGACTCCATCAGTTGCAGCAATGACCGTTTCCGCATTGACCTTATTACGTTCAATGCTGCTTTGCGTTTTGAAGAGGTGCAGGCCTTATCGCCCATTAATCGATTCCATGTTCTGCCTGAAACTCTCGACACCGGCTTCAAGGTTTTCAATAATATCTTCTGCCAGCACATCCGGATCGGGGAGATTATCCAGGTCGGCGAGGCTTTCGTCCCTGATCCAGAAGATATCCAGGCTGGTTTTATCCCGGGCGATGATGTCTTCATAAGCAAATCTGCGCCATCTGCCATCGGGGGTGTCTTCCGACCAGGTCTCCCGGCGCGTATGCCGGTTTTCGGGCTTGTAGCAGGCGATGAAATCCTTCAGGTCGTCATGGGTCACCTTTTTTTGTGAAATGGATATTCGTTCTGAAGTCATAAAACCAGACCTCTTTTGTCCATGGATCTTTTGCGGCCGTTTTGTTTTCGAAAAAGATCACGTTGGCCTTGACCCCCTGGGCGTAAAATATGCCGGTGGGCAGCCTCAGGATAGTGTGAAGATCGGTATTCTGAAGGAGCTTTTGCCGGACCGTCTCGCCGGCGCCTCCCTCGAAGAGCACATTGTCCGGAACAACCGCGGCCGCCTGACCGGTGGCCTTGAGCATGGTGCGGACATGCTGGACGAAATTGAGCTGCTTGTTGGACGTAGTTGCCCAGAAGTCCGGCCGGTTGTACCGCAGGTCCTCCTTATACTCTGCCTCAGGGCCTCCGCCTTTTTCAGACTGTTGTCGATGGTCTGCTCCAACCTGTCGCAGACGGAGAGGCGGGATTCGATTTCTGATACAATTTCTTCTTGCTCATTATAATTCAAAGCCGGAATAACAAAATCAGATAATCCTTTTCCCGTTAAGTGAAAAAAGAATTTAGGTGTCCATTAACTGAACTATGACGTCCTCGCAAATAGTTACACAGCCAAATCATCATAAAAGTGCTAGCTGGCGTGAGGGCAAGTAACAAAAGGAAATATCAACCGCCGACAGGCGGCAAATCGCTCTTTTACAATGTCA
>DSDU01000231.1 GCA_011056835.1 Deltaproteobacteria bacterium
TCAAAAGCGATTCATCCTGCACCTCAAATCGATCATCTTCCTGCTCCTCCTCAGGTATCACATCCGTGACGGGAATTTGATAGGCTTCCGAACTGATCGCTTCTGCGACACCGGTTAAGGCTGTGAGAGATTCCATGAACGAATCCACATCACCGTCATAGTATTCATTTTTCTCAAAGCAGGAAGTGATCTCCTGCATGACGGTGATGCCCTTTTCGAATGATCGGCATCCCTCTTCCTGACTGACACTGTTCAAAACCATTTTCTCGAGGAGGATGGATAAACCGTGGGCTATCCTCGATAACGGTCCCACTCCATGCGCATCCCCTTCGGCAATCAGACTTTCCAACTGATTGAGAAATATGCCGGTAGTAGGCACATCAATATGCAGGTCATCCAGACAGAGAAAATTTGATGCGATATCATTTATTATGCTGGTAATCTTTTCATATTTCATATGTTACACCATCCTAATAATTTCATCTGCAATCTGTTCAAGCGGCACCTCTTTATCTACTGCCTGTAACTTTACCGCTTCTTTGGGCATGCCGTACACGACACATGATTTTTCATCCTGGGCTATGGTTTTTGCCCCGGCATTTTTCATCTCCAGCATCCCTTCCGCACCATCGGATCCCATCCCGGTGAGTATGACCCCTATAGAATTCGTCCCGGCATACTTTGCCGTCGATTTAAACAGGACGTCGACAGCCGGGCGTTGATGATGGATCATTGGTCCGTCTTTCACCTGCACATAGTATCGTGCCCCGCTCCGTCTCAGGATCATGTGATAGTTTCCCGGTGCTATCAATGCCGTTCCAGGCGTTATTGAATCATTATCCTGTGCTTCCTTTACTTTAATCTGGCAGAGATCATTGAGCCTGTTTGCAAAGGCTGTCGTAAAGTTGGCGGGCATATGCTGCACAACAACAATTCCCGGCGCGTTCACCGGCATTCTGGTCAGGACTTTCTTCAGCGCTTCCGTTCCACCCGTGGAAGCGCCGATAGCAACAATTTTGTGCGTTGTCTGACCAAGCGCCCTGATCGGTTCAGGCTTGGAATCATTCTGTCGATTCTCATTGTCAACTCTCTTGATTCGCGCTCGCGATGCCGTCCTGATTTTTTCGGCAAGCTGAGAACTCATATTCTCTACGCTATAGGACCCTCCCGGCTTGGCAATAACATCAACGGCACCGATCTCAAGCGCCTCAAGCGTCAACTTCCCTCCCTTCGGCGTAAGAGCGCTCACGATTATAACGGGCATCGGATGATGTCTCATGAGTTTTTTTAAAAACGTCAATCCATCCATCCGGGGCATTTCAACATCGAGCGTTATTACGTCGGGCTTTAACTGTACAATCTTGTCGCGTCCCACATAAGGGTCCGGAGCCGTGCCTACGATCTCAATATCACGAAACTTGGATAGCTCCTGTGAAAAGATCTTTCGAACGATGGCTGAATCGTCAATGACCAATACTTTTATTTTTTCCATCGGCGTGATCCTCCGTACACCAGGGGCTAATCAACATATATCCGTAAAGCCGCGCTCATTGCTCCATCATCGGATTTGAAATGAGAGTGACTCGTTGTGTTCGAATCCGTCGTAATCCCGAGAGGGGATCGATGGTACAGTGGTATTGCCAATTCAAATGTCTCTTCATGGTTATTCAACTTTCCGAGTAAGTTCCCACAGATCATATTCACCGCTTCCTTTGAACAGTCTTCAATGTCTTTCTCAGTAATTTCGCCTTCTTCGATACCAAGCATGTTCACAACCATTGCTCGGGCTACCCGATGCGAAACGAAAAGCCGTATTTCGCCCCTGACAGTACCACTGAAAGTAATAGAAGCTTCGTAATCGTAATGATTGTTCCCATCACTCGAATGCTCGAGAAATATGAAAAACATCTTTTCGAAGACTTCAAAAATCGAAATCTCCATCATCCGCTTCATTGTTTCCATACTCTCCATGATTATTTACTCCTATGACATCATAAAGAATTTTCCTGATTTCCTCCGGTAGAAACGGTTTCTTAATGAACCCTTTCGCTCCGAGACTGTACGCTTCCATCATTCGACCTTCCCTGCTCTCAGTGCTCACAATGATAACGGGAATGTCTTTCAGAAGATCGTCATCCTTCAGCGCGTTGAGCAACTGGAAGCCGTTCATTTCCGGCATATTGATATCCGAAATAATGACATCCACCCAGCTTTTTCCAAGAATATCCAGGGCTTCTCTTCCATTTTCGGCTTCCATACATTGATCCATCTTGAATCCGGACAACGAAATGATTTTCTTAATTACCGACCTCATTGAATTTGAATCATCAACAATCAGTACATTGAATGACATGTCATCCTCTCAATTTACCTGTCGTTCATAAATAATTCGTCATCGATGTCAAAAAACGACATCACGTTTTCCGGTGCTGAACGGAATATATTGTCATGTCTTTTTTTTACCATCGACCAGATTAATTAACTCCCTCGCATTAGTTAAGTCCTCGAACAGGCTGACGATATTTTCTTCGAATTCTCGATGTCCGATAGCAAACTTGCTCATGATCAGTCCCAGTCCCCGATACGACAATTCATCCATTCCACCGGTTATTCCCATCATCATGCATGCCTGATCCGCCAGATAGAGTATCCACGCATTCGTGCTGTCTTCCTCTTTCATAAGATCGGGCCGATGGTGATAGGTAATGGAATCGATGATCTCCTTGGGAAAGTTCCAGTTGGACGCAACCCTTCCCCCAATTTCCGCATGATTGATGCCGATTATCTCCTCTTCGGCTTCCAGGAACGAATAACGGTGATTTGCAACAAGATTCATTATTTCCTGCATGGAATCAAAAACAAATTCCCCAAGAATAATCTTACCCATATCATGCACAAGGCCTGCCGTGAAAAGCATGGGATCTTCACGGCTGTAAACCCGGTCGGCCAGAATTTTCGACATGAGGGCGACGGCAACGGAATGTTCCCAGAGCATTTTCGCCGTCAGGCGATATCCTTCCACATCTCTGTAGAATCTTGTCACGCCGGCAGCAGTCACAATCCGCGTTATATTTGACTGTCCCAGATATACAACGGCATCGCGAACGTTTGAGACTTTCCGTTGAACACCGAAATACGCAGAGTTACACATTTTCAATATGTTGGCGGTGATTGCCTGGTCGTATTCAATTACGGTTACGAGGTCGGCCATTGAATAATCGGGATTCTTCATAATATCCCACACTTTCCTGACCGTCGCCGGGAAGGCGGGAATTTTGTCAATTTTTTTCAAAATCTTGTCGACATTCATCATGACACTTCAAACTCACGTTTTATAGTTCTTTCAATAATCCACCGGCATTTCTGACGATAACCCTGCCGTCCGTCATATGTAATTCAACGGTTCGGTTAAAATTTTGGCCGGTGTCTTCTGATGTTATCAGTACGTTGTTTTTCCAAAATATTTTTCTCACAGCAGTTATATTTTTCTGGCCGATCCGGAAGAAGTTCGCATCATCAAGAATGCTTGCACCCCCAGCAACCTTCACAATCATACGTTTCTTCTCCGCCCCCATCTGGTAACAGGATTTAAAGAGAAGGGGGATACCCGTATCCGCAAACATAGCCGGATTGTCCATTGCCTTTTTCTTATCAATCGATGACTCGGCAAGCATGAAATGAAGCATGCCGCCAACCTTTGCTCGTGGATCATACACCACAACGGCGATACACGATCCGAGGGCATACGTGACAATCATATCCTGGACATTTTTGCTTATCTTAAAATCCGATACTCCGACAACAATCTGACTCATACGGCTATTTTCTGTACACACTCGGCTCTATATATTTGAATTTATGCACCAGCCCTGTCAGGCTTTCAGAATGACCTATAAAGAGCCACCCGGTATCTCTGAGACAACTATAGAACCTCTCCACCAGGGTGGCCTGCGTCTGCTTATCGAAATAGATCATCACATTTCTACAGAAGACAATGTCGAACATATCCTCAAAAGAAGGTTGCTCCATGAGATTGAATCTGACAAAATCGATGACGTCTCTCAGTTCCTGCTTCGCACGGTAATACCCCCTCCACTTTCCCTGGCCGATCTGGAAATATTTCCGCAATAACTCACGAGGAATTTTTTTCACTCGTTCCCCGCCATATATACCCGTAATGGCGGTTCGGAGAACCCGGGTGGATATATCTGTTGCCGTTATTTTCAAATCAACTGGATGGCCGTTCATTATCTCTTTCACACTCATCGCAAGAGAATAGGGTTCTTCTCCCGTCGAACATCCCGCACACCAGATCCTGAGCTTTGTTCTTCCACTCCTTTGGGCGGAAGATGGAATCATTCCAGGAATGACTTCCTGCAACTTACGAAAGTGTTTTTCCTCCCTGAAAAAGCTGGTGAGGTTGGTGGAAAGGGAATCGATCATATTAATGAGTTCATCGGTTCCCTCCTGTGTTGTAACAAACTTGAAATAGTCGGAAAAAGATGCGAAGTTACCACTCCGCAGCCGTTTGCTCAGGCGAGCTTTAACCAGCTCCTTTTTGCCGTCGTGCAGGTTAATTCCGCACATATCATAGACGAAGCGGCTGATTTTCTGAAAATCAACGTCTCTCAATTCACCAGTGTTCATAACGTATCGTCATACTCCCGGTTATTATTTCATTTCCGATCTGAAACAACTCGCATATTGAATCGCATGACCTACATTTCGTGTTCCCATGATCATCCCTAGAAGTCCTGAAAATTCCCTTCATCGAGTGGAATAATGTCCTCAGGTTTCACTACTTTTCCCGATTTTGTGGAACTGGTCGACTTTGCAGGGACGGAAAGAGCGGTACTCGTCATGTATCTTTGCCGCTTCTTTTCTGATCCGATCTTTTTAAATCCCTGTGAGTGATCCATGGTTCCATTCGTTCCGCCGACAAGATCCGACAATTCCTTGACAATCGATCGCAATCCTTCCGCCTGGGCATTCATTTCTTCGGAGGCAGCGGCGCTTTCCTCTGCATTTGCCGCATTCTGCTGCGTCACCCGTTCCATTTCAGATATGGCATTATTAATCTGTTCAATACCCTGTGCCTGTTCCTGCGAAGCCGCTGCAATCTCACTGACCAGTTCATTTGTCTTGCCGGCTACTTCAGCATTCTTTTTGAAGGCATCATTTGTCTCACCGCACAACCGAGCCCCTTCTTTTACCGATTTAACGGTGTTGCCGATAAGGTCATTCGTGTTTTTCGCTGCTTCAGCAGAACGCTGGGCAAGATTTCTGACCTCTTCAGCAACTACCGCAAAACCCGCACCCGCTTCTCCAGCCCGGGCCGCTTCAACGGCGGCATTCAGCGCCAGAAGATTCGTTTGAAAGGCTATCTCATCGATTGTCTTGATAATTTTTTGTGTTTCACTGGAATTTTTATCGATATCCTTAATAGCAACGGTCATTTGATCGAGTTTAGTGTTCACTTCATTGACGATTTCTCTGGCTTCCCGTACCAGGCTGTCCGCCTGTTGGGCGTTGTCGGCATTCTGCCTCGTCATCGATGCAAGCTCCTCCAATGAAGATGATGTCTCTTCGATTGACGATGCCTGTTCACCGGCCCCTTCAGCCAACTGCTGGCTAGATGACGAGACCTGAGTAGACGCAGAGCCGATTTGATCCGAACTTTCAATAAGTGCTGCAACTGCCTTGTTGATTGCTGTGGAAATGCTCCGGGCGAAAAAGTAATAGACGATAATAGCAGCCACGAAGAACATGATACCGATGGACAGTATGATATTTCGAAGATGTCGGGCGGGCGCAAGTAGTTCCGACTCCGCCACACTTAAGGCCACACTCCACCCGGACAGCGTAACCGGTGCGTAACCACACGTTTTTTTCTCGTTTTCAAAAACATAATTTCCCACACCGCTCTGTCCCGATGTCATTTTGCTCAATACATCTCCCATTGAGGCAACATCAGCGATACTTTTCGTCAGGACCAGTTCCTTGTTGGGGTGAGCGACAAAATAACCTGCTTTATCAACAATAAACGCATATCCGGTTTGTCCGATTCTTTCATTCTTGATCAGATTGTCCAGGAATCCAATATCGATTGTGTTAGAAACCACTCCGACGATCTTTCCCGTGTTTGAATAGATCGGTGCGGCAACGGGCATAAACAGCATATTCGTTACTTTATTGACACCGGCATACTTGATATTTTTATGACCCGCAGCGGCATCCTTAAAATACTGCCTGTCGGCAATCGACACACCGGTGTACGCATCAGGTTTTGAAGCGGCAAAAATCTTGCCGTCCAAACCAACGGCTATAACAACCTGGCTATTCTCTCCCAGGCCTTTTGTTTTACTGAATGTGATGAATTTGCGATTCAGAGCGTCTATCTCATCTTTTGAATTGTCGAGGCCCTTTTCAGCAACCGCCGAAGCCGCCTCAACGGTTTCACTGCTCACCGTCAGATCCGTCACAAGCTTCATCTCACCTTCAAACACCTTATCGATCATCTGGGCAAGACCTTTCGATCGCGCCATCATCTGTTCATATTCAATCGATGTAATTTCCTTCACCGATTTGCTGACGGCAACAAAGCCGACAATCGCCAACGGAAGGACAACAATCAGTGTCCCGATCATAATGAGTTTGGTTCCTAATTTCATCTTCCTCATAGCATCACTCCCGATTCTTTATTCTCCCATAATATTGACGTCCTCGCAAATAGTTACACAGCCAAATCATCATAAAAGTGCTAGCTGGCGTGAGGGCAAGTAACAAAAGGAAATATCAACCGCCGACAGGCGGCAAATCGCTCTTTTACAATGTCA
>DSDU01000208.1 GCA_011056835.1 Deltaproteobacteria bacterium
CATAAAACGGCCTGTTCACAAATGGAAGGGGCGTCGCCTCCCCATTGCTATTTTATAAGTTCCTCCAGTTTCGCCAGGGCCTCGCCGAGTTTCTCCGGATTGGGACCACCCGCCTGAGCCATATCGGCCCGGCCGCCTCCCTTCCCGCCGACGACAGGCACGATCTCTTTCACGATCGCGCCGGCGTTATACGTGCCGGTAAGATCCTTCGTCACCATGCAGAGGAGCATGGCCTTGTCGCCCACCTTGCTGCCAAGCAGGATGATTCCCGATTTCAGCTTGTCTCTTACCTTGTCACCGAAATCGCGGAGGGTCTTCACATCGGGGGCGTCCACCTGCGTCGCCAGAATCCTGATACCGTTCACCTCTTTAGCCTTATCCATGAGATCGGCGGAATCCCGAGCCGCCAGCTTGCCTTTGAGCGTCTCGATTTCCTTTTCCATTTCTTTCTGGTGCTGGATAAGCTTTTCGACCCGTTCCGACAGATCCATCGGGTTGGTCCGCAGCAGTAAGGCCGTCTTTTTCAATTCTTTTTCCACCGACTGGAAATATTTAACCGCCTCCAGACCCGTAACGGCTTCTATTCTCCTGACACCGGCGGCCACCGAGGATTCGTTGATAACCTTGAGCAGACCGATATCACCTGTCCTGAGCACGTGGGTTCCGCCGCAGAGTTCCTTGCTGAAATCGCCCATGGCAACAAGTCTCACATCATCGCCGTATTTCTCATCAAACACGGCAGTGGCTCCGGTTTTCATGGCTTCTTCCTTTGGCAGAATTGTTGTTGTTACGGCTAGATTCCGCCTGATATAGTTATTGGCTATCTGTTCGACCCGCTCCATTTCATCGTCTTCAATTTTTGAAAAATGGGTAAAGTCAAATCGCAGCCGCTCCGGATTGACGAGCGAACCGGACTGTTTGATATGATCGCCCAGAACCTGTTTCAATGCCGCCTGGAGCACGTGGGTCCCCGAATGATGTGCTTCCGTTGCACGCCGCGCCTGCACGTCTACTTTCAGCGTCACGATATCCCCTACCGCTAACTTCCCCTTCTTCAATTTACCGATATGGGTAAACAGATCGTCAAGAGGTTTCTGGGTATCCCATACATCGAAAACCGCCGAGTCGGATTCGATGACGCCCACATCACCGATCTGTCCCCCCACCTCACCGTAAAAAGGTGTAACGCCCACAAAAATTTCGCCGTTTTCACCCTCGGAGAGACTGTCCACCTCCTGATCGTTTTTCATGATGGCCGTCACCGTCGAAATCGCTTCGGTTATCCCCTCGTATCCCGCAAATTCATTGGAGATCCCCTTGGTGGAAAGTCTCAGATAGACATCGGATATTTCTTCTTCGCCGCTCCCTTTCCACGACTCCCGCGCCTTCTCACGCTGAGCTTCCATGGCCTTCTCAAATCCTTCCATATCAACGGTCATATCCTGAACGCGGACCGCATCGGCCGTTAAATCCGTGGGAAATCCGAATGTATCATACAGTTTGAAGACAACATCGCCGGGAACAATGGTTTCGCCCCGCGCCTTGAGTGCCTCGACCTCCTCATTGAGAATCTTCAGACCGGAATCAAGGGTGGCCATGAAGCGCTGTTCTTCATTGGTAACAACCTTCGTCACATACGACTCCTTGTCCAGAAGCTCGGGATAGGCATCTTTCATCTCCTCAATAACAACGGGAACAATGTGGGTTAAGAAAGGCTTGTCCATACCGAGAAGTTTCCCATGACGGGCGGCACGCCGCAAGATACGTCTGAGAACATACCCCCTCCCTTCGTTACTGGGAAGCACGCCGTCACTGATCAGAAATGTAACTGCTCTGCTGTGATCGGCAATAGCCCTGATCGATACGTCATTATTTTCGTCGTCCTTGTATGTTTTGTCCGTCAGTTCCTCTATTTTCTTTATGATAGCCGTGAATAGATCGCAGTCATAGTTACTCTGCACACCCTGCAGTACCGCGGCGAGACGTTCAAGCCCCATTCCCGTATCGATGTTCGGCTTGGGAAGCGGAGTCAGCGTCCCCGACACATCGCGATCGAACTGTGTAAAAACGAGGTTCCAGAGTTCGAGATGACGGTCGCATTCGCACTCGACGCTGCAGTCGGGTTTTCCACATCCCACACCGGGACCCTGGTCATAGAGGATCTCCGAACAGGGACCGCAGGGGCCTGTTTCCCCCATCATCCAGAAATTGTCCTTTTCGTCCATCCGGACAATTCTCTCCGCGGGAACACCCATTTTCTTGTTCCAGATTTCAAAGGCCTCGTCATCATCTTTGTAAATAGTTATGTACAGTTTATCTTTCGGGAGCCCCACCACTTCGGTAAGGAATTCCCAGCCCCAGGATATCGCCTCATCTTTGAAATAGTCACCAAAGGAAAAGTTGCCGAGCATTTCAAAAAAGGTGTGATGACGTGCAGTAAATCCCACATTTTCCAAGTCATTGTGCTTTCCGCCGGCCCTGACGCACTTCTGCGACGATGCGGCTCTCGTGTAGCCCCGATCTTCCAGTCCGAGAAAGAGATTCTTAAACTGGACCATTCCCGAATTGGTGAACAGGAGGGTGGGATCTTCCTTGGGGATCAATCCCGAGCTTGCAATGATCGCATGACCTCGCTCCCTAAAGTAGTCTAAAAACTTTTTTCGTATTTCACTCGCCGTCATCAGCATCTTCCTCCTTTGGTTTTCCCAATAATTCAAAAATTAAACCCGGTGGGAATCCCCTCCCCCTGAGGTTTTGAATCATCCTTCTTTTCTCTTTTAAAAGGTTAGAATTTATATCAGATGATTGTTTTTTGCCATATTTTTTTTTAATCAGGCATTCGACCGCAGCCCGCTCATCAAGTTCTTTTCTGGCTTCTGTAATCGCATCATGAACAAGTTCTTCCCGAATGCCCTTCTCCCCGAGGCTGATCCTGATCCGTCGATCACCCCATAACCTGTTGACGGCAAGGTTTCGAGCCCACCCCCTCGCAAAAGCTTGGTCATCGAGGTACGAAAGTTCACTCAGTCTCTCAATAACATTATCGATGACCGGTTCCTGAATCCCCCGTTCTTTGAGTTTTGACCGTAATTCATGACAACTCCTCGATCTCACGGACAGGAGGCGAAAAGCTTTCTGCATGGCCTTCTCGTATAAGCCGGTGTCTCCCATTATGCATCCTCGGTCGTGACCTCCCGCTTCAGGTTAAATTTTTCGCGGACCTCATCTTCTATCTGTTTCAGCACGTCGGGATTCTCCAGCAGGAATGATTTTGCATTGTCCCGTCCCTGTCCCAGTCGATCTCCCTTATAAGAGTACCAGGCACCGCTTTTTTCAATAATTCCTGCATTGGAAGCGAGGTCGATAATATCAAACACCCTGGATATGCCCTCTCCGAAAAGAATATCGAACTCGGCTTCTCTGAAGGGGGGCGCCACCTTGTTTTTTACCACTCTCACCTTTGTTCTGTTTCCGACGACATCCTGACCATGCTTGATCGCCCCTGTTTTTCTGATGTCCAACCGCATGGACGAATAAAATTTAAGAGCATTGCCGCCGGTTGTTGTTTCGGGATTACCGAAAAATACCCCGATCTTCATTCTCACCTGATTAATGAAGATCACTGTGGTACGTGATTTGCTTATGGCACCGGTCAATTTCCTCAGGGCCTGGGACATGAGCCGTGCCTGGAGTCCCATCTGTGCATCTCCCATATCCCCCTCAAGCTCGGAGCGGGGAACAAGAGCGGCAACGGAATCGATGACCAGAACATCAAGGGCTCCGCTCCTGACAAGGACTTCGGCAATTTCAAGGGCTTGCTCCCCTGTGTCGGGTTGAGATATGAGGAGTGAGTCAGTATCGACACCGATCTTGGCGGCGTAGTGAACATCAAGGGCATGTTCCGCATCAACAAAAGCGGCGAGGCCGTTCCTCTTCTGCGCCTCCGCCACGATATGAAGCGCCAGCGTGGTTTTACCGCCCGATTCCGGACCATAGATTTCGATAACCCGTCCCCGGGGAACCCCGCCTACACCGAGAGCAATATCAAGACTGAGCGAACCTGTCGGGATCACGGGAATATCCACCACGTCCTCCCCCCCCAGCCTCATGATTGATCCTTTGCCGAACTGTCGCTCGATTTGCGTTATTGCCAGTTCAACCGCCTTTTCCTTATCCATAGTGGATGCCATGTTGATCCTCCTCAGTTTTTATCAGCACATATTGTATCAGCTCATAGCCACCAGCTGTCAGCTGTCAGTATTTGTCGCTCAAATGACCAGCCCCGTGTCAAAACTTTTTTCAACGGTCCGCTCAGTTTCTGTGATTCAATATACAAGCGGCGAACCTGCTGCAATTTTATAATGACTGCCGATCGCTCCCGGCTCTTCTACTCCCCGAACTGGAAATATGCCAGGTTCGTATAGACAGCTCCGCCCGGTCTGAGTTCGCTCTGAAAAAGGGTGAGCCCCTGAGCCGTAAAGTCCCCCGTAGTGTAGTGATTTTCGGTTATGACCGCCTCTGAAAGACCCAGAATCATTCCCCTCGACGACTTCGCCCTTCCCAGGGTCAGGTGCGGCCGGAATTTTCGCTTCTCCCGCTTGAATCCATGGGGCTCCAGTCCCGCCTCAATCACCTGCTGGAGGATCATCAATCTCTGAACGTCTCCCGTCATGCCGAGCCAGAGAACTCGCGGTCTTTCAAGATTGGGGAACGCCCCGATATTGTCGGTATTCAACGTTATGGGTGCCGCATCTCGTGTCTTCTCCGCTATCATTTCCGATATTCGAGCGGTGTCATCACTGCGGATATCACCGAAAAACTTCAGTGTCAGATGAATGGCTTCAGGCCTGACCCACCGGACTCCTTCCAAAAGAAACTTAAGTTTGTTCTGAATCGCCATAATTTGCTCTTTTACATCACCGGGAAGATCTATTGCCAGAAACACTCGCTTCGATTTTTCTTGTGTCATTTCGCTCCGCCCTCCACGATAAATCTCCTGAGAATCTCAAGAGCCCATTGTGACGTTATTTCCTTTATCCTCCTGCGATCCCACCGGAAATGAAACGTCCGGCAGACACTTTCCGCTTCACCGGCAACGGCGACAAAAACCGTCCCGACCGGCTTTGCTTCCGATCCTCCCGTCGGTCCGGCAATACCTGTTGTGGCAAGACCCACATCGGTCTTCCCCAGCTTCCGAACACCCCGGGCCATCAATACAGCCGTCTCTTCACTCACCGCGCCATGCCGCTCCAGTACTGCAGCGGGAACTTCCAGCAATTCCATTTTTGAACCGTTACTGTAGGCAATGATTCCCCGATCAAAAAAAAGAGAACTTCCCGGTATGTTGGTCAGGCGGTCGGTTATGAGACCGCCCGTGCACGACTCGGCCACAGAAAGGGTCAATCCTTTCTCCGTGAGAAGAGCGGCTACAATTCCTTCCAGCGTTGCATCATCATATCCGAACACATATTTCTTCATCCGCCCTATCGCCCGGGCAACGGCACGATCCAGATTTCTCAGTGTCGACGATTCATCGTCTCCCTGGGAGGTTATCACCAGGTGATTCTCGGGAAACCGGGGGTAAAAACCGATGGATATTCCTGGAATATCCATCCCTGCTCCCGCAATGGTCTCGTCTATCTTGGCCTCGGAGATACCGAAAAGTTTTATCGTTCGTTTTGCGCTGTACCGAACCGCTTCCGGGAATTCCGCCCTGAGAAGGGGAATCACACTTTGGGGAACCATCCGTTTCACTTCGGCGGGAACACCGGGAACGACAGCGATAATCTTGCCGCCCTTTTTCAGCGAAAACCCCCAGGCCGTGCCGATCGGGTTGTAAAGGGGAATCGCTCCTTGAGGAAACACCGCCTGTTTAGTGTTGTTTTCTGTCCACGCGATACGAAATTTTTCAAACCGCTCCTTGATGTGGCGGAGAACGGATTCGTCGGTATACAGCCCGAGGCCGAATGTCCGTGCTATCGACATGGTTGTCTTATCATCGGCGGTGGGACCAAGACCCCCCGTCACGATAACGGCATCGGATCTCTCCATAAGATATTTCAGGGCATCCCTGATGACGTTCCCGTCGTCGCCCACTGCCATTATCGCCGTAACGTGCCATCGTTCCGACGTTACCTCCCTCGATATAAGGAAAGAGTTCGTGTCCTGTATCATACCGTGCGTCAGTTCATCACCGATTGTCAGTATCCCAACCTTCACGTTGCACGACTCCCCCGCATCGGTCTTCAGATGCCCGCATATGTAATGAGCACAAGGAGAACAATGTTTCCGTATATACCGGCGACGACGTCATCCCCGACGACACCGTATCCACCCCGCAGGTGTCGCTCGCAGAGGCGGACAGGAAAGGGCTTGAAAATATCAAATATTCTGAAGAGAATAAATCCCGTCACAACATGAGCAATCGTCGGCGTAACAAGAAACATGGTAAATTGAAACCCCGCTATCTCGTCAATCACGATCTGCGGCGCATCTTTTCTCCCGAACAGTTTTTCCGCTTCCTGCGATACGTATACCGCAAAAAAGGAAACCGCAAGTATTGATATAAGATACAGGAACCAGGGAAAAGAAGAAAAAAGAAAATAAACCGGCACCCCCAGAAGCGTTCCCAGCGTCCCCGGTGCATGCCGTGAAAAGCCGACACCGAAGCCGGTCGCTGCAATTCTTATAACCTTATCTGACAGATCACACCTCTGCTTTCCTCGGCGCAGGGAGGGGAACTTCATGTCTTTATCGGGAGAAATGACCGATCCGCCGACCCACGACTTTGCTGATATATATAGTATAATTA
>DSDU01000203.1 GCA_011056835.1 Deltaproteobacteria bacterium
ACTGTGCCCCATTACTTCAGGAACAGCACGTGAAGTGCGAAAAAGATAAAGGCCAACGCGGCAATGGATTCCATGACAATCGTCATCCAGTATTTGGACGGGGCATCTTCCCGTTTGATCCATCTCCCGTCCTTGCCCCCCAGATGATGGAGGCCGGTATGGGTCCTCATGGAACCCAGCTTGAGCTGACGCACGACCCAGGCTGCAATGGCAACCCCGATTATAAGACTGACGATTGCGGGAATAAAATCATCCATGTTCCGACCGTCCTGATGTGTAATGCCGAAATTGAGTTACATGCTGAAGTTACAGAACGCGGAGATGCGTTCTTCGCTTTCTCCCCATTTCGCCACTTTTTTTAACGTACCGCTTCCATTGATTTCAGGAGATGTAGAAGTTGTGATCCGTCGAAATGGTACTGCTGACGGCAGAACTCGCAGACCACGTCCGTCTCACCCAGTTCCCTGGTGAGCGCTTCGATCTCCTCTCGTCCCAGGGTTATGAGTACACTCTCAATCTTTTCTCTGCTGCAGGTACACCGATAGGTGATCTCACGGGTTTCCAGAACGCGATAGGAAATACCGTTAAAAAGAATATCTATCAATCCTTCCGGCGTAGTGCCGCCGCGGATGAGTTCCGACAGCGGGGGCATCCGTTCTATGTGACCTATTACCTGTTCCACAACCGCTTCATCTGAGGGAGGCAGCGATTGTATTAAAAATCCCCCCGCGGCGGAAATATCGCCCTGTGCTTCGATGAAAACTCCCAGTCCCACCGCTGATGGTACCTGCTCCGATTCGGCGAAATAATATGCCAGGTCCTCCGCTATTTCACTCGTCCTGAGCTGAACGATTCCCTTATAGGGTTCTTCCCTCAAGCCCAGATCCTTGATGACGGTGAGAAATCCGGCCTGTCCAAGAGCGCCTGCCACATCAATCTTATTGTTTTTCGGGGGAAGATCGACTTTCGGATCTCCCACGAAGCCTCGAACAACTCCATTATTGTCGGCTTCAACAATGATTTTCTTCAGCGGTCCATTTCCCTCAAATTTTAGAGCAAGTCGCTGATTCCGTTTCAGCAGGGCCCCCATCAGGGTTCCCCCGGTCAATGCCCTTCCCAGTGCCGCCGAGGCAGTGGGATAGGTTCCGTGGAGGCGGCACGCCTCAGCCACCAGCGTCGTTGTAACGCAGGCGAGTCCTATAACATCGGCTTCACTGCCGACAACACGCACAAGATAATTGTCCATACCGAGACTCCGCGACGTACGACAGGCCGTAACAGAATTATCCGGATCATTTCTGCCTGATACGTTCATGATCGTTCATATCACATTCAGCATGATGAGAAAAACATTTTGAGGGCCCATTGTTGATTGTAAATTTTATCCTCCGTTTCCCGATGTACGATAATACATTTCGAACCCGACAAATCAGGATACCCCTGATCGTCAAAGGGCATCCGGTAATATATATAAGAGGCATGGTGCTCTGTATTCATGATACTGCAACGAATTCTCCGGCGGCCGCACCGATGTGAGACTGCCGTGGAAGGATGAAATTCAAATGACGGAACTACAGCAATATATGAAAATAAATGGATCCTGTGCCGTAAACGGGTCGCACAAGCTGGTGGTCACCCGCTGGCCTTTTATTATGTGCGAACATTGCAATCAGGAATTCATGCTCTTTACCCGCGATATGGTTGAACACTTTTTTGACGTTAAATTCTTCGAAGAACGGCTGAACAGTTGATCGGCTTCGCCATGCTGTTCAACGAAATGCGAATGCACAAAAGCGGGGGGTGAATGCCTTACCGGCCTGAGCCCCTTCATCGATTGTGCTCACGGGGTGAGCAGTTTGAATCCCGACGCCGGTTCAAAGGCACGGGATGCCGTGGTATCGACCAGCTCAAAAAGAATGACTTCCATGACATGCCATACCCTGACCCCTTCTCTGATACATCCGGTGACGGTGGATGTCTTTCTTCCGCAGGCCATATGCATATGGAGAATGGGATTTCCTTCATCGTCGGGAAAGATCGTTCCCGTCCCGGCCACTTCGTGTACATCATTCAATCCGTGCTCCATGGGGACCACTGGACTCACACGGGCTTTTTCCGGTCCGACAACGAGGGTACTCCCCACATCGGCGCCTCCCAGGATGATCAGGGCGGCCGCCGTGATGCCCTGATCCAGGGCAAACCGTTCGACTTCTTCATGAACGACATCTCCGTCATCAAGACGGATGACAAACGTTCGACCCCGTTGTGCCTCGGAATATCTCATGGATCTTCCCCCCTTCCTTTTTTCTCAACGGCAGTTTCTCAGGCCTGATTTTGTCAATGGCCTTCTTCTTTGACCCCGACGGGGGGATCTGTTCCGCTCCGCGGGGTTCTTTCGCATATCGTGTTATTTTTATGACGTTGCGCTGTATGAGTCGTTTTTCTGCGATCTGACGATCAAAATCTTCAATGATTGAAATATCTTTGTCAAGAAGATTGTGGTATTAACGGAGAAACGTGAGGAGTGAGGGGTGAAGAGAGAGATTGATTTTGAATGGTTAATGGTGAATTAAAAGACAGTGTCAAGGGTGAAAGGAAAAAAGAACCAATACCCCCATGACCCCATTTCACAATCCCATGTCTTATGCCTCAAGCCTTTCTCCTTACGCCTGTTTTTTAATGATATACGATTGATTTACGATTTCCAGAGATGAAAACTGAAACGATCGACAAGAAAGCGGTATTCGGCTGGGCCATGTACGACTGGGCCAACTCCGCCTATGCCACAACGGTCATGGCGGGATTCTTCCCCGTTTTTTTCAAGCAGTTCTGCTGTTTCGGAACAGATCCGGTCACCAGCACGGCACGGCTGGGTTTCGCCAATTCCTTCGGGGGAATCCTGATCGCGTTGTCCGCCCCCATCATCGGCGCCATTGCCGATCGAGGGGGCGCAAAAAAGAAATTTCTCGCGTTCTTTCTCTTCATGGGCGTTGTCATGACGTGCGCTCTCTATCTTGTGGCGCAGGGTGAGTGGATCTTCGGAATAATCCTGTATATCATGGCGACAATCGGCTTTTCCGGTGGCAACATATTCTATGATTCGCTCCTTCCCTTCGTTGCCCCCGAGAAAAAGCTGGACGTCGTGTCCGCCCTGGGATTCTCTCTCGGGTACCTCGGCGGCGGAATTCTTTTTGCGCTGAACATTATGATGATTCTCAAACCTGAGATTTTCGGACTGGCCGGTCCGGTCGAA
Source organism: Deltaproteobacteria bacterium (assembly GCA_011056835.1). GTDB lineage: Bacteria > Desulfobacterota > Syntrophia > Syntrophales > UBA6807 > DSDU01. The sequence goes on from DSDU01000203.1 coordinate 3,254, forward strand.
GCGATGAAATGGTCGTTCCTGACGGTGGGAATCTGGTGGTCTCTTTTTTCCATTCCCGTCTTCCTCTTCGTCAGGGAGCCTGCCCGGGGGACGGGCGCCACCGTCGAGACGGCGGTGCGGGAGGGTTTCGATCAACTGCGAAGCACCTTTCAGGAAATACGCCACCTCAAAATGATCGGACTGTTTCTGATCGCCTACTGGCTGTATATTGACGGCGTCGATACGATTATCAGAATGGCTGTGGATTACGGCATGTCAATCGGCTTTGATTACAGAGACCTGCTCAAAGCGCTGCTCATAACCCAGTTCATCGGTTTCCCCGCGGCGCTCGGCTTCGGCTATCTCGGAGAAAAGGCGGGAACCAGACGGGCCATCTTTTTCGCCATTGCCGTGTACCTGTTCATTACGATCTGGGGAGCGTATATGGACGAGAAACGAGAGTTTTATATCCTTGCCGTAATGGTCGGTCTGGTGCAGGGAGGGATCCAGGCATTGAGCCGGTCCTTTTACACGCGCATCATCCCGGCAAACCGCTCCGCTGAATATTTTGGTTTCTATAACATGATCGGCAAATTCTCCATCGTGCTGGGACCACTGCTCATGGGATCCGTGGCAGTTCTGGCACGGTCCCTGGGGTATGATGATCACCTGGCCTCGCGCATCAGCATTGCCTCTGTCGCCCTTCTCTTTATTGCCGGAGGCATTCTGTTCTTCTTTGTCGATGAAGAACGGGGAAAAAGAGAAGCCCGATACCTTTCCCAGCGTATATGATGTTGGACACAATAGGGAAATTCCTGTAATATAAGCGCAAAAAAGCAAACGCGGCTACATCCTGAAGTATCTTTATGTGTTATCTGAGGAACATAAAGTTCACAACGTTGCACAAACCCTGAAAACTCCCCATAAAAAAATCAGAAGGAGGAACGACATGGGCAAGGAAGCATTGATCAAAATGTTGAACCGTGATTTCAGAGACGAACATGCCGCAGTTCTCCGGTATCTCATCCATGCCTATCAGGAAGGTGAGGACACCGTCATGGGCGCCGGCCTCCTGTCACGGTCGAGAGAAGAGATGTGGCATATGCACTGGCTCGGCATGATTATCTGCCGGCTGGGCGGCGAGCCGGATTTCAAACCCGGACCATATCCCTTTGACCCTACAAACAGGGAAACAATTCTTCAGTCGTACATCGAGTATGAAGAAAAACTCATTCCCCACTACAACGATGAGGCGGATGAAGTAAAAGACGCTCATATAAAGCGAGTCCTCCAGCGGGAAGCCTGGGAGTCGGCCATCCATGCCCGGCGGTTTCAACGGCTGCTCGATAAGCTGAGTCAGAAAGACAGAAAGGCGGCCGTGCCTGCGGGAGATCATGAGCTTCCTGAAGCATTTCTGAAAAGACTTCAGAAGGAACTTGCCTCCAAGTATAATGAGATGCTTCAGCATCTCCGCATCTCCTGGACATTTCAGAAACAGGGACTGAGAGGATGGAGTCTCATGGACCAGGCCATGGAAAAAATGAAACACCTTGCCCTCTTTGCAGAAGAGGTTGCTGAGGACGGAGCGCTGCCGGAGTTCAAACTCGGCAAAATCGACCGGAGCATGGCAATCGGGATCGCTCTGGAAAAGGCGCTGGATGATGTGGAAAAGGCCTTTGATCGTCACTCCAGGCTGGCAAAGAACAAAGAGTTCGCCTCCCACGGCGGTCTCGTCATGAAGATGGATCTGACTCTGCAGCAGGAAGCCTACCAGGCTGCGGAAATGAAAGAATGGCTGAAGCGGAAATAAAAGGTATAGGGTCCAGGCGCAAGGCGCGAGGCAAGGCACAAGGGAAAAGACAGGTTTCAGGTACCAGGTTTCAGGTTCCCGGGAAAAGACGGGATAAAGGGGCAAGGGCACGTGTGTGAGGAGTAAGGTGTAAGGGGTGAGGAGGAAAAATGAATAGGTCCAATGCATCGCCTCCCCCTTTTTTCCATGACGAAAGGTGTTGCTGAGATCGATGAGTGCAACCGGTTTCTTATGATTCTGCCGGAAGGTACTCACGATTTCGGGACTATCGATCCGAGTATCGACAGATCAAAAGATCTGGACGTGGCGGAGAAGTAATATGACGCAGGACATCGATCCGAAAACGAGAATGCACTCGGCGGAACACATTCTGAACCAGACCATGGTACGGATGTTCGACTGTGGGCGCTGTTTCAGTGCCCACATTGAAAAAAAGAAGTCAAAGTGCGACTACCGCTTCGATCGCCCCCTTTCAGGGAAGGAACTCGAGGAAATAGAAACACGGGTGAATGGCATTATCGCATCAAATCTGCCGGTTGAGACAGCCTTCATATCGAAAGACGAAGCCAGGATCACGTTCAACCTGGAACGACTGCCCGGCGAAGCAGGCGACACCCTGCGAGTCGTCAGGATGGGTGACTACGATGCGGTACCCTGCGTCGGCGATCATGTAACGACGACAGGGCAGATCGGATCGTTCCGGATCATTTCATCGAGTTTCGACGGCAGTGTCCTCAGGATACGGTACAAACTGGATAAGCCGGCGTGATGAGAATTCGTGACAGGGTGTAAGTTGCTGGATTTATAATGCGAGTAAAGGGATAAGTTATAAGTGGTATGTCAATGTCATTAACATAACGATTGCCTAAAGTCGCCTCCCCCCTTGATGGGGGAGGTTGGGTGGGGGTGAAACATGTTATTATCGTGAGGCTTTCCCCCTCCCCCGACCCCTCCCACGTGGGGAGGGGAGATTGCGAATAAGTTGTTATATTAAATACATTGAGTCGTAAGTGGTGAGTGGAGAATTCGTTACGGAGAAAACGATGGCATTGATTTTATCAATTTTACAGCATTCAAAGATAACCGACCGGGATAAAAAATCAGTTCACTCGTTTCTGCTTGACCATGGATTTCGAGGTGACGAGTATGGGTATTACAGTGCACGGGAAGATATTTTCATTGATATTTTAATAATATCCGAACCGGAAAACGAATCGTACTGGATAGACAATCCTCCCGAAGCGATCTGGTATACCCCGCTCACCGAGATCGTTCTCCAGTCCGACCGGAACGATCAATCTCATCGTGAATGCTACCATACAGCACTGGAACTGGCAAAAATCATCATGGACTGCATTATATACGACCATCAAATCGGCGTTGTCTATGACCCGCAGGGAAAACCATATCCACATACCCTCTCCGGCGAACGCCCCGAAGAATACGGCGCCGGCATATCAGAAGTAAACGCTGCAAGTAGATGAATTTGTGAGCTCTTAAGCTGTTGAGTTCGGGAACCTGAAACCTGGAACCGGAAACCTGTCTTCCCCCTTGCCCCGTGGAAATCAGCGAAGCTGACCCGCGAACACGGGTTCCACCGGGGTGCTCCTTGCGCCTTTTGCCTTATACCTTTCGCCTTTATAACCCGCACCAGCGTTTACCGATTTCACAATAGGCTTCCGCCGCTTCTTCCAACTTGGAAATGTAGCAGAATTCGTCTGTTGTGTGGG
>DSDU01000229.1 GCA_011056835.1 Deltaproteobacteria bacterium
ATGAATTAAAATTCATATAAGCAACAGTTGTGAAACTTTTTGTATAAAGGTAAAAAATGCGACATTTTCGTCATATCACGTGTTATGGACTTGATTTGCAGTGCGGATTTGCCGCATACTACTCTCGATTTAAGAACATTCCTTTACAGGAAGAAGTAATAATTTTCGGCTCGGATAACCGAGCATTGCATACGTATACATGTATCGCACTACCTGGTGACCGCTTGTTCACTGAACCTCGGTGTCATCCATGAACCGCGTATATTCGATCGTGACAAAAATCATTACCAGAGCAATAATTGACGGTCAAGATATAAGAGGCTCTCGAAAAAAGGCCGACATGAAATTGTTCAAAGACTTACCTTTTGCTCTCGGTCAAAAGGTATTGTTTGAATCGTCCTTCATTAACAGGCAAAACTCTCTCAATGCGTTATAGGTGTTGACAAAACCGTCCTCATGGGTTAAAAGCAAGTTTTTTCAACAAGCTATATAAAATACGCAAGGATTAAGTTCAAAGGAAAAAGGAGACATCTGCATCTCAAATGATACCACCGAAAATGCAGCAGATCCGGCAAAAGAAAACCACGGGATAAAAAACCCTCAAATAGAGATCATGAACCTGATCCCGAAACCATACAGGTAAATATGTAACAGTATGTCAGGAAAATCTGTTCTCATCGGCATCAGCGGCGGCGTCGACAGCGCCGTAGCAGCCCATCGTCTTCAAAAGCAAGGCTACCATGTGGAAGGGCTGTACATTTATAACGGCTACCCCACCAAGGCCGAAGAGGATGCGGTGCATGTCGCCGAAATACTTTCAATCCCGCTTCACCGGATCGACATCAGCAACCAGTTCAAAGAGGATATCGTCCATCATTTCATCACCGAATATAGTGAGGCACGGACACCTAATCTCTGCATTGTGTGCAACAAGAAGATCAAATTCGCCTGTCTTCTTGATGAAGCGCAAAAGCGGGGACTTGCGGGCATCGCAACAGGGCATTATGCCCGGGTCGAAAATCTTGGCGGGCTAAACGGCCTCAGACTCCGCCGGGGGGTTGATCGGAATAAAGACCAGACCTATTTTCTCTTCATGCTCGGACAACAGGAACTGAAAAGACTCCTTCTTCCCAACGGGATGCTTCTGAAAGAGGACGTTAAGAAGATAGGAGTTGAACTCGGACTGAGTTCTGTCACGGAACAGGAAAGTCAGGAGATCTGCTTCATCCCGGATGACGATTACAAAAGGTTCATCGAACAGGCTCACGTTTTCCAGCCCGGGGATATTATCAACACCCGGGGCGAGATTGTCGGAAGTCACCGGGGCATTCATTCTCTCACGATCGGACAGCGGCGGGGGCTCAATATTGCTTCCGAGCGCCCCTATTACGTGGTAGAGATCAGAAAAGAAACGAACCAGGTTATAGTCGGTCGGGAGGAGGAACAGCATTCCTTCGGTCTCGTCGCCCGGAATGTCTCATGGATTTCTCCCGAATATTCAAAAACAGACCGTCTCAGGACTCGTACGTATATCAGATACCGTCATCGTGGTGTTGAGTCGGATGTCCGCATTATGGATGAAAAGACCGTAACGGTTTCCTTCGATGTCCCGCAAAAAGCCGTAGCTCCCGGTCAGGCGGCTGTATTTTATGAGGGGGATATCCTGATCGGCGGCGGGTGGATAGATAAAGGACTGCGCCATGGCTAAAATCGCCTTGACCACACTGGGATGCAAGGTCAACCAGTATGAAACCGCCGGACTTACCGAGGAGTTATCCCGAAGGGGATTCACCATCGCTCCGTTTACGTCGACCGCCGATGTGTATATCATCAACACCTGCACCGTTACGGCAAAAACAGACTGCCAGTCACGGCAGCTCATCAGGAGGGCCCACCGGATGAATCCCGAAGCATCGATCATTGTAACCGGATGTTATGCTCAGACCGCTTCGGCGGAACTGGCAAAGCTCCCCGGTGTAGCGCTCGTCGTGGGAACGGAGCAGAAAACAGCCATCCCCGATATCCTTGAAAGCGGCATCCACCGTTACAACGGATTCGCCATGACCGACATTTCGGAACATACCGGTTTCTCAGATCTCCCTGTCACCGAATTTCCCGGTCACACCCGGGCTTTTCTCAAAATACAGGACGGGTGCGATGCTTTCTGCAGTTATTGCATTATCCCATATGCCCGGGGACGGAGCAGAAGCATGCCGGGTCATGAAGTCTTGAGGCGAATGCACAGACTGCGAAATGCCGGTTATCGCGAAATCGTCCTGTCGGGAGTTCATCTCGGCCACTGGGGTCTTGATTTCCCCCACCTTGTCACCCTGCTCGACCTTCTTCGGCGCATTGAAATTGAGAAGATCGTTCAGCGGCTTCGCATCAGCTCGATCGAACCGACGGAACTTACCGATGACATGATCCGGCACATAGCGGAGTCGGAACTGATCTGTCCGCACCTGCACATACCGCTTCAGAGCGGCGACGACGATATTTTAAAGGTTATGAACAGGCATTACCGTTCCGGCCAGTTTAAAAATATCATCGAGGCGGTTGTTTCAGCCATTCCCGGTGTAGCTATTGGGATCGATGTTATGGTAGGATTCCCGGGAGAAGGTGAAAGAGAATTCGAAAACACACTCGCGCTTATCAAAGACCTGCCAGTGGCGTATCTTCACGTATTCCCTTATTCTGCCCGTCCCGGCACGACGGCGGCCACCCTCACCGGCCAGGTTCCCGAATCGGTAAAGAAACAACGGGGGAAGATTTTACGGGATCTCGGTAGAAAAAAGCGAATTGCGTATAACAGCAAATTTATCGGGAAAAAACTTTCCGTTCTTGTCGAGGACACTGCCGACCGTGACAGCGGAATGATGAAAGGCTTCTCAAGAAATTATATTCCCGTTCTGATAGAAAACGGCGAAGCCCAGATGTCGAATCAGATCGTCACCGTCATCGCCGAGAATCCGACAGGAGGAAAAATAGTTGGAAGAAAAACCTCACATTTTTGAAGACAGAATCGAGCACCTTACGATTCTCGAAGACATCCTTTCTTATAAATTCAACAACATCACCTTGCTTCACAAGGCATTGACGCACCGTTCGTTTGTCAATGAAAATCAGGATCTCAAGTACAGAGATAATGAGCGGCTGGAATTTCTGGGCGATGCCGTCCTCGAGTTGTGCATCACCGATATTCTGGTAAGACGATTCCCCGGCCATACGGAAGGCCAGCTCTCCAAACTGAGGGCATCCATCGTCAATGAACAGCCTCTGGCCCGTGTCGCCGAACTGTTCGACATCGGAAGGTTTCTCCTCCTCGGCAAAGGCGAGGAGGCATCGGGTGGTCGGCACAAACATTCGATTCTTTCAAATACGTTCGAAGCTGTAATTGCCGCTGTCTATCTTGATGGGGGGTTCGAGAAGGCCCACACATTTATCAAAAACGCCTTCACAGCGCTCATCGATGAATGGACGGAAGACCGATTCTATCGTGACTACAAAACGTCACTCCAGGAATTGAGCCAAGGCAGATATAAAGTGATACCCCGGTACACCCTGCTCCATGAATACGGACCCGATCACGATAAAATTTTCCAGGTTAAATTGACCATTTCCGATTGTTTTTCTGCCACCGGCATTGGGAGAAGCAAAAAAGAAGCCGAACAGAACGCCGCTAAAAAGGCTCTTGATGAACTCAGCAAAATTGAATCCGACCCGACGTAGCCGCGGGAACGACAACAGTGAGCACATGAATTATAAGATCATCCCCCTCTTCGTTGTATACCAGGGCTGTCCCAACCGCTGTGTATACTGCAACGAACGAATTACCGCCGGTACACATCCCGTCAGAATCACGGCGGATCTGATCGACAGGACCGTTGCGCGATACCTCAGCACGGTTAAAAGATCGAACGATCACATTCAGATTGCATTCTACGGCGGCAATTTTACCGGCATGAACAGACAGTATCAAAAAGAGCTTCTCCACAAGGCTGAATCACATGTGCGAGAGGGACTGGTGCAATCGATCCGGATTTCGACACGACCGGACTACATAGACAGGGATTGTATCGCCTTCCTTAAACGATACTCAGTACAAACCGTCGAAATCGGCGCACAGTCGATGGTCGATGAGGTGCTGCAATGGTCGAAACGGGGCCACACCTCGGGAGATGTGCGGCGGGCGGTTCGACTCTTGAAAGACGCGGGCATTGAAACGGGAGTCCATATCATGGCGGGGCTTCCTGGTGACGGGGAAGCAGGTTTCGAACATACCGTGAATGAAACGATCGATCTTCGCCCCCATATGGTAAGAATTCATCCCACCATTGTCTTTGATGAAACGGAACTGGCTGACCTGTATCGGAACGGTGACTACGTCCCGCTTTCCATGTCCGAGGCGGTCGGGCTCTGTAAACATGCCCTTGGGAAATTCAAACGGGCGGGAATCCCGGTGATACGCCTGGGGCTCCAGATGACCGGTGAAATGGAGCGAGACGGAGCAATCGTCGCCGGTCCCCACCATCCGGCATTCCGATCGCTTGTTGAAAGTTCCCTCTTGTACGACGAGGCGTCACGGCTTCTCTCCGGCATCGAAACGAAACGTCATGCCTGCTGCACATTTCATCTCAACCCGAAAGACGTCTCGGACTTCCGAGGAAACCGTAATGGAAATATAACACTGCTGCGGGAGCGATTCCGTCTTTCGGAGATCTCGATCGAGACACGCGTGCAGCAGCCGCGGGGAACAGTTATCGTAATCATGGAAGAAAAAACATATGGAAATTAAAGGTAATCACTTGCACGTAGTCAGGAAACGGAAATCGGAAGAATGGACGAGATCGTACCATTACATTCCCGTTTCTGATATTCCCGCACGGTATCAAGATCATTGGATGTGATTTCCTGAAATTTATTATTTTTTACCGTATCATTCAGCATATTGCTTGTAAAAGGAGGCATTGGTGTTTAAGTCAGGTTTTGTCGGCATCATCGGTAAACCGAACGTGGGGAAGTCAACACTCCTCAATAACATCATCGGCGAGAAAGTGGCCATTACGAGCCATAAACGTCAGACAACAAGAAATCGGATCATGGGCATCCATACAAGCGATGAAGGACAAATTATATTTCTCGATACTCCTGGAATACACAATGCGAAGTCACCGCTGAACCGATACATGGTTTCCACTGCGGTCGGTACCTTCAGAGATGTCGATATCATCCTGTTTCTCGTCGATGCCGCCGCTCCTTTCGATGCTGAAGATGTCCTCATCACCGAATCGCTCGCAACTGTTTCCGTTCCCGTTGTCCTCATCATCAACAAAGTCGATCTCATTCAAAAGCAACGCCTCCTTCCTTTTATCGATGACCTGCGTCATCGGCATGCCTTTGAAGAAATCATTCCCCTCAGCGCGCTGAATGGTTTCAACGTGGACATTGTACTCGATATCGTTCGGAAGCTGCTCCCGGAAGGTCCGAAGTATTTCCCCGACGACATGTATACCGACAGTTCGGAACGATTCCTTGCGGCGGAAATTATAAGGGAAAAGATCATGCTGCTGACCCATCAGGAAATTCCCTACTCCACAGCCGTCGTCGTTGAATCTTTCAAAGAGGACGAACGAAAAAATCTCATCAGAATCAGCGCCGCCATCAATGTCGAAAAAAATTCACAGAAGGGAATCATCATCGGGAAAAAGGGAAGCATGCTGAAGGAAATAGGTAAACAGGCCCGTCTTGAGATGGAACAATTCTTCGACACGAGAATATATCTTGAATTATTTGTCAAAGTAAGCAAAGACTGGACAAAGAACGAACGGATGCTCAAAGAACTGGGATACGACACCCGCAAAGAACCGTAAGCCGGCAGCGACCGCCCGGGGCGTTCTGAATTGTCAAACAGTCTGAGTTTCGGCTGAGAACTGAAAACTGACAGCCAAGAGGATGAAAACCTTGATACCGATCATCGCCATTGTCGGACGGCCCAATGTGGGGAAATCAACTCTCTTCAACCGTCTATCGGCCCATAAAAAAGCGATCGTCATCGATCAACCGGGAGCCACTCGTGACCGTAATTACGCCGAATGTGAGTGGAACGACCGGCTGTTTACCCTCGTGGATACCGGCGGATTCGAGCCGGTGTCCGCAGACCGGATGCTGATTCAGATGCGCGAGCAGACAATTCTGGCCATCGAACAGGCCGACATCATCATCTTTCTCATGGATGGTCGAGAAGGTCTGACCCCGTCCGATACGGAAATCGTCGGCATGCTGAGGAAAACACTTAAACCGGTCTATTATGCCGTCAATAAGGTAGACAGCCCAAAGCAACTTCCCCATGCCTGCGACTTCTATCAACTCGGTATCGACCATGTATACCCCCTGTCGGCCGAGCACGGGCTCGGTGTCGGCGATCTCATGTACGACATCATCGAGCATCTTCCGTCACTCGAATCCGAAGATGATGACGACTCACGAATAAAGATCGCCGTCATCGGAAAACCCAATGTGGGAAAGTCATCCCTGGTCAACAAACTACTCGGGTATGAACGGACCATCGTGAATCCCGCCCCCGGGACGACCCGCGATGCAATCGATACCCCCTTTGAAATCAATGATAAAAAATATCTTTTGATTGATACGGCGGGAATCCGACGAAAAAGCAAGATCAGCCTTCAACTTGAAAAATACAGCGTCATGGAGGCTATACGGACACTCGACCTCTGTGATGTCGCCCTTATTC
>DSDU01000060.1 GCA_011056835.1 Deltaproteobacteria bacterium
GGTAATCACAAGGTCCCTGAACCGGCAACCTTGCTGCTTCTCGGGCTTGGTCTCATCGGTGTGGGTGTCATGAGGAGAAAATCGTAACAGTAACAGCAGTCTCGCGAAGGGCGCTCCCACGAGCGCCCTTTTTTCTGTGTTGCTTTTTCGTCCACCCTCTGGCATCTATAGTAATAAGTTCATCATTGAATGTTTCCTCGTAAAAAGAATTACGAGGGTTCGATCCTGCGCATAAGGGTGGTTGTTGCCATATAAAGTAACCACAGGGGGTCATCATGGTTAGCCGAAAGGATTCGAAAGAAAAGAGCTCGTCCGTTTTTCTCATTCTGTGTCTTTTCCTGGTGCCGGCTGTATTTTTCAGTCTGTGGGGTTCCTGCCATGCCGTTCCCGTGGACACCCGTTCTCGGGATTTGCTCAAGAAATCTCTGGAAGACATCGTGTCGTCCCATATGCTCCGGAAAGACCCGAAGGCGTCGCTGCTGGTTCTGGCCGAAGTAAGGCTGAAGCAGGGGTTGTGGCAGGATGCCGCCGGCTATGCATCAGCCCTCATTTCTATGGATACGAAGAACATGAAAGCTCACGGCGTTCTCGGTGTGGTCTGCGCCCTCGCGGGGGATCGTGATCGGGCGTACAATGAGATGAAATTACTGAAGGATGCCGGCGAGCAGGGGGTATATCCGGATCTCATTCAAGCCATCATGACCGCCCATGATGGAAAATTCGGCGAGGCTGAAGGGTTCCTCACGGACGCCCTCAAAAAGGATCCCGGTCATCCCGTGGCGGTCTATTACAGCGGGAATTTATGTCTCATGCAGGGGAAGATTGACGAGGCGGAGACGGCGTACAAACGGGTCATAGCCGTATCCCCCGATTTTCCAGCGGCCCTGGCCGGTCTCGGTCGGGTTGCCGTGCGGCACAATCAGAGGGCGGAGGCTGTTTCCTGGTATGAAAAGGCGTTGGACAAAGAACCGGGAAATCTTTCGTATCGCCGGGAGCTTATCAACATCCACAAATCCTTGGGAAGAAAGGATGCCGCCGACAATGAGATGAAGCTCGCCCTGTATTACATGCCAGGCGTCAGAGAGAGTCGGCTGAAGCAGGGCATGCAGCTTCTGATGCAGGGAGAATATAGTGAGGCCGTCAACCATGCGGACATGATGCTGAGCATATACAAAGATATACCGGAGGCACTCTATATCAAGGCGGCGGCGCAGATCAACCTGAATAAGACGGATCCTGCCGTCAAAAATGTACAGTCCTTCGTTTCCCGGCAGTGGGGCATGGCCCAGGCCCACCATTATGCTGGCATGTGTTATCTCGCCCTCGACCGGCTCAGTGAAGCGGAAAAGCACTTTCAAACGGTCATCATGATCGATCCATGGATGGGAAAAAGCTTCATCCCGCTCACCGTCATCGAACAACTGCGGGGAAACAACCGGTATGCCCTGCAAGGACTTACCCTGGCCCTCCGGCAGGGAGAACCGCCCCCCTTGATACGCTATCTCATGGGACACATTAAATTGGCGACTGGGGATACGACAGGGTATCAGTACGAAATGAAAGGGGCCGTCGGCCTGATGCCGGGCCTTGAAGGAAATGCTGATTTTTATGTTCCGATGAAAGAAAACGTCGGGACATTTACCACGGACAGGAATCTCATGGTCCTGTTTTTTTACAACGGATGGCACGGCAAAACCATTAATGCAGCGGATACTCTCCTGAAAATTAACAAAAGAGACCCCTTTGCCTGGTACTACAGGGCACTTTCCCTCGTTGCTCACCAAAAAATGAACGATGCCCTTCATGCCTTTCGAGAGCTTGCCCGGATCAAGCCGGATCTGTCGGCCGCGCATATGGGCCAGGGCCGTCTCTATCTCCAGATTGGAAAGTACGAAGAAGCTGCCACATCATTTCGGAAGGTGGTGACGGCGGATCGGGAAAACGAACCCGGTCACGTCGCTCTCGGAGATGCTCTTGCACAGCAGGGATTAAAAAAAGAGGCTATTACGTCATATAAGATGGCACTGACGCTCAATCCTGAACGAACGGAAACATATCTGAAACTGGCGGCGATGTTTTCTGAAGATCCTGCAGAGCTGAGCGAAGCGCTACAGTACGCTTTGAAGGCGGAAGAACTGGCTCCCGGCGACCCTTCTGTAGAGGATGTGATCGGGTGGATTTATGTGAAGCAGGGAGATGTGAAGAATGCTCTTGAGAAACTTCACACAGCATCGAAGGCGCTGCCCCTCGATCCTGTTGTTCAGTATCACCTTGGGGTGGCTTATTATAAAAACGGGGAACACAAGCAAGCACGAGCTGCTCTTCAGGAGGCTCTCAAAATATCGAGAAACTTCAGCGGTGCCGATGATGCCATTGAGCTCTTGAAAAAGATTTCAGAGTAGATTTGGACGATCATCTTCAAAGTATGAATCATATATCGAACGTCGCTCTTGATTTGTAAAGTGTCGCTGCCTCCAATCAACATTCAATCTGTGCCGATTAATGACAGTATGGTTCTCTTAGCTGAAGATAAGGGGCGTCTGATTGATGATATGTGTTTACCGGCTTCAAGTCTTCCATACAACGCGGGGTATTGACGGGGTGCCGAATGTCGAAATTCCATAGACTGAACGGATAGCAGGCTTTTTATTTCGCTTCTTGTGATGCGTTTATCACCCAACACATTGCCATATTTCCCGCCCTGAAATCCTGAGTGATCCGATACGCGCCGGTTGAGCGTCACGTAAACAGGGCATGCAGCATATCCATACGGTTCCACTGCCAGCATTCCTCCGCCATGATGCTGAAACGATTACTGAGCATATTTCTCTCTTAAACTGAAAACCAGGTCTTTGGGATCGAAATGGACTAATCCAAAATGAAATGCCAGGATAGCTGACGAAATGCTGAGTCCGATGTTTCCGATCCCCATGATCGGTCCTATAAAAAAAGAAAATGAAATGAGGGACCCGACCAGAACTTTAATGAACGTTTTCGTCTTGGATACGTCCGTTGTTGATTTTTCGCTTGACGGTTTGAAATTAATCCATTCCCATGATTGCCCAATTATCATGCCCAGGAAGAGAAACAGGTAAATGCCGAAATACGAAACAAATAAAACCCTCCAATTGTCCAATTGTCCATGGATAATTGCCGACTCGGACATGTGATAATTTTTGTCCGTATACGAAACGGCATCGGGTTTCTCTTGATAATTCCCCGGTATGCTGTCGGTTTGTGCCCACGCGGCATTCACAAATGAAAAGAGGAACCGATCCGTATCCTTTCCCTGTGGCTGTCCTTGTCGCTGTAAAGGAGATACATTCTCACGAGCGTCTTTACTGCCGGCCCATATCCAAAGGCCGGGGACATTCATCATACGTCCATCCGGCAACTTGTAATGAATTTCCAGCCATGACTGGGTGAACCCCACGATCTCTTCTCTGATGACCTGAATTTGCGTTCCACGGGGAAGAACCCCGATCTGTTGTCCCAAGTCCCATTTGCCTGTACGGAACGAATACCGGGGGATATCGTTTCTGACCCAGAGATCAACTTCCGTTCTATGAGTGGGGTTGAATGCCGCCACCTCCGCTCCGGCGTTTCCCGGAGGGAACTGCGGCTGTGCTTTACTTTCATAAGTATTCGTATTTAATACCAGTGCAAAGCAAATGAAAAAAAATAAAATGAGTTTTTTCATTGTGGGGCCCCCTTTCTTTTTCAGGTCTCAATCCGTGGTTGGTCTTACCATGCTATGCGTTGAAGACTGCCCTGTCCAAAACAAAAAACCCCGTTCCCTCTGTTAAGGATGACGGGGCAGTATCTCTTTGATCGCTCCACGGCTCCCTCCATTTGACCATGATGGGATGAACGTCATGTTTATCAAAGAGTTGCGAAACTCGGTTACATGCGATTCAGTTGATTTAAAAATACCTTCTCGGACGTAATTGTCAAGTGAAAAACAGGTACGATACGAGGGGGCTCGGCACTCGTAATGTGTGGCACGGCATCGATCGACACAGTCGGCTGGGCATCATTCTCCCCCGGATCAGGCGATTAATGGTCCTGGAATCAGGTCGGAATGGTTTTGGCTCAGTATCAGGTGATCCCGGTAATGTTCCCGTTGTCGTCGATGTCGATGCTGAAGGCGGCGGGTTTTTTTGACAGGCCGGGCATCCTGAGTATCTCGCCGGTGATCGGTATGAGGAATCCGGCCCCGGCTGCGATCTTAATGTCCCGGACAGTGACGATGAAATCCTTGGGACGCCCGAGGAGGTTCGGGTTATCCGAAAGTGACTGCTGTGTTTTTGCGATACAGATCGGCAGCTTGTCATAGCCGATTTTCTTTATGAGATCGAGATTGCGCTGTGCCCGCGGCTGGTAGTCGATTGAAATAGCGCCATAGATCTCGCTTGCAATCTTGAATATTTTGTCCTCAACCGGCTGATTCCATTCGTAGAGTGACCGGAATGTGCCGGACGAGTCCTTGGTGAGTTCTATGAGTTTTTCCGCCAGTTCCAGGCCTCCCTCGCCTCCCAGACGATATACATCGGCCGCTGCGATGTTCATTCCGTCATACCCCGCAGCATCGATGACGGCGGCGATTTCTTCATCCGTGTCCTGAGGAAACCGGTTCAACGCGATGATGCAGGGGAGGTTGAACTTTCCTATATTTTCGTAATGTTTTCTTAAGTTCGAGATGCCCATCACGGCGGCACGGGGGTTGGGTTCGTCAAGTTCATCACGTCCGATGCCGGCGTGATATTTTAAAGCACGAACCGTTGCAACCAGAACGACCACCCGGGGACTCAGATCACCATATCGTGCCACGATGTCGAAATATTTTTCCGCCCCAAGGTCGAAGCCGAAGCCTGCCTCGGTAACTACAAAGTCTGCCAGCCGGAGGGCAAGGTCGGTACCGATAATACTGTTCGTTCCCTGGGCGATGTTGGCAAATGGTCCGCCGTGGATGACCGCCGGCACTCCTTCCGTCGTCTGGACCAAATTGGGAAGAAGCGCATATTTCAAGAGCGCCGTCACCGCGCCCTCGACTTTCATATCGCCGGCGATGACCGGCAGGTCGTCATAGGTGAAGCTCACCAGGATCCTGCGTATCTTGTCTTTCAATTCCCGGTATGAGCGGGAAAGACAGAGGATTGCCATTATTTCACTTGAAGGAACGATGTCGAATCCGGTTTCACGGGGAACTCCGTTGGTGGAACCGCCGAGGCCGATAACAATATCACGGAGATAGCGATCGTTTATGTCCACAACCCGGCGCCAGGTAATTTTGCGGGAATCGATGTTCAGGGGATTCCCGTGGAAGATTGAGTTGTCGACAATCGCCGCCAGAAGATTGTGGGCGCTCTCAATGGCCGAAAAATCATTGGTGAAGTGAAGGTTTATATCCTCCAGTGGCAGGACCTGGGAGCGTCCGCCGCCGGTGGCGCCTCCTTTGATGCCGAAGACGGGGCCCAGGGAAGGCTCGCGCAGAGCGCAAATGGATGATTTTCCCAGTCGATTGAGGGCCTGGGCAAGTCCGATGGAGACCGTTGTTTTCCCTTCACCTGCCGGAGTGGGAGTCATCGCCGATACGAGAATAAGGCGTGAATCGGCCTTCCGATCTAGGCGCCTGATCGACTCGAGGCGCACCTTGGCTTTAAAGCGGCCGTAAAGTTCCAGATCTTCGTCATTCAATCCGATGGACTCCGCGACCTCGACAATCGGTTTGATCCGGGCGATAGGATTTGTTTTCAATGTCTCCATACGCCTACAGCCTGTGGATCACCGCATCAAACCTGATGTCTAGATTATACTGGTCGCTGACGTGGTCGAGATCCTTCCTGAG
The DNA here is from genome assembly GCA_011056835.1 of Deltaproteobacteria bacterium. Taxonomy (GTDB): domain Bacteria; phylum Desulfobacterota; class Syntrophia; order Syntrophales; family UBA6807; genus DSDU01. The sequence goes on from DSDU01000060.1 coordinate 5,849, forward strand.
TTCAAAAATTCCAATGGTCGGCGGAAGGTAAAAATAGCAGCTCATGCTGAACACGTTCGTGCCGGTTATAGGGTTGGAGTCGACATTGGTTGAGATGTCGTCTATGTTTATTCCTTTCCGGCAGAGGACCTTGCTGATCTGATGAATGATCCCGGGGTGGTCGATGGATGTGGCGATAAGCTTATAGGGGATCGACGGCTGAACCTCCCGGCGGCTGGGGGCCTTGGTTTTCCTCACGTGGATTTCCAGACCGGTTCGTTGCCGCAGGCCATCAACGTCGTTGATCAGGCGTTCCACATCATCGGTCTTGCCCGATGTAAGGATGATCATGCCGAATTCGTTTCCCAGGACGCACCCGCGAGTCCGCTCGATGTTCATGCCGCGGGCAGTGAAGAATTCGAAAAACTCATTCGCCAGACCGGGACGGTCGGACCCTGTGGCTGTAAAAACGACAAATGATCTCATATGATATCTCCCGAATCATTGTTACGTTCAGTACGATGGATTTTTTTATCCATATCATGGCAATTGCAGAAAAAGTCAAGAAAAAGTTATTTTTCGCGCTGATGGCTTGGCAGGGGCGGACACCGTTTATCCAATTCGCATCATTGTCGATCCCGAATTCCATGTGGTTCATTACAGTCAGAAAGGCGTTTATCCCCGTAATCATCCTGATAGCAAACAATCCTGTATTATAAATAAACATATTGTTGTTTTTTAGGGATAATGTCCGTATAAAGATAGACGAATCGGTGTTTTAATATATGAACTGAAGGGGGACGTCGAAGCGGGAGCATGAACATTCATGATGATGACCCGCAAGGAAGGGCGATGA
>DSDU01000022.1 GCA_011056835.1 Deltaproteobacteria bacterium
AAGCATGATATCCAGGATGATGAGATCCGGCCGTCTTTCTTTCCATTCCCGGAGACCGGCGGGACCGTCGGGAGCAATGATTACCTCGTATCCCTGAAGGGAAAGGTTCAGTTTCATGCCCTCAGCTATATGCAGGTCGTCTTCAATGATAAGAATGCGTTTGTTACCCCGGTCCCCCATAGACACGATTTCCTCATGATTTGAACGGAAGCATTACCGTTAATGCAGACCCCTCCCCCCGCCCTCCCCTCTGAGCAACGATCTTTCCCTTATGAAGCCGGACAATCTGCTGCGCCAGGTAGAGACCGATGCCGCTCCCCTTGGCGCTCATGTCGTCCGCCCGGCCTATCTGGTAAAATTTTCTGAATACCTTTTTAATTTCACCCTTCTCCATTCCGATGCCGTTGTCGTCAAATCGGATGTGAAGCCTCCTCCTGACCTGTTTAAAGGTAATATCGATTCTCGGTAACTCCGAATCATTGTACTTGACGGCGTTCGTCGTGATGTTCATCAACAGCATCTCAAACAACGACACATTTATGGAGCAGCGAAACGATTGTCCCGACGGATTGTGGATAGCCACCTTGCAGTTCCGGAACAAATGTTCGTTATTATCAAAAAATTCTCTCACCATCGCAACGGGATCGACGGTGACGAATTCACCCTCATAGATCTTGCTTTCGATCCGTGCCAGGTTAAGGATGCGGGTAGTATTATCAACAAGCCGGTTTACATCCTGGAGCATATAACGAATGTAACGAAGCTGGTCTTCCCGGGAGAGCTCATGCCGCAAAAACGTTTCGAGATACAGGTTCAGCGATGTCAACGGTGTTTTGAGTTCGTGGGTGAAATTATTGATGAAGTTGTGCTGCATCCGATAGAGCTGCACCAACTTTTGATTGTAGATAAAGATTATAAAAATACCCATCAGGATAATCCCGACGAGAATCGACAGCGTCAGAATCACCACCCAGGTCTGCGGTGCGAAGATCTGGACCGTATCGAGGTCGAATCTCCTGACAACCGAGGCAAGTCCTGCGCTGACCTCCACATACCAGTAGATATAGAGTACCAGCGACGCAGCCAGCGCTATAATGGAAAAGACAAATATGAAAATGGGATGAAAAAACCATTTCGATCGATCAATCATGTCTTCGCATTACATTACCCGCACAATTCTGTCAACGTTCAAATCCGCTATCCCCCTTTTCTAACCGCCCGATTTGTAAAACTTTTGTAAAACCGTGCCGGGGGGCTATCTTTATGCAATTATTTGGGTTACAGCATCCAGCATGTGGTGGAATGATCTATTATTCGAATCAGGAGGGATATAATGACACTGACACACCCGACCCACTTCCGCGGAACACACGCCCGGGTTCTGCTTTCCAGCGTTTTCGGACCGTACGCCCGGGACGACGAATACGGCAGCCGCAGAATCAATCCCATGGAACTCTATCATAATCAGGTCACCAGGGTTCAGGGCAGTTTTTCCCTCCGTATGTTTCATCGTTCTTTCGGATTAATGATGATCCAATCCAATATTGATGCACCCTGCACGCTTCTAGATTTTCCCTCTCGCGACCGTTTTATCGACGAAATCCGGAATAATTCCTATGATGTCATCGGAATCAGCTCGATCCTTCCCAATATTGAAAAGGTGCGGGAAATGTGCCGCCTTATCAGGGAACTTCAGCCTGGTGCAACGATCGTGGTGGGGGGACACATCGCCAACAAGGACAATATCAGAGAGATTATCAATGCCGACTACATCTGCAAAGGTGACGGTATCCGGTGGTTTCGACGGTTTCTTGGACAGGATGAAAATGCACCGATCCGCCATCCCATGGTACACTCGGGATTCGGCACACGCATTGTGGGCATCTCCCTTCCATTACGACCGGGAAACACGGCAGCCATACTCATTCCCTCTGTGGGATGCCCCATGGGATGTAATTTCTGTTCCACGTCCGCCCTGTTCGGAGGAAAAGGAAAACACATCAATTTTTACGAAACGGGGGACGATCTCTTCACCGTCATGTGTCAGCTTGAGAAGAAACTGAAGGTTCGATCGTTCTTTACCATGGATGAGAATTTTCTCCTCCATCGACAGCGGGCTCTCCGGCTCCTTGAATTGATGGAACAGCATCACAAGAGCTGGGCTCTCTTTGTTTTCAGTTCAGCCGGGGTTCTTCAGTCATATACCACGGAACAGCTCGTCGGACTGGGAATTTCATGGGTATGGATGGGTCTTGAAGGAGAAGAAAGCAAATACAGCAAACTTAAAGGCGTCGACACAAGGGATCTGGTGCAGTCATTACAGGCACATGGTATCCGCGTCCTGGGATCATCCATCATCGGTCTTGAAAATCATACCCCCGAAACAATCAATCGGGTTATCGATCATGCCGTCAGCCACAATACGGATTTTCACCAGTTCATGTTGTACACGCCGATCCCCGGAACGCCACTCTACGAGGAGCATCGACAAAACGGTACCCTCCTTTCGGAAGAAATCTTTCCTATCGCCGATACTCATGGTCAGTATCGATTCAATTACCGGCATCCCCATATCACCGACGGCAGGGAAGAGCAATATCTCCTTAAAGCCTTTCGACGTGATTTTGAGGTCAACGGCCCCAGTCTTGCTCGTTTGATCGGAACGTTTCTGAAAGGTTGGAAGCGTTACAAAAATCACCCCGAGAAAAGAATTCGTGACCGCTATGCCTGGGAAGTGAGGCCGCTAAGAACAACTTACGCAGGCGCCGTCTGGGCAATGAGAAAGTGGTACCGTCATGATGAAGAAATGAGGCAAAAAATGGATTCTCTTCTGAAGGATCTCTACCGGACTTTTGGCCTGCCTACGAGAATCTCTGCTCCCCTTTTCGGCCCCTATGTTTACCATATGATTACCAAAGAGGAAAAACGACTGGCCCAAGGCTGGTCATACGAACCGGAATCATCCTATGAGAAGAACGAGGCAGCCCTCGCTCTGGACAAAGCGGAACCGGCCCGGGCGCGGTTTAACACGCCGGTTATCCGGTGGGTGTCCTGCGAGGAAACGCCCGTGCCGGGGAGATAGCCGTATTATCTCGGTATTCCACAAAACAGTTCAATCCCGCGTGATACCCCAAAACATTTCCGATGGAACAAAACCACCGGGCTTATTAAATCAATGGTACCGTGTGCGCCGATGTCGCAACGCTTCCACCGGGCATTTAAATTGTCCCTCCCATTCTTTTTAAGTCTCCTGTTTCCACTATGGATGGGGAAAAATCACTTGACAGTATATCAATATTGGCATATGTCCTAAAAGACTTATGTGTCCGATTTCAATGATGACCTGAAGTGCGCCCGTTAGTGGCCGCGGGTATATTATCAGACGGATAACCGGACATTATCACGGTAAATCAAGCCGCCTGATTACGGTAAACAGGCATTTGAAAACATGCCGCTCATGAAGTGATGCCAAATCTGGCGACATTTTCCAATCGTGAATGCCATGAACCGCATCTGCATCACATATCATGTTGTAAACGTGCGAAACATCACCATGACCGATCCGCAATACCTGCAGTATGCCATGACGTCCCAAAAGGGCTGGCGTGAAAAGGATTAGTAACATATCGAGGTGAAACCATGACTACTGGAACAATTCGTTTAAATGGAAATGATGTCGAGTTTGAACCGGGCCAGTCCATTCTCGATGTCGCAAGGGATAACGGGATCGATATACCGACCCTCTGCTATCTGAAAGGTGCGACGCCAACGGGTGCATGTCGGATGTGCGTTGTAGAGGTGGCGGGAGCGCGATCGCTCATCGCCGCATGCAGCACCCCGGTCACCGACGGAATGGAAATCTTGACTGACAGCGAAAGAGTCCACCGTGCTCGGAAACTGAATGTCGAGCTCCTGTTGGCAAGCGGCACTCATAATTGCCTTACCTGTGAAGCTAATGGAAATTGCCGCCTCCAAGATCTGGCATACCACTACGGCATCACTGATATCCCATTCTCCATCACCCCGCAGCCTTATCCCACGGAAACGGACAATCCTTTTATTATCCGTGATTTCACCCGATGTATCCTCTGCGGTCGATGTGTACAGGCATGCAATGAAGTTGTGGTCAACCTTGCCATCAGTTACGGATACCGGGGGGCGGATTCGAAAATCGTCGCGGGAACGGATGTGCCGTATTTTGAAAGCGACTGTGTATTCTGTGGCCAGTGCGTTGAAGTCTGTCCCGTGGGTGCCCTGGTAGAAAAAAAATCGAGATACATGGGGCGACCGTGGGATATGAAAAAAGTGCGGACCACCTGCCCTTATTGCGGTGTCGGATGCCAGCTGTGGCTTCACATCAACAAAGAAGGGAAAATTGCAAAAGTTACCGCAGTGGAAGACGGTGCGCCTAATAAAGGCCGCCTCTGCGTAAAAGGTCGCTTCGCCTATGATTTCATCTATTCCGAAGATCGGCTCACCACACCGCTCATCAAGGAGAACGGTGAATTCCGGGAGGCATCGTGGGACGAAGCGCTGGATCTGGTTGCCGAGAAATTTAAGGAACTGAAAGAGATATACGGACCCGACTCCATCGCCGGAGTCAGTTGCGCTCGAAGCATTAACGAAGATTCCTACCAGATGCAGAAACTTTTTAGATCGGTCATCGGCACGAATAACATAGACCATTGCGCCCGTACCTGAGACGCTCCCACCGTCGCCGGTCTGGCGGCTTCTTTCGGTTCAGGGGCCATGACAAATTCATTCGAAGAGTTCAGCAGGGCAAGGATGTTTCTCTGTATTGGTACCAACATGACCGAAGCGCACCCCGTTGCAGCAACCTTCCTTAAAAATGCAGTTCTCAACGGCGCTGAACTCATCGTTGTTGATCCACGCAAACAGCCACTGGTGTCATTTGCTTCGCTTCATGTCCCGATCAAGGTGGGATCGGACATTGCATTCCTGAACGGGGTCATGAATGTCCTTATCACGGATGATCTCTATGACAGGGAATTTGTTTCATCGTGCTGTGTCGGTTTCGAAGAACTCAAGGCTAAGGTTTTGGAATATCCTCCGAAAAAGGCAGCGGAACTCTGTGGCATTTCCGAAGACCTGATACGAGAAGTGGCCCACCGTCTGGCCGCTGCGGAATCCTGCATGCTCTGCTACACGCTGGGTATTACCGAACACACTTGTGGAAAAAACAACGTCATGTCAACGGCGAATCTCCAGATGCTTCTCGGGAATATGGGAATGGAATGCGGGGGCGTCAATCCGCTCCGCGGTCAGAACAATGTCCAGGGAGCCTGTGACATGGGAGCCCTTCCCAATGTCTTTCCCGGATATCAGGCCGTCACAAATCCCGATGCCAGGGCCAAATTTGAAAAGGCATGGGGCGTGAAAAACCTTCCTGACAAAAACGGCCTCATGATCCCCCAGATGATGGAAGGCCTGGTGGACGGCACCGTCAAGGCATTTTATATCTTCGGAGAAAATCTGGCCAACAGTGAACCCGACATCGCCAAGGTCGAGCACGAACTCTCATCCGCCGAATTTATCGTCTGCCAGGATATTTTCCCCACGGAAACGACACGATTTGCCGATGTAATCTTCCCCGCCGCAGCTTGGTGTGAGGATGACGGCACTTTCACTAACAGCGAGCGCCGCGTGAATCGTGTTCGAAAAGTCAGCGAGCCCCCGGGAATGGCGAAACCGAACTGGTGGATTTTCAGGGAGCTGGCTAAACGAATGGGTCATGAATGGTCATCGGCCAGTTCTCAGGAGCTTTGGGACAACGAGGTATCCGTCCTCGCGCCGTCTCTGGCGGGCATAAAATACAAACGGATAGAAAACGACGGCCTTCAGTGGCCCTGCACCAATGAAGATCATCCCGGGACGTGTTTCCTTCATCAGGACGGGTGCTTTACCTGCGGCCTCGGTCAATTCAATCCCGTGGACTGGACGCCGCCGGCAGAGGTACCCGACGATGAGTATCCCTTTGTTCTCAGCACGGGACGGAGGCTGTATCAATATCATACAAGAACGCAGACGGGCCGCTCGGGTATGGACTTTCTCCTGCCCGAAGAAACGGCGGACATATCCCCCGCCGATGCCCGGAAACTCGGCATCGATCACGATGAAATAATCAAGGTTCGTTCGCGCCGGGGCGCTTTTGAAGTCAAGGCAAACGTCACTGAACAGATACCGCCCGGCATGGTATGGATGGCTTTCCATTTTCGTGACACCTGTGCGAACTGGCTCACCAATCCCGTCTATGACCCTGACACAATGACCGCCGAATATAAGGCCTGTGCGGTCACGGTTGAGAAACTGTAACTATTGCACGATGCGTTGCGGAGGCGGTGAGGAAGACACCAACCGCCTCCTTTTTTGCCTTATGATGATGCGTAAAGAACGGTATGATCCCTCCTCATAAACCATTTTTCCGCGGCTGAACATCGAATCCAGTTTCAATCCAAATAAAAAAGGTCCATAAACCCCATCGGGACATGGACCCTTTTCTTATTTTTTATACTGGAAGTTTTCTATTTAATGATGCTCTACCGCGGGTTTTTCTTCACCGTAGACTTCGAGCTTTCCTTCCTCTTCCATTTCTCTGAGCCACTTGGGACACTGTTTCTCACACCATGACCGGGTCACGTAGCCCGTCACG
>DSDU01000248.1 GCA_011056835.1 Deltaproteobacteria bacterium
CAATATCAGGTCGCGCCGCTCCTTATTGACAAAAAGTCAAGAAAAATATGCAGTTACTGGTTCTTTTTTTCTCATATATTTACATAAACTGTATGCAATTTCCTAACCGGAAATTGCTGGATTTTTCCGGTCACAGCGCTTCGGGCAGAACGTGCCATGGGTTATGAAAGCTCTTGATTTAACAATTCTTATTCGAAAGGTGCCAGCACAAAACATAAAAGGAAGTGAATTATGAAAATCCTGAAAAAGAAAATGGGTGTCGTGGTTCTTTCCCTTGCGATTACATTATTTCTCACCGGCTGTGTCGAAATATTCACCGTACTCTCCGTGCCTCTGACGGCACTCCAGCTCGGAGCGACGGCATACCAGTCAATTGAGAAAGCCGATATCGACAGTGCCGTCGTATCGAACATCGACACAAAAGACCTGAAGAAGATTAAGCGTGTCGTCGTGGTGATGGGTGGTGAAAGTACGGAACCGCCTGTAGGAAGAATCGGGGATCTGGGAGCGGTTGTGGGAGATAATTTATGTGTCCAACTGTCGAAACTGGGGTTTACGGTTCGGGATGGAAACAGACTGGAAAGCTCGATAAAGATCAAACTCGCGGGATCCGGACACAATGCCCGCCAGATGGCCGCAGTCGGCAAGGCTCTGGGCGTCCAGGCCGTCGTAACCGGCAATATAACAGCAGGCCAGAATCGTTCATATGGCATGCTGGGGGTTGGACGGATGAATACCGTTGTCCAGAGTGCAACCCTCAAGATCATTGATGTGAAAAAAGCTGATACGCTGATTCTTGTAACAATTAATTACAAGAACGGGCAGAATCCTCATATCGCTGCAGAAGGCATCGCCATGGTCCTGAAAGCTAAAATGGAAGATCCGACACTGGATATTAAGAAAGTTATAAAGAAAGAACACAACCATGTTGGATAGTATAAAACTTGCCGTCAATGGGAGAAGACCGGGCTTTCATGCTCTGTCTTTTGTTCGGCCATCCATCTCCCCCCGGTCGTATTATTTTTGGCCTAGGCCATTGTTTTCCATCACAGTCGTCCTATGATGATTCTCCCGTCAATCGTCGTTTCAAACGATTCAGTCGATACATGAGACCATCCCGGTCGCTTTGAGAAAGATGACAGGCCTCGGGGAGAATTTGATTGATCAGCGAGAGGGCCCGGGTATAGTCGTTCTCCCGGTGTTCATACCATTTGGCGAGTTCGACTGCGGCAAAGACATTGCCGTGGTCGCCCGCAATCATCATTTCCCATAAAGCAATGGCATCATGCCATCGACCGGCACGCTTATAAATGAGCGACAGGTATTTCCGGGCTTCATCTGCGATGACACGATTATTGGAAGAAAGAAGCGGCTCAAGAAAACGGCAGGCCCGTTCACCGTCTCCCCGGTCATGAAAGAGACGGGCTGCAGCAAGCAGATCGCCATGATGAAGGCAATCATGATCGGGGTGCTTGCCAAGCAGTTCCGTAAGATGAAGTGTCAGCGTCGCCATTGAAATGACATCCAGACGGTTGTGTTCAAAAACATCTTCCATGAGTCGGCCGTCTCTCCTGCGAAGCCAGTCGAAGTACCGCTGAGGAATCTCACTCCCGGGGACGTCGCCGTATCGCTGTAATCCGAGCACCGTCCGTTCAATAGTCCCCAATCGGGAATTTTCCAGCCGATGTCCCACCAGCCGTCGCGACGGATGGAGCAGATCAAGATGAGAAAGACCGACCAGGGGATCGGACAACCGGTTCATAATGAACCGGGCGGACAGCAATCCTACATCAAATGCCTTCCCGTTGAATGTTACAAGAAATTGCTTACCCCTGACCGCATCCTGAAGAAAGGAAAGGCCCGCCCGCTCTTCCGAAAAATCCCGGGCAAAAATCTGCTGTGTTATAAAGGACGTCCCTTTGAACCAGCCGATTCCGATCAGGAATGCAAAGGTCCCGGTGCCGCCTGCCAGTCCGGTGGTTTCCGTATCAAGGTACAGGCCGTCGGTACAAGAACATCCCGCCAGATCGGGCTCATTTGCCAGCAGCGCCGCCGCCTCCATGTCGATTGATGAAAGTTCGTGAATGCACCGATTCCCATGAGACGTGGAAGGATACGATTTCCGCTGGACAAGATAGAACGTCCCGTATTCATTTTCGATTTCTTCACCCGACACAACTTCCGGTAAATTAACCGCATTCCCCCGCAATTCCATAGAAGGAGACGCTACCTGTGAGGAGCGTCGCGACATAATCAAATCGATACGCTGCCGTAGTTCTTCCATCTGTTTCTTACGGGTTTGCCGGGCATCGTCCGGCCTCGTCTCCCCGGTCAGTCGCTGAAGTCGTTTTTTTACGCTCATGATTTTTCCATAACCTTCAGAATCGCCACGGCAACGTCCTTTGCCGTCGGTCCCACTTCGAGCGTCGGTCCGACACACATGGGGCACCCATGACTGCAGGGACAGGTCTCGATCAGTGCTCGCGCCGATGCCATTAGGTTTTCATGCTTCGTGTACAGGAGATCGGAAAACCCTATACCACCAGGGTAAGCGTCAAAAATGAATATCGTCGGATCAAAATCACCCGTCCTCACCGGGATCTCATCTCCCTCTCCGCCGGGAGACACGGTAATCGTGCGCCAATCCCTGCCGTGACGGACAAACCATTCACCACTCTTGTCGCCGATGCAACGATCGACGTCATGAAGATCCGCCATCAGCAGCACCGCGGCAAGATGGTGCAGTCCATAGGCAAGACCTGCAAGACCGTCAATGATTTCCGCCCGTGTAAAGGGAAGCCCGTCGATGAGATCCCTGGGAACGGTAAACCAGTAACTCGTTGTATGCATGTCCTTTTCCGGAAGGTTGACGTCACCGTATCCGAGGTTCTCCGATGTATAGAATTTGATTTTTTTATATCCCACAACCTTCCGCACAACCTGCACTTCGCCGTGTTCGACGATAATACTCCCGTGGCGCTTTTGAGCAAAACCGTCTATAACCCGGACATTAGTATAGGTCATGGCATCGGTGTAATAGTCAACATCCACTTTTCGCACATAAGCCTTCTGCCGCTCCAGATCAAGCTTGTCCACATGGTATTGCTGTGATTCAACCATGTAGATGGCATCGTCATGGACGGTCGTGAAGGCACTGTCCCAGTCGACTTCGGCGATAACCTGGTGGTTTGACCGATCCGTCGTATCGACAACGACAATATTCTCCGGGTTGATACTGCGGAGGCTCACCTCATCGGCGGGGTAGCTTTCAGCCGCCCAGTGCCATCGCCCCGCCGCCCGGTGGAGTACGCCCTTCTCTTGGAGATAATCGAGCAGTTCCTCCATGTCTTCATCACCGAATCGTTCGCCTTTTTCAAAGGGGAGTTCAAAGGCTGCGCTTTTCAGGTGATGCAACAGAATAAGCAGATTGTCGGGATTCACTCGGCAGTGCTCGGGCGATCGGGAGAAGAAATAATCGGGATGCTCCACAATGAACTGATCCATGGGATTGCTCCGGGCAACCAGCATGGAGAAGCTGTTCCCCTTACGTCTGCCTGCCCGTCCCGCCTGTTGCCACGTACTGGCAATGGAACCGGGATATCCCGCCATGATACAGGCCTCAAGATCGCCGATGTCGATTCCCAGTTCCAGGGCATTCGTGCTGACGACACCCATCACCTCACGGTTTCTTAGCCCTTTCTCTACCTGGCGGCGCAGGTTCGGGAGATATCCTCCCCGGTAGCCGGTGACAAACTGATGATCCAACGGTTTTCCTCTTGAAAATTTATCTTTCAGGTACTTTGTCAATACCTCCACATTGAGGCGGCTGGTTGTAAAAACGATGGTCTGGATGCCGTTGGAAATGAGATCGGCGGCTGCTTTTCGTGTCGGTGTTATGGCGGATTGCCGGATTCCCAACTCCCGGTTAACGATAGGAGGATTGTACAGAATAAAAGTCCTTGCCGCTGTGGGCGCACCACTCCTGTCGATGAGTTCCACCGGCCGCTCCAGCACCCGTTCGGCATGTTCCTGTGGATTGGCCACCGTTGCGGAACAGCAGATAAAGACGGGATCACTGCCGTAAAAACGGCAGATCCGGACGAGCCGCCGGATAACGTTCGTCAGATGGCTTCCAAACACCCCGCGATACACGTGGAGTTCGTCGACGACGACATACCGGAGGTTCATAAAGAGTTTCTGCCATTTCGTATGATGAGGGAGAATGCCTGCATGCAGCATATCGGGATTGGTGACCACTACATGTCCCTGCTTCCGTATCGCCTGTCGGGCGTCCGCCGGCGTATCTCCGTCGTAGGTAAATGTTTTGATATCGGCCTGCAGTTCCCTGATCAACCCGTGGATCTCGTGCATCTGATCCTGAGCAAGGGCCTTAGTGGGAAACAGGTACAGTGCCCTGGTGTCGGGCTCCTCAAGAATCCGCTGAAGAACAGGAAGGTTGTAGCACAGAGTTTTGCCGCTCGCCGTAGGGGTTACAAGGACAACATCTTTATTGGTTCTGATCAGTTCAATCGCCTCGGCCTGATGGCTGTAAAGCCGCTCGATGGTTCGTTTCTCCAGAATCAACCGTATCCCGGGATGAATCCACGGCGGAAACGAGGAATAGCACCCCTCAGCGGCAGGAATATGCTTGATAGCCTTAACATTCTCCATAAACCGCCGATCCTTCTCTATACGAGACAACCACTCCTTCATGGTGAGCTTGGCCATAGGCACATCCTGAAAGCTTCTCTCTAAACCGATAAAAACGACACCGTACCGGCACTCATACGATAGAGAAAGTATTTTTGTGACAGAGTATAGGGAGGCGGTGGGTGCATGTCAAGCGGGAAAAGACTATCCACCCACCACTGTCGGAGGTTATGATACAAGATGAAATATACTTGTATTGCAACACATTACATTTATTCGCGACGGCACGCATTAACAATACCCACATCCATTTTTAAGCGACCTCTCACTGGCCGTATGCCACAGCATGCAGGGAAGGGTTCGCTTCTTCATCAAGCATAGAAAGAGCCTCTTTTATCTGTTTCAAGGCCTGACGAATTCGATGTTCGTTTTCCACAAGGGCAATACGAAGATATCCTTCGCCCTCGTCGCCGAAGCCGATTCCCGGCGCCATGGTAACATTTGCCCGCTCGGCCATGCGAAGAGCAAAGTTCATCGATCCCATGCGGTCGTACGGTGCCGGTATTTTCGCCCAGACAAACATGCCGGCCTTCGGTGTATTGATCGTCCACCCCATGCGGCTGAGTCCCCGGCAGAGAACATCCCGGCGGTGCTCATAGATCTCCGCCTGCCGTGTTACATCTGCATCGCATTCCCTCAGGGCAACAATTCCGGAAATCTGTACCGGTGAAAACACCCCGTAATCATAATAGCCTTTGATTTTTGCAAGCCCCTGGATGAGAATGGAATTTCCGACACAGTAACCGATACGCCAGCCTGCCATGTTATATGATTTGGAAAATGAACCGAATTCGACACCGACGTCGATAGCACCGGGAATCTCCATGAAACTGGGGGCCACATACCCGTCGAAGGTGATCTTCCCGTAAGCGAAATCATGCACTATGATAAATCCGAACTGCTTTGCCAAGGCGATCATTTCCTTGAAAAATTCCTTCGACGTCACTGTTCCCGTCGGATTATGAGGGTAGTTGAGCATAACGACTTTAGGACGGGGAACAAGCGTGCTGTACAATCCGGCAATGGAGGCAAGAAAGGCCTCTTCCGAATCAAGAGGAATCCGAATCACCGATCCCCCTGCAATGATCGATGCATAAATATGAATGGGAAAGGCCGGCGTGGGCACGATGACCGTGTCTCCCGGTCCGACAATTGCCAGACAGAGATGAGAAATCCCTTCTTTTGAACCGATCGTACAGATCACCTCCGATTCACTGTCAAGCGCTACCTCGTATTCTCTGCTGTAGAAGCGGGCAATTTCCGCCCTCAGATTTTTCAGGCCGTGGGCCACAGGGTATCGATGATTCCGGGGGTCCCGTACCACATCACAGATTTTTTCTACGACCCGTTTCGGGGTCGGATCAGTGGGATTCCCCATGCCGAGATCGATGACATCCTCCCCCCGCATCCGCTTTTTCATCTTGATCCCATTGATCATGCCGAAAAGGTAAGGCGGCAGTTGCTCCATCCGCGAAGCAAATTGAATGGTATTATTGTCACTCATCACATCCTCCTTCGTGCATTTTAAAGTAATAAACCAGAAAGCCCCGAACCTTCCGGCCCGGGGCTCATAAATAAAAAAACGCCATGGGCCGTTTCTTCCAGCCCATGGCGTCGGTTACTGCGTTTTGATTTTCCGTCAGGTGCAGCCTCCTTCCGCATGGACCATGTCCCTTGCGGTCGCCGCAGCTGCATTCACATGTGCAATTGTTTTAGTAATTATGTATCTCATATCACGCTCAATAACAACATTATCGTTACGTGTAACGAAAGAATTTATAATTGTCAAGATTGATGGACTCGCAAAAAGTCCTCATCAAATAACCAGTTAAAATAATTTACAAATATGTCATATATTTCTTGCATTACACCCTGTAATAATGTAGATTCTGCACGTAATATCAATATGTTGCA
>DSDU01000099.1 GCA_011056835.1 Deltaproteobacteria bacterium
CAACACTGGCATTTAAACGCCGCGTGCTGACTAAGGAGTACAAGACTCAAAAGAACGCCAGATAAATAGGGAAAATAGACGCTGAGGGACGCAGATGAATTATGAACCAAAAAAATTGTTTCAATGAATCTCCTCGACGCAAGCATCGAGGTATCTTATCGGTAATATTCTCAAATGAGACACCAAGGTTTCTCAAACTCTTCCTTTTATAAGGTAACCCCGAGGCAAGCCAAGGGGAATTCTTTGATTAAAATTCATAACAAATCAGCGTCTAAAAAATGGAGGTATTATGGTTGAATATAAGGATATTCAAAATCCGGAAGATTTTAACGAAAAGGACTATCAGCACTTTCGATATCTGCTGACATCTGATGATACACCGGCGGAAGAACTGGAAAAAATCTGCATGACCCTGGCGCATCTGCCGACCGAATATACAAAGGACCTGCTGGAAGAGTTTAAGACCAGCGAACGCGCTGGGGAAGTGGGCTGGCTGGAATGCGCTATTGAGGAGAACCAGTTTCATTTGTTAATGCCGGAAAATGAAAAAGAAGAACGTGATTTTCTGGCACTGAAAATGGTCGGCGAAAAGGATGACCTTATTTTGGATTTGATGTGTGAATGCGATAAACATCGCCTGCGTATCCGGGAATATGAGATCGAAAAAGAAGCGTTAGAAAAACTGCTGCCGCAAAATCCCGATCTGAAATACGACATTTCGGCAATCCATGACACACTGATCTGGGGAAAAAAACCGGCTTCAGGAACTGGAACAGCAGATCGAGAAGGAGGAAAAAGTACAGAAGCAAATCCGGGCGTCCATTAAGACCGAAAAATTGAAAAACCTGGACCCGATGGCTATTAATAATTTTCACTTCGACGGCGAGGAGTGGGAGTGAAATGTACTCACCACAGAGAGCACAGAGATCGCAGGGAATTATTAATAACAAACGTTTATATTAATACTAAGGTCGGATGGAAGGGGATAAAAAATGTCAGAAAATATCAGATTGGTTGAATTGGGGGATTGGGAGAAAGTGACGCGTGTGGAGGTAATAAATGGAATGGTGACCATGATATTCAATGAATAAGAAATCGGAGGATAGATGAATATCAAAGATATTTCTTTTGAACCGACCGGTGATCCATTTGTGGACGCCGGAGGCATGGCATTGGAATATATTGCCAGCCGATTCCCGGAAAAATTACTGATGGAATTGATCGAGTGGGCGGCCCGTATTTATGTGGAGAAGTGGGACACCAAACTCAATTCCGTATTTCACGGCTCGCCAATTACGCACCCAACCACTGCGATGAATGTACGGATTCCTAAAAATATGGAGCTGTTTAAGAACATTATATCGAGTAAAAAAAATCGTGGATATTGTCGCTATTGCAGTCGTGAAGATTATTTAGTAGATGCGGGGCGAGACAAATCCTGTCTTTCCGGTTCGGGCACACTGGTGAATTTTCACCATTCACATGAACCGGGGCTGATGATTTGTGCCCAATGCGCCGTGAAATATTTTTTCCTGCCGTTTAGCATTTTGCAGATGGGTAACCTGGCATTATTGCAGACTATAAGTGCTCGGGGCAAGCAATACTGGATGAATAAAACAGTCATTGAAAATTTGAATAGAATTGGAAAGAATACATCAGAAGGAATCCTGAAGTCGATTTATTCAAATCCCGAAAATGCAATCTTTCGATTCGCTGCCGAAATTATTACAGACAATCTTACAATTGAATTCGATGAGAATTTAACACTGTACTATTTTACTAATTTTGCAGCGTCCGTCGATTGTGAAATTTATTCTATTCCGAGCCCGGTGTTCCGGTTCATGCGTCTGGCGCTGAAGAATTGTCCCCAACAGTGGTACAGATTTGTTAAGCGGCATTATCATATTTCAAAATCAAGCTGGAATTATAACGAGAGTCAATGGGAGAAGAAAGGAGGTGCCATTGCGGAAGAAGACTATCTGAACAATAAGAATGATATTCATCTGAAGCTACTTGCAAATGAGAGTATTTTACCGGCTTTACAGCATTTTTATAAATCCGAATATCTTTATGCAAAGCCGGAGATGAATAATAACATGGCAATCTATTATGTACGGGAGGTGTTGGATATGCAAAAGGAACAAATTCTGTTGATCAAGAGAATTGGCTCGAAGATATTCGAGTTGATGGAGAAGGAGTGCAATTACAAGAAGTACCTAGTAATGATTGAGGGCTCGACGCGTGCTTACCAATTGCGGTCGGCGCTCATAAAAATCATTAAAACCAATTACCGAAACGGAGCGGAGGAGCCTGTAGTCACGATGGATGAGTATGTCAATTTTCTCTTTCCCGATGGATCATATTGGGGCGAGGTTCGGGATTTGCTGCTCATTTTTCTGTATGAAAAATTACATCAGCATGCCATCAACGTTGCTGAAGTGAGTGATGTGGAATTAAAAGAAACCGAAGACATTAACGAAGGCGCATAGGAGGCGAAAATGAAGACAATTCAAGGTTTTGTATTAATTGATGTGGATGTAGCGGCATTGAATAATGCCGGGGGAGACAAATCTTCAAATCTGGAAAATGCAGTAATTACCAAAAAGATCAGGAAGAACGGTAAGGATTATCCTTATGTGTCAGGCCAGGCCTGGCGCTATTGGTGGCGGGAAACATTGATTCACGATTATCTCTGGCAAATGTCACCGGTTATTCGAGAGAAAAAAATTGCGTATACAGAGGCGGACCCGATGAAATATCCCGATGATGATATTTTTGGGTATATGCGAGCCGGTAAAAAGGAAATCGAAGATCCGACAACGAAAAAAGTCCATTCTGTTAACGTTACTCTGACCCGTGTTTCGCCGTTGAAGAATTCGGCCCTGATTGGCGTTGCTTATAATCCGGTTATCCAAAATTGGGCTTCAATGACTCGACAAGATGGTGATGCTGTACCTTTTGCCATTGATGAATATTGCGCTATTATGAAAGGAATGTTTTCAATTGACACAGATATGGTGGGTACATTTTCCTCGATCAACCGGACCGGATATACAAATATCAACGACCTTATGAGGAAGAACTATCTTGAAAACGGAGCGTTTGAGGTCGATGATCCGGTTGCGAAGGATAAGAGCGGAAATCCATTAAAACTTGTTCGCATCAATCGGAGGATTCGCGAAAAACGGATCAAGGAGGCTGTACTGGCACTAAAAACGATCTCCGGAGGGGCCAAGCAGACGACCAATCTGGCGGATGTGACTCCCAAACTGATAGTTTTGGCAAAATTCAAGAGTGGTAATCATCCCTTTTCCCACTTGGCAAAAGAAGAGTTAGGCAAGGCAGTTTTTTCTATTCAGGCTTTGGGTGAAGTCATCGACGAATATAAAAGCCAATTTGATAGTGATATTTTTGTTGGAAAGCGAAAAGGATTTATGGATGAATTGGATCAGGAACTGAATAAAATGAAAGAATCCGGAATGATTAAATCCGGACCGATTAATGAAGTTATTGATGATTTTGTAGGCACAATTGAAGTGGATGATTAATATGAAAGTATTCAGAATTCATTTGTCAGCTTGGACGGCTTCGTTCCGATTTCCCAATCTGATTAGCGCTTATCAACCGACCCTTCCTGTTCCACCATTGGCAACAATCAACGGTTTGGTAAGTGCTGCTGCAGGTGTTTATTTTGTTTTTGAGAAAGAAAGAGTCGGTTATGTTCTAACACATTCAGGAAAGACTACTGATCTGGAGACAATTTATCAGATGGGGAGAAGTCTGTCTCAGATCAAATCCAATGTGATTCGAAGGGAATTTCTATCGGATGTCAATTTGTATTTGTATACAGATTCGAGTACTGTTGCAACCTATTTTCAAAATCCCGTATTTCAGATGTTGTTGGGACGTTCCGGTGATCTTGCGCAGGTGGTTGAAGTCAGTGAAATAGAGGTAGAACAAAAAGAGAGTTTATCTAAACTGAAGGGTACGATTATTCCCTTTCGGAAGCATGTATTACCGGCTCCTATCCAGGCCTTACCAAAGTCTTTCTCAAACACAATCCCACGCAGGAATGAAGGGACACAACCTTACTACTTATTGGATTGCGATTATCGGCAAGCGAATTCAATAAGTGCCGGGGGATTTGAGGACAAAGTTGGCAACGTCTCATGGGATGTCTATTGGCAGGAGCACTAGTGACGAATAAGGAATTTTGTGCCCGTCAACAGTAAATGATATTATGATTTTAGCAAAGTCAGATGGGACTACTCTTAAAGACCACATACGTGATTGTTTAAGAATTGTTGATAATTTGCATCAGTCGCTACCGGAGTTAAGTAGCGCAAGTGGCATGGTAAGGTTTTGGGAGCAGCTATTTTACAGTGTCTGTTTTCATGATCTAGGGAAAGTTCACAAGGAATTTCAAAAAGTATTGAAAGGGCAACGAGATGAGTGGACGCATCAGCGGCATGAAGTCTATTCCGTTGCTTATGTTGATAAGCTGAAGATCGATATTAGAGAACGTGATATCATTCGGAAAGTGATTCTCGCTCATCATAAGACTTTTGAAGAATTAAGACAAAGATATAAGAATTCGGATGAAATCAAAAATGATTTAGAGCTAATCTATTCGGAAAGAGCTTATCATCCAGAGGATTTTCATGCCAACCTTATGCGTTGTTTTCCGTCATCGGATTTGAGGGAGATATTTACTTTTCTCGGGCAACTTGCTCATTCCAGGGGTATTCCCTTAGACTTAAAAGGGATCTTATACAAAGATATCATACATCCTGTTGAGGAATTGGTTTTCAATCGCTCAGCAGAAAGTGAGAAAGAGAGCTCTTTTTGGGGTGAAATGTTGTTGTGGGGCGCATTAAAAATCTGTGATCATTATGCTTCTGCCGGAATTCGGGAAATTTATAGGCTAAAAGAGGAACATTTTTCTTTTTTGACCAAGATGCAGAAAGAATTACAGCAAAAAGGAGATGGATTCCATACACATCAGAAATTATGTTTTGAAAAAGATGGAAATACGATATTGATTGCTCCCACCGGTTCTGGGAAAACCGAGGCAGCGATTGGCTGGCTGCGAAGGCAGCACCGGAAAGCCGAAGGGCGAATTTACTACGTGCTCCCATACACCGCATCAATTAATGCGATGCATCAGAGGCTCGTCTATTCAATGGAAGGAGATATTTCTCCGATTGGTTCTACTGCCGTAGGCGTCCAGCACGGAAAACTAAGCCAGTATTTACAGCATCTTTGGGAAGATGAGCATGTATATATGTTATCTGATGATCGCCGAGAGCAGTTGCTGCGCCAGTATCGCAGTATGATTCTCCCGGTGAAAGTTGTTACACCCTTCCAATTACTGAAATATCTCTATGGTGTGAAAGGCTATGAAATGGGATATGCTGAACTAGCCGGAGCCAAAATCATTCTGGATGAGATACATGCTTATGATGTCTTAACCTTTGCACAGTTGCTAGTGATGTTCGAGTATCTTTCGAAATATCTCAAAGTAAATTTTCTGGTTATGTCAGCGACCATACCGTCATTTATGCTGAATTATTTGAAATCGACATTAAATGTATCGGGAGTCATTCGAGCAGATAGAGCGCTGTGTGACTCTCTGAAGCGGCATCGGGTTGAGGTCTGCGATGGTTCGGTTTTTGACCAATTTGATCGATTGAGTGAGTTGCTGTCGTCGAATAGAAGAGGAATTCTGGTTTGTAATACCGTTGCTAAGGCGCAGGAGTGTTTCCGCAAAATCGTTCATCAGGAATTAGTTTCGGCAGATGAAATTGTTGTTTTACATGGGCGTTTCACTACTCAGGATCGGTTGGCAAAAGAGGAATCGGTTTCTAAGAAAAAGACGCGGTTGTTGATCGGCACGCAAGCGATAGAAGTCAGCTTGGATATTGATTACGACTTCATGATTACCGAGCCAGCACCCCTCGATGCTCTTCTTCAGCGATTCGGTCGAGTAAATCGTCGTAGCCGTCAATCAACACCTGCCCCAATTCTTGTATGTAGAAAAGGTGGCGAATTTGACGGAAGAATCTATCCTGAATCCGTCACCAGTCGGACAATAGATGTTCTGGAATCACAAGGTGTAATCCGAGAATCCGATATTCAGAGTCTGCTGGACTTGGTTTATCCTGAGTGGGAGGAGCATGATAGGCAAGAATTCGAGAATACATTGCGATTGTTTCGAGTTGCGGTCGGAAACCTGAAGCCATTTTCAAGGCATAAGGAAAACGAGGAGGAGTTTTATGACAAGTTCGATGGAATCGAAATCCTTCCATCCCAATTTTTACCTGATTACAAACATGCGCTTGAAAAGTGGGATTTTATCCATGCTGAACAATATAAAGTTTCAATCCGGAAAGGGATGTATACCAAATACATTAGAGAGGGAATAATACATGCCGAACCAATTACTATTTTAAAGAAGGATGAAGCGGTTTTTGAGACAACGGTACTGTTAATCGATTTGAAATATAATTCAAATGTGGGACTCACGGATGATCCATTAG
>DSDU01000185.1 GCA_011056835.1 Deltaproteobacteria bacterium
CCTCAGTCATGACGAGGTGGTCCTCCTGGACGAGGCGGTGTGATCCGTCGCTCGTGACTATCAACATAACAGGTTTATCCGTACCGGACCCTTTCCTCCTTACCTGTTGTGTCCTCAGCCCGCATCCCCTCCCTCAGGATGCGGGCTGAACCCCTTTTTTATGAAATTTGGCTTATGCATACCGTTCAGGCTGTACAATGATTTTCAGGTATACATCGCCCCGTTGGTCATTATCTCGTTTCTGACCGATGCCCTTCAGCCTGAGTACGGACCCCTCTTTGACGCCCGGCGGGATCGTCACCACAAAGAACTTTTCCTGCAAGCCCCTGCGAATGTCGACTATTTTCCTCGTTCCACTGATTGCTTCTTTCGATGTAATCGTTATGCTTCCGTAAATATCATATGCATCAGTCTCATCAGTGGGTTTTACCACATGGAGCCGCGGTGTCCTCGTTCGCCTGGTAACATCGCGCATCGCACCGGGCATAGTGAATGAGGGAAGTACTTTCATGAGCTTTAATAAAATGATGCCGAAGATGAAGCCTCCGATATGGGCCCACCAGGCAATCCCTGCCGCGTGTGCATCTGAAAGGGCCGCATTGAGAAATTGAAACAGAAACCATACGGCAAGAAAAAAAGCCGCCGGAATTTCAATAAAATAGGGAATAATGATTATCGGGATCACGGTAAGTACTCTGGCACGGGGATAGAGAATAAAATAGGCCCCCATCACACCCGCAACGGCGCCACTGGCGCCGATCGTGGGGATGTGTGATGTCCAGTTAACAACCAGATGGGTCATGCCTGAAAGCCAGCCGCACAATAAGTAAAATATAAGATATTTGACATGTCCAAAATGGTCTTCCACGTTATCGCCAAATATGTAAAGAAACCACATGTTGCCGAGAAGATGCCAGAATCCTCCGTGGAGAAACATGAACGACACAAAGGAAACCAACTGATCAAAAAGGGTAAAATGGACTGCGATAGAGGGAACGGTATAACGGGCGGGAACAAGACCATAGGTGTAAATAAATCGATCAATTCCCGATACAAACATCATTTCGATGAGAAAAACGATGATATTGACCGCTATGATCGCATTATTTACGACCGGATAGGTTCGCGAAGGGATGGTGTCTCGAATTGGTATCATGGAATCTTTTTTGGTTGCCGTTTGAGTGTATTTCCACTGATGCTCTACTAAGTGCCATATATACAATGTATACTGCAATGTATGCCGGTTTCAACATCTCGACTTCCAACAGAACCGGCCGTTCGAAAAACCATCTGATAATGGGTTAACCGGTGGGCCTTTGTACCTCGAATCTTCGAATCCTGATTCATATGACAATCGTAGTGAAATTGCCACCTCACGGCAAAAGCTTTTCTCCCCGATGCCCACGCTGCCTTGGTAATGCTATAGCATCCGGTCTGAGATATTGTCAATCAGAGAGCTGATCACGGTGAAGCAAAACTCTTGCCCTTGCCCCCTTCAAAGAAAAAAATGTAATGGCAGATTACACAAAGAAGGGGCAAGTCCACCGCAGCGAACTTGCCCCGCATGAAAAATAATGAAATTATATAAGACCGTTTACTTAATGAACGGTCCAGGAATCGGGTATATGGTTTTGCCATAGACGGTATTACAGACGATGGCGCCGGCCATATAGATGCCGATCCATCCGGCAGCAATCAAGAGATACGCAACCACCGGTTTCCAGATCTTGGGATCAGCGATGCCCAGATCCAGGAACACAATTGTCCACAGGACGATATCCACCATGATAACCAGGACGCCCATCGTTTTGGGACCTTTCAAATACGCAGGTGTTACCACCGTCAAGAATCCGGCACCTGCCATCCAGCACCATCCCTCAACATAAGCCAGGGGTTTCATATCATTGGCGAGCAACATGAATTTGGCAAATACGCTCAGCGCCGCCGCGAACATGAAGAAAGAAGCAAAGAAAAGAAATACGTTACCACCGGTAATATTATGATCTTTCAGTTCGATCAATGCCGTTGATAATTGAACAATACCGCCGCCGATTAACCAAGCTGCCAGTAACGGCAAACCGCCCAGCCCAACCTTACCAAGAAAAACAGCCGCAAAACCAAAACAAGCTACCGCAAGAGCCGCCAATCCCGCAGGACCCGGAGTCGCAAATGAGTGTTCGTGTGCCATAAATACTTCCTCCTTTTTGTACTACATTTACAGCAATAAATAGGTTTGTAATGAAATAATAATCCAATAATAAACCCTACGTGAATCATTCGTTCCTAATTCCAGAACCACCCCCTTTCATTGTTGCAGATCAGCACTCAAGCACATCTTCAACATGAGTGATTAAAAGCCTATGAACCAGAGATTATCGCATCTTCCGAATGCCCCCATTATTGTTGTCGCCGCTAAAAGTTTTCACAGAACACTGAAATGGTGGACTATGCACCGGGTGAAACCCCGCAGTTACGTAACAGATGCCACTTTCAGCTGTCAAGAACAAAAATAAACCCGATCTGTGCCCTTGCAAGAATGAGGGGAAAAACAATCTCTTATGCATACATTTTTTTGTTTCTTCCACCGCAGCTTCAGGTATCGTTGGCGCTGACATAGAAATACCGGTAGTCTTTCCTACCGGCATTATTGAGGTTACAGAAAGGATATTGCAGGATAATTCATCATTATTCTCTTCCCATCCGACCCGAATTTATGTATTAATTAATGAAAAATGAGTCACCATGGCTTATATGATTATGTGTAATATCAATCAGTTGTAAAGATGTTTCCATACGGAAGGTGAAATATGATCGTGTATCAGAATCGAGCCGCTGTTTTTGCAGTGCTGTTCCTTCTAGGGATGCCGTTTCCCATATGTGCATCCGATACGACACAACAAAACGCCATAATCGAAACAATAGAGAAAAATATGATACTCATTCCTGCGGGAGAGTTCATAATGGGAGGTGAAGCCGCGAAAAATGAAACGCCTATCCATAAGGTGCATCTTGATGCATACTGCATCGGCAAATACGAGGTTACCTTTGAAGAGTATGAATTATATTGCCGTGAGACGGGATATAATCTTCCCGTCGATCCACGAGTTTTTCTCCAACCCGATCCATCCATGATCGGCCCGAAAATGCCTGTTATCAATGTCGCCCGTGGGGAGGCGGAGAGGTTCTGCCAATGGCTGAGCGAAAAGACAGGGAAGAACTACAGGCTTCCCACCGAGGCTGAATGGGAGAAGGCCGCCCGGGGCGGCCTGAATGAAAAGGAATATCCCTGGGGTGATGAAGAACCGTGGGCAAACCGTGTATACCGTGCCAACTACGGTCCCGGGCTTAATCAGGAGTTCGTCTGGAAGAAAGACGGATACGCGTACACAGCACCTGTCGGAACATACCCGCCGAACGGATACGGATTGCACGATGTGGCGGGAAATGTGTGGGAGTGGTGCCGGGACTGGTACGATGCGGCGTATTATGAGAAAAGCCCCTACAGAAATCCCATGGGACCGGACACGGGTTTCAGAGGCGTCATCCGTGGTGGATGTTACAGCAGTAAGGCGGAGCATTTACGTTGCGCAACGAGGCTTCCTCTCAGCCCGGGCACCTTCGATCAACTGGTAGGTTTTCGCGTAGCAAGAGATCCCTGATGTATGTTATATGCCGCCGATAGAACTTGCAATTTTGCAGATCTTCTGCTAAGCCTCCATAGAAAGGGCAAACAGCGGCTTGAACCCACACCGTGACTCCTGTTTATAAATAAGTGATGGCGTGATACCCTACTGTAACAGATAAAAACTGCCGATGTGAGGCTATAACCAATGGCGCGACAAAACGGAATATTTCTTCTGGTCTTTTTTGCAATGACACTTCTATCCATTATTTCAGCAGGCGCGACCGACAAAAACACGGTTAAGGATACTATCGAAAAGATAGAGAATTCCATGGTCCTCATACCTGCAGGAGAATTTACCATGGGAGGGACCCTGGCGCGAAACGAAGATCCGCCCCACAAGGTGTACCTGGATGCCTATTACATCGGTAAATATGAGGTGACGTTCGAAGAATATGAAACGTTCTGTGGAGAAACGGGGTATAATCTGCCCTGCGACCGACGATACGGCATACAACCAGATGAAAGCATGCGGGGCCCGAACATGCCCGTCATGAACGTATCGAGGGATGATGCGGAAGCATATTGCACGTGGCTTTCGATTAAAACGGGAAAGCGCTACCGGCTGCCCACGGAGGCGGAATGGGAAAAGGCCGCCCGGGGCGGACTTGATGGGAAAGATTATACCTGGGGCAATGAAGCCCCCGATGAGGGCGGAATCTACCGGGCGAACTTCGGCCCCGGCCTTGATCATTACATATGGAAGAAGGACGGCCATGCTTACACGGCTCCCGTCGGCTTCTATCCCCCCAACGGATACGGTCTCCACGACATGGCAGGCAACTTGTGGGAGTGGTGCCGGGACGGCTACGACAGGGACTATTACCGTAACAGCCCGTACAAAAATCCCCAGGGACCGGATCGGAAGGGAAAAGAGGGCATAATTCGCGGCGGCTGTTATGCCAATGGCCCGAAGGAACTCCGCTGTGCCCACCGTTACAGCATCTACCCCACGAACGCTAATTTTTTAACGGGATTCCGCGTTGCCAGATCTCCATAGACGACTCCCCTCTACATTCAAGTGTTTCTCCGTGAAGTTCTTATTGGCTGACAAGTTCCAGGACGGTCACTACAAAAGATATTCACGTCATGCTTCATGACCGGCATTCATTATAATCAGGTTGCGCCGCCGTCTCGCCGTGCCGGCCGGTCGACCTTTGAAAACATTTTCATTCAATCAAAAAAAGAGAGGCATGTCGCTGCATGCGACATGCCTCTCGCTATTATGTGTTTTTGAATTAATTCTTATTTAACGATCGGCGATGTCGCCGGGAGTATAACCCTGCCGAAGTGGGTATTCATAGAAATCGCTCCGACAAGGTAAATTCCGATCCACCCTGCTACCAACAGACACCAGGCTGCAAGCTGTGCAAACATGGCCCGGTTCACATCGAGTTTCAGATCAAGCACGACGATACATGCCAGTGCAATATCGATCAGAACGACGGCGATGAAAAGAATTTTCGGGCTTTTCAGATAATTCGGCGTCATCATGACCAGGAATGCAAGGCCTGCCAACCATCCCCATCCCTCAATTCTGCCGTCCATGGGCAGTCCGGCCTTTGATAGACCATATTTGGTGGCAAGGCTGAGAGCGGTAACAAACATGAAGAAAGCGGCAAAGAAGGTAAAGACATTGCCGCCGACGATATTATGATCTTTTAATTCGATAACACCGGCAACCAACTGGCAGATACCCCCACCGACCATCCAGCATGCCAGAAGGGGAAGCGCATCATGGTTTACCCTACCGGTAAGTAACGCGAAAAACGTAAAACAAGCCATTGCAAGAGCGCCCAGACCGCAGGGGCCCGGACTAGCGAATGAGTGTTCATGTGCCATAAAGTGTTCCTCCTTTTTTATTCACTTTCAAAAATCTGCACGTCTTTTACAACAGTTATCCTACTATTCCACTATAAAACCCTGCTTTTACACCTCCTTTCTTTTTAGATTTTTCAATATTCGTGTTTTGATAAGGATAGGTAAGATCTGGTGAAGCCCCCTGCGTTGTCCCACTCACCCCCTTTACCCGTGAGAGAGAACTGAACGCGATTTTAGGATTTAATAGCAGATTAGTCTTTTTCTTGTCAAGGTAAAAATAAGCAATTTTTATCCGATCGATATCAATAAATCACTTTACTTACTATAACAACCCGCACCGTCATTTAGTAAAAAAGACGTGTCATGTCTCACCGGATCTGATGAGGTCCACAGTGTATGTAAGCGTAAATTTAAGATATGCTTGATTAATTTTTCCAGTTATACAGTAAAATGATAATAAAGCCGACAAACCACAGAAAAAATACCAACAGGTACTTCATATCTCGATTTAAAAACTTACCTTTGTTGTCGTAAGCGACAGGATTATCAATTCCTTCTTTTATCTTTACCCGTTTTGTTTCCTTTTTTTTAATCTTTTGCGACATACCTGTCCTCACACCGTTTTTTATTACCAATAAAAGGAATCTTCCTTATCTGTCAAGCAAATTTGCCGATCATCTCGCGGCATCCGTCAATCGCGGGTGAGTGAAGAACAGCATCCTCCCGACATGTAGACGGATTGGAAAGCCTCCATTACAAAAAACAAAAGCCCTGGTACAAACCCGGGCTTTTCCATGTTCCTTGATACCAAAAATGCTATTTCCCGTTCTGTACATCGTCATCCCAGTCGTATCCCCACAGCATGCTGTTGGAAGGCGTCTTGTAATCCCTTCTCTCCTTATATGAGGGGTACTTCCTGGTCTGACCTTCCCTGACCTCGAAGTTGACGGGAAACTTC
>DSDU01000101.1 GCA_011056835.1 Deltaproteobacteria bacterium
ACATATTGTAAAGTATTATCATATAGTTATTATAGATTTGAGACATTATAGTGACGGTATTTTACCGGAGAGTTGTGCAAAGGTTTTCCTAGGTGGTTATCGGGGTCCGGTATATCCTGTCAATCCTAAATATGACTCGATTCTCGGACTTCCGTGTTATTCCGATATAACTTCCATTCCTGACAACTTTGATCTGGCTGTTTACTTTATTCCGGCACGGTTCCTTCCCGAAACCATTGAAGAGTGTGCCCGGAAAAATGTAAAAGGAATTATCGTAGAATCGGCAGGATTTGCCGAAACGGGAGAAGCGGGAAAACATCTTCAACAACAGTGTGTGGATCTCGCACGGAAATATGATATCCGGCTTTGGGGCCCCAACTGCATGGGACTCCTCGACGGTCACTCACGGCATGTGTATTCCTTCATGTATACCGATGCGTGGAAAACCTTGATGCAACCGGGAAATGTGTCAATCATCGTCCAGAGCGGAATGCTCTCGGCTACCTTTCTGTTGATGATCCTTGAAAAGGGAGGTATGGGCATAAGCAAACTCTGTTCCATCGGTAATAAATGCGATGTTCACGAAACGGAACTTCTGGAATATCTCATCCGGGATTCACACACCGATGTCATCGGAATGTATATCGAGTCTCTTGCCGACGCCCGGCGTTTCATGACACTGTGTCGATCAACCGCCAAACCCATCGTAATCCTCAAAGGGGGCAGAAGCCCGTCAGGTGCAGAGGCCGCTATGAGTCACACGGCCAGTCTCGCGGGCAATGACATCATCACGCACCATGCATTCAGACAGGCAGGGATCATCCCTGTGTCCGACTTCCATGAGATGATGGACCTGCTGCGAGGATTCTCCATGACGCATGACAGCAGAAACGACGGGGGGACCGCCATCATAACCTTTTCCGGCGGCGGCGGCATCGTCGCGGCGGATTTTCTCCACGACATGAATCTTCCTCTTGCAAGGCTTTCCCCTCACACCATAGAGAGCATACGTACCGTCTTCCCTCCCTGGATGAACCCGTCGAATCCCATCGATCTCTGGCCCGCGGCGGAAAAAAACGGTATTGACAGGGTTTATTCCACCGTTATCGATGCGGTCATTCACGACGAAGGTGTCGATTCGATTATCATCCATGCTTTTTCGGGACGCATGGACATCGGCTCCTTGAAGAAATTGGGCGGCCTGAAAAACACCCTGTCAAAACCGGTCGTCATCTGGCCGGTGGGGGCGGGAGAACAACACCACACATTTAAAAAAGACGTGGAGGCTCTTGGAATTCCCGTATTCGAGGAGATGGAACGGGGCATACGGTTTCTCGCAGCAGCAAAGACACATTACAAAAAAAATACCCATATAATCGACGATCGTGTATAATCCCGCGAGCTGCTTGAGGAGGAATAACGTTCATGTTCACCAATCGCACTGTTTATCTCAACGGAACGTATGTTGCCTGGGAAGAGGCAACCGTTCATATCATGTGCCACAGTATCGGTCGGGGATCGGCAATCTTTGAAGTTCTCAGTCTGCACAAAACTCAAAAAGGACCGGCAATCTTCCGCCTCAGTGATCATATAACCCGACTTTTCAGTTCGGCCGAACTCCTCGACATGGAATTGCCGCTCTCGGAAAAGGACTGTATCGATGCAATACTTTCAACGGTCAAGCGAAACAGTGTTGATCAGGGATACATTAAAATAATCTGCTACTACCCTGACATATCGTTCGAGATACTGCCTCCCCGGAAGAAAACGGCCATGTCTGTTTTCATAATCGATCCGACTGATGATCTGCCGGCACATGACACGTTCAACGAAATGGGATCATCGCTCTGCATATCCACATGGGCAAAACTCGATCCGAGAACCGTTCCCGTCGGCGCCAAGGTTGCAGCCAACTATCTTAACGGCATGATGGCACGGCAGGAAGCGGCACAGCGGGGGTTTGACTTTGCCATAATGCTTGACATGCAGGGCTTCATCGCCGAAGGAGGGACCGAATCGATATTTCTGATTAAAAACGGAACAATCATGACGCCGGCTCTCGGCACCGTTCTCGACAGCATCACCCGTAAATCGATCCTTGAGGCATCGATGGTACATGGAATCAACTATGAGGAAGGTCGATTTTCGCCGGAACTCCTTTATATCGCCGATGAGATTTTTCTTTCGGGCACACCCGCCAAGGTGCTTCCGGTCAGCCGTATGGAAGAACGGCATATAGAAAACACACCCGGCCCACTCACGATGAAGATTTCTTCCGTCATGGATGACATCGTTGCCGGTCGCGACGGACGGTTCATTCACTGGCTGTTTCCGGTAGAATAGATAAAAGAGCTTGGACGGAGCGTTGAAAAGCCCCCACGTGGAACGGTTCAGAAATATAATGTTACAGGGCAGTTAAATTTCTCACGGTGGTGAGTAAAGCGTGAGGCGTGAAGAGAAAGACGAGCTCGCGAGTTCATGAACCCTTCACATGATGACACGTTATCAGGGCATGAGCGCGGTGTGTCGGGGTTGAACTGGATAATATCCGATATGCGAACCGAGATTTCCACCTGCGCATTCTCTGATAGTAATACTGAACCACCCTTATGTATGCGTCGAACGCTGGCATCCGCAAAACAGAGTAAGGATAGGATTAATCCCAACGCATTGGGACAGATGGGCGTTTTTCAACAGCATCTTAAGGAAACGCGATATTATTCTCCCCCTCTTCCATGACGATGGGCAGAGAACTGAAGGGAAACGGTCGATCGTTATCGTTTAAGGTTATATATCGCATAACTTTATAAGCATAAGTTGCAAGCTTATTGGAAAATTCCCTCACCGGCTCGCTGTGTTTTTTCGTGATCAGCAGATGAACATACTGAAAAAGAGTGGTAACCTGGAGAATCATCTTCAACAGTTCGAAAACAAGCAGGAAAAATAATGCATACACGAAACGAATCGCTACACTTTTTCTACTCTTTTCATTGCCTTTCATCGCTTCCATAATCACTCCTTGTATAAAATTCATGCCTTTGCGTCACATTTTTTTCGATACCGACAGTATCAAAATTTACAGTCATAATCTCTCTTTTTTAACACGGCGAGTCAAGCCCTATTTTGCTTGAAAACAGGGTAAAAACAATAATAACAAATTGTTGCATTCACCTGTAGTAAAAAAAGCCTCACCCTCTTGACGCACAGACGAGGATGATTATTTTATAAACAAATAAGAAAACAATCCGAGAGGAGGAATATACCATGGCCAGGATGTTAGACCTGATTCCGAGAACAAACATTATGTTTCCCATGAGGGACGTATTTGACAGATTTTTTGAAGGCTCAATGGATCCTTCATATCTCAGCGACGAGAAAATGTTCATACCGGCCTTCGATATCACCGAAAGTGAAAAAGAATACAAGGTGGTTGCCGAACTGCCCGGCATGGATGAAAAAGATCTGGATGTAACCTTGACGGATGGTATTTTAACCGTTAAAGGCGAAAAGAAACAGGAAACTGAAGACAAGGGTGAAACCTATCATCGCATCGAGAGACGATATGGATCGTTCCAGAGAAACTTCAGAATCCCCGATCATGTTGTGGTCGATGAGATTGAGGCAACATACAAAGACGGTGTTCTCAAGCTGACGATCCCCAAGTCTGAAGAGATTGGAATGAAAAAAATCGAGATTAAACAATAATGTTCAGTTTCTTGCCGATTGAATGAGGAGTAAAATACAGCGCCGCCGGGATTATCTCGGCGGCGCTGCCGTCTCCGAACAAAAGAGGAAATTGAATGGACGGGAAAGTAAAAAAGCAGGGGTCATTTTTTTTTAAAGGAATAACCGCCTCCATACTCAGCGTGTGGTATGATTCTGAAACATTCGGCATAAAGCCCTGTGAAACCGCCACTGAATCAATGAACTAAAATAGTTGCGGGTCATTGTCATGCCTGTAATGATATGACCACTTTACATGACAAAAAGATATTAACCATGCCGAAAC
Source organism: Deltaproteobacteria bacterium (assembly GCA_011056835.1). Classification (GTDB taxonomy): domain Bacteria; phylum Desulfobacterota; class Syntrophia; order Syntrophales; family UBA6807; genus DSDU01. The sequence continues at coordinate 4,010 of DSDU01000101.1, forward strand.
GGTTCCTGTTATTCTTCGTTTCATCACTTATCTGCGCAATGCCGATTTCAGTCAAAGCGGTATCCGGAACGTCCATCCCGTTTGCTCCAGGCGAAAAGCTCAGCTATAAGGCATACTGGGGTGTAATCCCCGCAGGCCATGCTGTTCTTGAGATTTTGCCGATGGCTCACATTTACGGTGTGATGACATATCATTTTGCAATGACGACTGAAACAAACTCAATCGTCGATCTCTTGTACAAAATCCGGGAACGCCAGGATTCATACACCGATATCGACACCCGCCGGACCATTTATTACACAAAGCGAAATAGGGGAAATCATTCTCGGGACGTCAATGTTCACTTTGACTGGCAAAAGATGACCGCAACGTATGCGAATTTCGGCGAGGCACTGGAACCAGTCGCCATCCTGCCCGGCACGTGCGACCCACTGGCCTTGTTTTACCTCATACGCATCCATGATCTGGAGGAAGGCAGCGTTCTCGAACTGCCGGTGAGCGACGGAAAAAAGTGCATGGTTGTCAAGGCAACTGTTGTGTCACGAGAGACGATTGTCGTTGCCGGAGTATCGTATGATACCTTTCGTGTGGCCCCCGAGATGGAATTCCCCGATGGTGTTGTCACAAAGCACAACACCTCCCAAATGGAAATCTGGTTCACCGCCGATGACAGAAAACTTCCCGTGAAAATTAGCAGCAATGTCGGCGTGAGCACCTTTGTTTTCGAACTTACATCGTCTTCACGCTAAAGGAATCGCTGTGGCTTCAAGGCGTTTATCCACCCTTTTCATATACGAAAATGAGTGTTTCCCCCTCAAACCTCTGAAAGTCCAACCTCGCACGCTCGATTGAGACATGGATATGCCGGATCACCGGATGGCCGGGGAATGCGGGACGGGTGCCGATGGAGGGTAAACGCCTCCATCCCGTTTTATTCGGTCCGTGACGGCATTGTAATAATCGGCCGTCACGACCCTGAGCCGTGCTTTTAAAACATGACCATACCATCATCAAAGGGGAAAGACCGGTGGAACCTTATCACTGAGGGATATCGGTAAGATCACGGGCAACAATGATGAGTCCCTTGAGAAGCTCATCCATGCCGGCGAAATCGAGTGTGTCAATGGTATCGTACGCAGTATGATATGCGGGGTTTCGATAAAAGGCGGTATCGGTAATCATGACCGCCGGGAATCCCATTATCCAGAACGAACGATGATCGGAAAAATCAACTCCCGGGATGAGACTGATTCCCGCAAGTGTCTCAACGGGAAGTAGACACCCTTGCCGCAACGAAGATTCAACACGATGAACCAGCCACCTGGATCGAAGATTTCCCACAACGGCAATGAAATCGGGAATGCGGGAATAAAAGAGTCCCATGAGAGGAAGTGGGAATCGCTGAGCCCCCTTTCTGTCATTGAAGTATCCCACCATTTCGAGACAGACCATAGCTTGAATAGCCTCATTCCGTGCTTTGGCGGCTTTGGCATATACAAAACTGCCCATGAAATCTGATCGGAAAAGAGGCGGTTCTTCAAGAACGAAAAAAATAAGTTTCACTGTTCTGCCGGAGGCATGATCCTTCAAGGCCCGGCACATCTCGAGCAATACCGCAACGGAACTGGCGTTATCATCAGCTCCGGGTGTTCCGTACACGGTATCGTAATGCGCTCCAAAAATAACCGTTTCGTCCGGCTTTCGCTCCCCCGGAACGGCGGCGATCACATTGCTGAACAATTTGCCGTTGTATTCATAACGCTGAAGTGCAAAAGTGCAACCCATGTCGGTAAGGATCGACTGGATGTAATGCCGTGCCATTTCGATTTTTTCATATTCCCCGACGCTTCTTGAACCGACGTCGGTCGTGAGATAGCGCACGTGATCATATAACCTGGCACCGGTTGCACTGAGAGAACCTTTCGGCTTCGATACGGTAACGGGAGGCGACATGCGCACGGCAAGGACGGAGTAAAGCAGAAAGAGAATGACGAATGCAATGATGATGATACTATATGCAAGCATCTTTATTCTCATGGTCATGGCGGTTGGTGCTGATGGGATCATACGCAGCAGAAGGCAGGCATTTATGCACGAAGAACGTCGGACTCACAACACACCCCGTATGTGCCGCCGAATCATGACACGATTACGGACGATACGAGAGTCGCCCCCCGATAAATCGTGCACAGCCCCCTATCGAGGAAACACTGCTACCATGAACTTTAGTAGTAAAATATATGAAAATATTTGGTCTGTAAAGAAAGAATATCCTCTCCGCCGCCGGGCTCTGAATGATTCTTTTCGTGGGTATCATAAACTGATCTTTAACAGTTGCAAAAATATAGTTATTTACTATCGGGCACATAGATATCCCGAAACAGTTCTTGGCACCACATTTTGCATGTGTTCTTTGAAAA
>DSDU01000021.1 GCA_011056835.1 Deltaproteobacteria bacterium
CCGTGAACATGCCGTATCGACTCGCCACTCCAACCATACGATCCGAATACTCCACCGACCAGATTTCGAGGCCGTAATCCCTTGAGATAGGTTAGAATATCCGCAATTGTCGGGAAAAGATTATTGTTCAGCGTCGGCGATCCCACAACAAGCGCTCCCGCATCGAGAATTTCATATGCCACATCACTTCGATGGTTTGCATGCATTGACATGTTCCTGACGCTGATGCCGGTGGAGGCTAAACCTTCACTGACGGCCCTCGCCATCAGTTCGGTACTATGCCACATTGTGTCATAAAGGACAACTGCCTTCCGCTTCGGTTCCTGTAATGCCCACGTACGGTAGTAATCGATGATTTTCCTCATATCTGAACGCCACATGGGGCCGTGGTCGGGAGCTATGACATCACAGGCGAGCCCCATTGAACCAACTTTATCCAGCAGCTTCAGTATGAGCGGAGAGTATGGGAGCAGGATATTGGCAAAATACGTCGCCGCCTCATAATCAAGAATGGCGCCATCAATTTCATCGGCAAACCTCTCCGATGTGGCCAGGTGCATTCCAAAGGCATCATGAGAAAACAGTATGTTCTCATTTGAAAGATACGAGAACATACTGTCGGGCCAGTGAAGCATCCGGGTCTCATAGAACGTAAGGGTCATATTTCCAAGATCAAGTGAAGATCCGTCGGACAGTGGTTCAATTTTTCGATCCAGATGATACATCTCCCCCAGTGTCTTCACCCCCATGGTCGACGCAAAAATCCTCTCGGGGCTTATTTCCGTAATAACCCCGGGGAGGCTGCCGGTATGGTCCATTTCCGAGTGGTCCGATATAATGTACTGAATATCTGTCGGTTCTATAAGCGACCTGATACGGGCCAGCATCTCGTCCTTGAATGGCGCACGGACGGTATCAATAAGGGTTATTGTATCGGCCAAAATGAGATATGCGTTATACGTAGTTCCCCGTTTCGTGGTGTAACCATGAAAATCTCTGATATTCCAATCGATTGCACCAACCCAGTACACACGGTCACTGACTTTGACCGCTTTAAATATTTTGTTCATACTTTTAATCCTCCTTACAGCATCGCCTCATCTTACCGGTCCGACAAGACGATCATAAAAGAAACACGGGCATCCTCACATCCCACACCTTATGAATTTTGAGTCGTACGGTGACTCTCCGTCTTTATCATATCATTGCATACGTCACAGTGAAACAGGATAAGGGGGAATCCCTACATCCCATAACAGATGAACATTTTTCGACAGCATCTCAATCTTTGAAGCCAATGTACCAATAATGTAATGTTTGTGCCAACAATTTCAAAACAAATAAAACTTTTGCCCTCATTCATCATCCACTCCTGCCCTTACATGGCTTCTGCTTTGCACCACAGCGACACGGACCTCTAAACTGTAGGCGGCGGACAGTTTGAACAGTCTGAGTTCCGGCATACCGAACCGTTATAATTTCCTTGCCTTTATTCACTATGTTCCCTAAGATATCACGAAGACTTATTAAGCTTTTATCTTTTTTTCCGGAGACATTGCATGGACTATCAGGTTGTCATCATCGGCGGCGGTCCCGCCGGCATATTTGCCGCACTCACGCTGAAAGATCTCGGCATTAATAATGTTTTGTTGCTCGAACAAGGAAAAGCTCTGTCGGAACGACGGCGGGATAACTCCAGAGACATTATGCAGGGATGGGGTGGCGCCGGCGCGTTCAGCGATGGTAAACTGACAATCTCAACCGATGTGGGGGGTCACCTGGGAGAATTCCTTGACAGGAAATCCCTCTATCAACTCCTCACGACCGCCGACCAGATATATGTAAAGTACGGAGCGCCCGATCGTCTGTTCGGAGATATTTCACCGGAAGTAGAAGATCTTTCAGATCGGGCACGACAGGCGGACCTTGAGCTTATTCCGACGCGGATACGTCATATCGGCACGGAGAACTGCCGTCATATCCTTTCCGCAATGTACGAAGTCCTTTCACATCACATCGAGATCAGAACGGACTGCGCTGTTGAATCGATCGTTGATGAAGACAATGAAATACGGGGAGTCAAGCTGCACGACGGAACAATGATTCGGAGCCGGTTTGTTGTCGCCGCTCCGGGACGATCGGGGGCCCGTTGGATGAAGAAAGAGGCGGAACACCTTTCATTGAAAACAAAGGCCAGCCCGGTCGATATCGGTGTCCGCGTGGAACTGCCCGCCACAATACTAAAAGATATTACGGACATTACCTATGAATCGAAACTCGTTTATTATTCAAAAACGTTTGATGACAAAGTACGCACCTTTTGCATGAACCCCTTCGGCGAAGTAGTTAACGAAGAGAACGCCGGCATTCTCACGGTCAACGGCCACAGTCATGCCACAAAAAAGAGCGACAATACGAACTTCGCAATTCTGGTAAGCAGCACCTTCACGGAACCGTTTGACGACCCTATTGCGTATGGTCTGTACATCGCTCGTCTGGCAAACCTTATCGGTGGGGGAACGATTATTCAGCGGGTGGGAGACCTCCTGGCAGGTAAACGATCAACACAGGCACGGATAGATCGCTGTCTGACCACACCGACACTTTCCGACGCGACACCCGGTGATCTTAGTTATGTTTTTCCGTACAGACACCTCAAGAGTATCAAGGAAATGCTTCAAGCCATGGACCGTCTCGCGCCCGGGGTAAATTCCCGGCACACTCTCCTGTACGGCGTGGAAGTAAAACTTTACTCAAACAGGATACAGGTATCTCATGAACTGGAAACAGATGTAAAAAATTTGTTTGCAATCGGGGACGGAGCCGGTATAACACGAGGATTACTGCAGGCATCGACGAGTGGCATCGTGGCGGCCGGCGCCATCGCTTCTCGCATCGGATAGGTGGCTGCTCTCCCTGACACATATTGACGTGATGACATATAACGAAGAATCCGCCGCCGTCATCTATATAATCCCGGGAATTCTATGGAACATAAAAAAGAAAAGACAAAGATGCAGTTGAAGATCATGCCGAAATTGATCGTTGCGTTTCTTGGCTTAACGATAGCGGCACTGATTGCATCGGGGTACATAGCGCTCAACGACATAAAGGCCATCGGACTGTACGCACTGGACAGCAGCACATCGTTAGGTGAAAGCGCCATCGCCGACAGCACCCAGGCTCTCGAGACCCTGGGAGAAAAGATACTGGAACAGAAGGCCAGAGATGTGGCACTTCAATGCGCAATCTATATAGCCGCTCATCCTGAAATGACCATAAGAGACTTGCAGGCGAACCGGGAATTTCAGAAAATTGCCGTTCAATCAGTGGGGAATACGGGCTACACCATTGTCTATGAGAAGAAGTCGGGAATCATGAGATTCCATCCGAACCGATCCCTCATCAACTCAGACCCTGCCGATCTGAAAAGAACCCTCCCTACATTCTGGACAATTTATGAACGGACATTTGACGGATCCAGCCATGGAGGATATTACAACTGGCGAGATCCTGACGGCCAGATACGGCAGAAGTACATGTACATGGTGCCGATTGAACGTACGAACTACATGGTTGCAGCTACCACGTATATCGATGAATTCTCCCAACCGGTTATTGAAACAAAGAAAAAAATCTCCACGGCGACAACAAACATCAGCGAACATATTAATGAAAGGATTGAGAGCACCCGCAATACATTCTTTGATTTCTTTCTTATTCTCATCATCGTAGTTTCATTTATAGCGGTCGGACTTTCCAGAATGATAACATTACCGATCTTGAGCCTGAGCGAGGGAGTCAAAGCTCTCGGAAAGGGTGACCTTGATTACATGGTTCAAGTACATACGAACGATGAATTTGAGGAACTTGCTTCGTCCTTCAATAAAATGACCGCCGACCTGAAGGACTATATGGAACGACTCCACTGTACGACGGCGGAACAGGAGCGACTGCTCAAGGAACTGGAAATAGCGAGTGGAATCCAGAAAAATATCCTTCCGAAAGAAGCCCCTGAAATATCAGGGATTGAGCTCTCGGCAGCCAATATTCCCGCCCGTGAAGTCGGAGGCGATTTTTACGACTATGTTCCTGTTCAGAATGATAAGTGGGGCTTGACCATTGCCGATGTCTCCGGGAAGGGAATGCCGGCCGCTATTTTTATGGGGTTGTCTCGAACGATCGTCAGAGCAAGCACAACAGGAAATCTCAGTGTTGAAAACGCAATCAGGCGCGCGAACGATCTGATCTGTCGTGATTCCCGTTCCGGCATGTTCGTAACGCTTTTTTATGCCATTCTGGATTCACATAACAAGAAACTGCGGTATGTGAATGCTGGGCATAATCCCCCTTTTTTATTCAGAAACGATTCCGAAGGGATAATCCGACTGGAAGCAAAGGGAATTCCCCTCGGCGTTACAGAAGGCATCGACATTGAAGAAAAAGAAATCGATCTTCTGAAGGATGATGTACTTGTGCTCTATACGGACGGCGTCACTGAAGCGGTCAATGAACAGGAAGAAGAATTCGGAGAGGATCGGCTGATCCGCATCATACGACAAAATCGACTGCTTACGGCACAGGATTTGATTGAAAAAGTGCAGGGCGAGATTATGGCGTTTGCGGGCAATCAGCCCCAGTTCGACGACATTACATTGATGATTATGAAGGTAACGGCGTAAACCGGCAGCGCTCGGCTCCGAGAATTCCGATCCGCCCTATGAAAAGCGTGTCAAGAGATTCCGCACATATGTTCAGATACTGAAACTCACTGCGAATCACTGTGTATTCATCTCCTGCTGACAGCCGACAGTTGAAAGCTCCTAAAAAATCTTCATTATCGCTTCCGCCATAAGTTTATAACCGATGGTGTTGGGATGAACGCCGTCGAATTGTACGAGGCTGTCAAATATTACACCCTCTGCGATTTTTTTCTTCCAGTAGTCATGGACACGGGCCACAGGCAGGCGATATAACTGAGACACGGCTTCCACCTGATTGTAAAATTTATCGATGAAAGCATTGTCTCGATCACCGTCAAGACATATCGACGTAACCAGAACGATCTCCGACGTCTCGTTCTCCCGTATTCGGCGAATCATTGTCTCAATATGCTCCCGGTACTGCTCCGGTGAATACCCGGCAAAGGCATCATTCAGACCGAATTGTATCAATGTACAATCGGGATGATGACGGAGCACATCACCCTCCAAGCGATTTACTCCTCCCTGGGCGGTGTCACCGGGAACACCTCTGTTAATCAGGGTCATTTTGCTGCTCGGATATCTGTCCCGTATCATCCCTTTCATGTAATCAATATATCCCTTGTGAACCATCCATCCATATGTCAGGGAATCCCCCAGAGCGACAATTACAACAGGGTTCCCCGTTGCCAGCTTTTCAATTGTTTTTTCCGGTCTCATGCCATTCCTTTCGATATTCCTTGTGTGATTCAGTACGGGTTGGTATGCACATGTATGAATTTTGTCAAGCAGTATTCGGTAAGAAAAGTGATGCTTGCATTAATAACTATATCAGTTTATAGTGAAGCCTCGCTGTTAGCGTCCACTGTTTTCGATATCATTATTATAGGCTATGAAGATGAGTGTTGTCCAGCCGTCATCAAAAGTAAACAATATTATTGAGAGATCGCAGATCTCGGAACTTGAAGAAAAGTTAAAACTGCAAAAAGCGGTTCACGATATTACCAACCGCATACACTCCGCTCAGAACGTCAAGCAAATCATTGTTGACCTCAAAGACGGCATTTTGAATCTTTTCGATGCATACCTCATTACAATATATGTAGCCGATACAAGACGGAATGAAATCTTCTCCATGTTCCTGACCGGTTCCACATTAAACGAAATCAGAGTTCCCATTAACAACAAGAGCATTGCGGGGTACGCGGCAAACAACAAAAAGGTCCTCAATATTGCCGATGCATACGACGACGACGAACTGAAACGGATTGATAAAGCCCTCAACTTCGATCGGAGCTGGGACAAGAAATCAGGGCTGCGAACCACCCAGATCCTGGCGGTTCCCATTCTTTACAATGACGAACTCATGGGGGTGATTCAGATCCTCAATAAAAAAAGAGGGGGTCCTTTTACCAGCGATGACGAGGCATTTTTGGAACAGATAGGAAACGTCATCGGCATTGCCTTTTACAATCAAGAGCGGATACGACGAAAGAAAAAATCAAAATTCGATTATCTTCTGCGGATCGGTCTGATGAAAGACGAAGACCTTGAAGCCGCCTATGAAAAGGCCCGCAGGAACAAGGAGACGATCGAAGACCACCTGATGGCGGAATACAAGATACCGCGGGCGGAAATCGGGAAATCGCTGCAGGAGTTCTTCAACTGC
>DSDU01000119.1 GCA_011056835.1 Deltaproteobacteria bacterium
CTTATATTCTTTGTCGAACCTTCTTCGTTCTCCCTTGTTTTTCACTACACACCTCCAAGTATCTTTTCTTTATCTCTATCTTTTCGGTGTGTCCATCATTTCGGGGGAACATTAGGTGTGTGAGGAGTAAGGGCAGGTGTGTGAGGAGTGAGGAGTGAGGGGTAAGGAGTGGGCAGGAAAAAGTGGAAAAACGGGTGCCAGGTTTCAGGTTCCCGAACTCAACAGCTCATGAGCTTAACAACTTAACAGCTTAAGAGCTTAACAGCTCAAGAACTCAACAGCTCATGAGCTTACCAACTGAACAGCTTAAGAGCCTGTTAGTCAATCTTGGCAACTACAGTTTACGGCGCGAATAACTTCAGACCGGGGATTGAGCGAAAATACTCATCTATGGTGTAGAGGAAAACGTTGTGTTGGATACATATCTGGGCGATTATTACATCCATTGGAGGAATGGTAATGCCGTTGTTGCGTAATGCAGCATCAAGGTCTCCGGCGGAATCCCAGACAGCATCATCAAATGCAAGGCGGATTAAGGCATCAAACAGCGGCACTATTTTATTTCGTTCCGGCTGACGGAGGCCTCGCTTGATTTCAAATATGACGGGTCCGCAGGTGAGTACGCGGTCATTACTCAGTAATTCTTGAGTGGTTGTAACGACAGTGGATGTCCTGCCCCTCAGTGCATCAATCCACACAGACGTATCAACCAGAACTGATTCCGTATCATTTGCCATTTCTTATTTCCTCTAACCACTGAGCTCGTTGTAGATCCGCATTATCACTTTCTTTTACGGCATTTTCATCAATGTCAATCGTTCCAAGCAGTGCGGCAAGTTTTTTCAGCTTAACTCTCCGTATGTGCTCCTGTACTGCCAGTGTGACAGCACTGGTTTTGGTCTTTACATTGGTAACTTCCACCAACTCTCTTACGAGATTTTCTTCAAGGGTGACTGTGGTTCTCATGATAAGCTCCATCACAATATTTTTTACATATTTTGTGATATTATATATCACAAGTCAAGGAGAAAAAACAGGTGCCAGGTGCCAGGTTTCAGGTTTCCGGTTCCCGGGGAAAGCAAGGAAAAAGGTGCAAGGATAAAACAGCAGGAACCAGGTTTCCGGTTCCAGGTTTCCGTGAAAAGCAAGGAACAAGGTTCAAGGATAAAGGATCAAGGGCAAGTGTGTGAGGAGCTCACCAGCTTAATAATTTTCCATTCAGAGCGAGGATAATGTTATGACAAGGAGCGGATTGTTCGATAGAAAAAATCTTTTGTTCGCGGCTTGCTGTATGGTCGCATTGTTGATGTTCTTCGGTCCTTTGAAGGAACTGACGAAATTTTCAATTCACAGCCATTTCTACTCTCATATCTGGCTTGTTCCTCTTGTGAGTCTTTATTTTTTCTTTACTGACCGGAAAAGAATCTTTTCCGATGTATCCCCTTCCCCCAACCCCTCCCACAAAGGGAGGGGAATGCTGGATGACTATGATTGGAAAGCGGGCATGCCGGTGATCCTGGCCGGCGTGGCCTTGTTTCTTATCGGCGGAAACGTTCAGGGGCGACTGAGCCAAAATGACTACACAGCGCTGATGACGTCCGCGGCGGTGGTGTTTCTTAACGGCTCATTTTTATTATGTTATGGATATCAGGCATTTAAGCGGGCGTTATTCCCTCTTCTCTTCCTTGTCTTCATGATTCCCATACCTGCCTTCGTCATGCGTAAAATCATTGATTTACTGTTGATCGGATCGGGCGCGTCAACGGAGATGCTGTTCAAACTGACGGGAACTCCCTATATCCGGGAAGGGCTTACATTCCACCTGCCGGGCATCAGCATAGAAGTGGCCGATGTCTGCAGCGGCATCAGATCGAGCCTGGCGCTTTTCATTACCATGGTCATAGCCGCCCATATGTTCCTGAAAACAAACTGGAAGAAACTGGTTTTACTGCTGGCGATTTATCCCATCACGGTCTTCAAGAACGGCGTCCGCATCATCACCATATCATTGCTTGCGGTGCATATAGATGAAAGATTCCTGACGGATGGCTTTATCCATAAATCGGGAGGATTCATTTTCTTTATACCCTCCTTGATTATACTGGGGTTGATCTTGTGGGCGCTTCGAAGAAGCGAGGCGCACCCCGACGGAACCCGCAGGGATGTGAGGAGTAAGGCGTGAGGAGTGAGGGACAAAACAGGGTTCAGGTTCCAGGTTTCCGGGAAAAGACAGGATAAAGGATCAAGGCAATATTAACAACTCAAGAACTCATCAGCTCATGAACTTAACAGCTTACGAACTTAACAGCTTACGAGCTTACGAGCTTACGAACTTAAGAGCTTAACAACTAAAAAATATGACTGAATACTTAACCATTATTTCTTATGTCAGCGCCGGTTTCGCTCTTGTGCTGGCGGGTTTTGTCCTGTATCGGGATTCGCGTTCGTTTGTGCATCGGATGCTCGCAATCGGCCTGGGGATCGTGGCGGTCGAGGCCGTTTTAACCGGACTGTGTGCCGGCGCGATCATGCCGGCGGATGCGCTCTTCTGGCTGCGTCTCAGAAACTTCGCGACGGCGTTGCTGCCGGGGACCTGGCTTCTTTTCAGCCTGAGTTTTTCACGGGCGAATTACAATGAATTCGTCTCCCGGTGGAAATGGGTGTGGCTTGCATTCCTGATTCTGCCCCTTACCGCAATCGTGTTCTTTCAAGACGCCTTTTTCATCGCTCAGCCCGTGGTCGGTCTCAAAACTGTCTGGATGGTTCCCATCGGCTGGTCGGGATACGCCTTTCATCTTTTGATGCTCGTCGGCGCAATCCTCATCCTGATGAATCTCGAACGTACCCTGCGCAATTCAACGGGACGCCTGCGATGGCAGATCAAGTTCATGGTTCTCGGCGTCGGATGCATGTTTGCCGTCCGTATCTATACGGCAAGCCAGTCTCTCCTGTATTACCTTGTCAATCTGTCCCTGGATCTGCTCAACGGGGGCGCCTTGATCGTGGCGGGGCTTTTGATTCTTCGGTCGCTTGCCCGTACCCGGATTCTTAATGTCGATTTCTATCTGTCGCAGACGTTTCTTTATAACTCGTTCACGATTGTCTTTGTCGGCCTGTATCTCATAGCTGTCGGCATTGTGGCGAAGCTTGCGGTTCATTTTGACACCGGGCTGAATGTTCCCCTGGGGGCGCTTTTTGTCCTGATCGGCCTGCTGGCGCTTTTCGCGCTGCTTCTGTCCGACCGGCTCAAGAAGCTGCTGCGTCGATTCATCAGCCGTCATTTCCATCGCCCCATCTACGACTACCGGAAGGAATGGATGAAATTTACCGAGAGCACTTCATCGGTGACGGACATAAAAAGTCTGTGCACCGTTATCGTCAACATGATCTCGAGAACATTTGAAATCCTCTCCGTTTCAATCTGGCTGTATGATGACAGGAAAGATCGGTTCCGTCTCAGCGGTTCGACGGGATTCTCGGAAGATACGACGGGAGCATTTCAAACCATCGAAGAGGAAGGCAACAGGTTCATCCGGATTTATCGCGACAGGAGTCTGCCGGAAGACTTCGACTATTCCTGGAACGAACTCCCCGCCGGATACACACAATTGGATGATATTTTTTTTGAAGACGTAAAGATTCGCTGGTGTCTCCCCCTGAGAACAGGCAATCGTTTTATCGGCATCATTACCTTGTACGACCGCGTCGGCAATGAGCCTCTTTCCATCGAAGATTTCGACCTGTTGGGAAACATAGCGGATCAATCGGCGGCCGCGCTGTCGAATCTTATGCTGAGTGAACGCCTGCAGGAAGCGAAGAAAATAGAGGCGTTTCAAACCATGTCGGCGTTTTTTGTCCACGATCTCAAGAACCTGGCATCAAAATTATCACTGACAATGCAGAATCTGCCGGTCCACTTCGACAATCCTGAATTTCGGAGCGACGCCCTTCGCTCAATCTCACAGAGTGTTGAAAAAATCAAGCTTATGGGAACCCGCTTGACGTCGCTGAGTCAGAAACTTGAAATTCATCCCGTTGAAATGAATCTGAACGACGTGGTCAAGGCATCCGTTTCGGACATGAACGGCGGCCTGATGGGAAAAGTCAGGGAGGACCTCGGTCCCGTGCCGTCTGTAATGATCGATCCTGAGCAGATTCAGAATGTTCTCACGAATCTCATCCTCAATGCCCATGACGCGACCGGCGAAACGGGCGAAATCGCCATCTCCACCGACGCACGCGACGGCTGGGCAATCATCACCGTTCGAGACAACGGAGGCGGCATGTCGCAGGACTTCATTAACACGTCACTCTTTCAGCCGTTCAGAACGACAAAGCAGAAAGGTATGGGCATCGGCCTCTATCACAGTAAAATGATTGTTGAAGCCCACAAGGGAAGAATCGAGGTTGAGAGCGAAGTCGGAAAAGGAACAACATTTCGGGTGGTTCTGCCGACGAAAACAGGCTCAAGGTAGAAGGAACGAGGGGAAAGACAGGTTTCAGGTTCCAGGTTTCCGGTTTCCGGGAAGAAAAGGGAGATGGTGAATCCTTTACACAAATGGAACATGATGTTATTAAAGGATAGAGTATCTCTGTAGTGTAATTCGGAGATTGAAACGCAAAATTCGTGGACCTGGCACCGGGAACCTGGGTCCTTTACCCTTACAAACTCGACATTGCACCCACAACACTTACCACTAATCACTGAAGGAACTATGGAAAAACAAAAGCTTCTGATAGTCGAAGATGATGAGGATCTGCGAACGCAGATGAAGTGGGCTCTGGTCCGGGATTATGACGTTCTCATGGCTGAGAATCGTCAGATAGCGCTGGAATTCGTGAGAAACGATCATCCGGCCGTGGTAACCCTCGATCTCGGTCTGCCCCCCCACCCTGCCGGTGTTGAAGAAGGATTTGCCGCGCTGAATGAAATTTTAACGGAGCTTCCCCAGGCAAAGGCAATCATCATAACCGGCCGGGGAGAAAAGGAGCACGCCCTCCGGGCCGTCGGCATGGGAGCATACGACTTCTTTTATAAACCCATTGAAATTGATGAATTGAAGGTGGTGCTCCGCCGAGCGTTTCACGTTTCGCAACTTGAACGGGAGCATTGGGAACTGCAGCAGCGTCTCAGCGGCGATTCATTCGAGGGGATGCTGGGGACGAGCGACAAGATGCAGGATGTTTTCGCCATGATCCGCAAGGTTGCCACCACAGACGCCCCGGTCCTGATTGAAGGGGAAAGCGGCACGGGCAAGGAACTGGTCGCCCGGGCCATACATCAGAGGAGCACACGGAATACCGGCCCCTTTATCGTTATCAATTGCAGCGCCATCCCTGAAACCCTTCTTGAGAGCGAACTGTTCGGCCACGAAAAGGGCGCCTTTACCGGGGCTCATGTCCAGCGAAAAGGCCGTTTTGAAATGGCGGGCGACGGCACGCTCTTCCTTGACGAAATCGGTGAATTATCCCTGCCCCTCCAGGTTAAGTTACTCAGATTCCTTCAGGAACGGGTTATCGAACACGTCGGCGGCCGAAAGGAAATCGAAGTGGATACCCGGGTCATCGCCGCAACGAATCGAGATTTGAAAGAGGCGATGCAGAACGGAAGTTTTCGGGAGGACCTCTATTTTCGTCTCGGCGTCATCAACATTTATCTGCCCCCCCTTCGTGAACGGCGAGGCGACCTGTTGCTTCTGGCAAAGGCCTTTCTTACAAAGTATGCGGAAGAGAGCGGCAAGAAGCTCAATGGGTTCACCGTTTCCGCCACCGAAGCAATTGAAAAATTCGATTGGACAGGAAATGTCAGGGAACTGGAAAACCGCATCAAACGAGCTGTAATCATGGCGGAGGGGAAGCGACTGACGACCAGAGATCTTGAAATGGAAGCGACCAGGGCGAAGTACGAAAGCATGAGCCTCAAAGAGGCCCGGGAAGCCATGGAAAAAGAACTGATTGAAAGATCACTGGCCCGGAACAAGGGCAACATCACCAAGACGGCGGTCGAACTCGGAGTGAGCCGCCCCACCCTCTACGATCTTATGCAGAAAGCGGGAATCACGACGGATGGATAAAAACAGGTATCAGGAACCAGGCTTCAGGCGCCGGGAAAATTGTTATACGAGTATTCGAATTCATATCGTTATCCGGGAACCGGATTCCCGGTACCTGGCCCCTGCCTGAATGTCGAAATCCTTTACAAATCCCGATTCACTCGCCAATGATGCATAACCCACCATTTTCACTATCCTATCACTCATCAATCGCCACTTTCCACTCCCCACTGCAGAAAACTGTCGAAATTCTTTACAATTCCCAATTCATAACCATATAA
>DSDU01000206.1 GCA_011056835.1 Deltaproteobacteria bacterium
ATGGATCAAACGGGAAGATGCCCCGTCCAAATACTGGATGACGATTGTCATGGAATCCATTGCCGCGTTGGCCTTTATCTTTTTCGCACTTCACGTGCTGTTCCTGAAGTAATGGGGCACAGTGGATAACGGCATGGGGGCGCCGCGTGAAAGACGGCGGCTGTTCACGGCGCACGGCACACGGCTGAGGGCGGAAAGCATGGAAGGGATGTCGGGGATGGGAAAAGTATCGGAAGAATGCATCAGCCGTGCCGATGAGAAGCCGCTGAAATTATATCCCGCAGAAGCCGATTAAGATCACCACTGTCATAGGTGAACCCCTTTACCAAATCCCTGTGGTCCGGGGAGATTCTCCCGTACCCCCAGAGACCGCGCCGGATGGTCATCTCTCTGCCGCACCGATCATAGTAGTACGGCATGTTCACATGGAAAAATGAAATGCTGTCGGCGTCCTTCAGAAGATCGGACCTCGTGTCGCCGCCTGTCTCATGGTTCACTACCAGCCGATAAATCTCAGATGCCCGTGCCTCGGGAACGCTGCATTCATCCATGATATCCCGCAGTATGTCGGCGCTGTTTCGGGCGTGCGCGGCTTTGAAAAGCTCGAAATCGGTGAAGTCTTTCTTCCGCAATCGCCGGCTTTCCACGGCCCTCTCTATATCATGTCCCAGAGCGGCGATGCGGAGGGTTTCGTCCGCATCGGGATCAAGCTTCAGGAGCCACATGAGTGTATTTTCGGCGTGCGGCGGATCTTCCGGAACACGTGATTGCGCAATCAGATACCTGATTCGCCTGTTCATGCATTCAAGATAGTCCATCGTCCCGTCAGACATCATCGATTCCCCGGCGGGGCCGGACATCCTTCCTCCAGGGGTTCAAATAATTTCGGCATCCCTTGCCCACCCAGAGCATATACCGGTAAAAATTTCCGTCTTTTCCGGGCATCATCACCAATCGGCAGATATACCTCTCGCCATTCCACTCCAGGAGAGGACAGATGGAACCGTCGGCAACATGCTCTGGATACATTATTTTACAAAAGGAACACGGCTTTTGAATGCAACAGTAACCGCATCCGACGCATTCTTCCTTCGGCCTGATTCTTCCCATCATACGACATTACCACCGGGAGTGTCATTCTTTGAGGCTTATAAAAACCCGCGCGCAGCGAACATCCTCTATTCCTCTGTTCCCCTGATGAACGCTTCAGTCATTCGATATGCTTCATCATCGGTGTACTGTTGCGGCGGATGTTTCATGAAATAGGCGGACGGGGCATAGAGAACACCGCCCTTCCCCCGATCAAGGGCCATCTTACAGCAGCGTATGGCGTCGATAACGATGCCGCCCGAATTGGGCGAATCTTCCACGGAAAGACGGAGCTCCAGGTTCATGGGGACGTCTCCGAAAATCTTTCCCTCCATCCTGATGAAGCACACTTTATTGTCTTTCTGCCACGCAACGTAATCAGACGGCCCGATGTGGATGTTTTCATCGGAAAGCCGACGGGCGGCGACGGACTGAACCGCTTCCGTTTTTGATTCTTTCTTTGAAACCAGCCGGGACCTGTTGAGCATGTTGAGGAAATCGGTGTTCCCCCCCGTATTGAGCTGATAGGTCCGGTCAAGCGTCACCCCTCTCTTTCCGAAAAGGTCGGTGAGCATGCGGTGAATGATCGTCGCGCCGATCTGTGATTTCACATCATCTCCGATGAGGGGAAGATTTTTTTCGGTGAAACGGCGCCCCCATTCGGGATCACTGGCAATAAAGACCGGAATATTGTTAATAAACGCAGTTCCCGCATCCAGCGCGCACTCGGCATAAAAACGGGTGGCCTTTTCCGAACCCACGGGAAGGTAGTTCAGGAGGACCTCCGTCTTTGTCTCCCGCAGAACGTGGACGACATCGCCTCTGTCAGGTTCCGGATCATCAGCGGGAAGAAAGGTATATTGACCGTCGTAATCCCTCATGTGGTCGGAGAAACCATCGAGTATTTTCCCCATCCTGACGACGATGCCGGTTTCGGGAACGGGCGTACAGAATTCGGCGGTACAATTCGGCTTTTCAAAAACAGCCGCGGCTGCATCCCTGCCGACTTTGCGCCGATCGATATCGAAGGCCGCGACAATCCGGATATCACCGGGTTTGTACCCACCGATCTCACGGTGCATCAATCCCGTGAGATCTTTCTCTCCCCGATCACGGTAGTAATGAATCCCCTGAAGGAGCGAACTTGCGCAGTTTCCCATACCGATAATGGCTACATTGATCGTTTTCATCCCGCGGATCCCTTCACCAAGTGTTCTCTGTCATAAGTCCGGTAATGTATTGTTGATCATCTTATAGACAAAGGACAAACCACAGAGCACGGAGGACACAGAGTGTGTATATTTTATAACGTATTTTTTCTCGGTGTTCTTTGTGGTTATAGTTTCAGCTTCACAGTATGTATACCGACAAGTACTTAGTTCATGAGCTCTTGAGCTGATAAGCTGATGAGTTCTTGAGCTTTTAATATTCCCTTGCTCCTTTATCCTTGCACATTGTTCCTCACTTTTCCTGGAAACCTGGAACCTGGAACCTGGTTCCTGCTGTTTTATCCTTCATCCTTGTACCTTGTTCCTTCCTTCGGGTTCCACTGGGGTAAACCTTTTGCCCTTCGCCTTTGGCCATGTGCCTTGTACACTTACCACTCAACACTTATCACTTCCCTACAGGCTGCTATTCCAGATCATACAATGTCTCATCAACCCGCGGTTTCCTTACGTGGGCGAACGCTTTGGACTTACTTCCCCCCATGACAAACGGGTCCTGCGATTCAAGCAGATCGCCCAGTTCCTCCTCGATTTTATCGGGGTCCTCTCCTTTCTCCAGTCGACTGAGGGCTTCTTCCATCCCGGAACTGAGATTGAGTCCCGTTGCATCTGAAAGCTTCCTCATCAATGTAGCCGCCTGCCGAGGATCGTCCTCATCAATGCCGCCGGCTTCCCTGGCAAGCATTTCCATGGCTTTCTCCATTTTACTCTCATCAATGGGGGGCATATCGTCGGAGGATTCCTCGGTTTTCCCCGAGAGCTTGGAAAATATCGACATCTGTCGTTTCAGTTTAACTCTTTTACAATGGGGACAGGAAGGAGTTGCATTCGTGTTTACGGATTTTGAAAAGAAATTATAAATGGTGTTACATTTCCTGCAATAGAATTCATATATGGGCATACCGTTCAACCTCTATGGAATATGGTCAGAGAGTTGTGCATACTATCCGCAGATATTCTCAATGGTCAGTCCCGTTCAAACGGGCATCCGACATATTCAATTCTTTACGGATTCCCTTTCGCGAGAATGACGAAAAAGGTTTGTTGTGTAAACTGTTGATTCCTATCATAATCGATTCATCGATAAAATCAAGGTTTCTTAAACAGCCCCATCCATTTCTCTGAGCGCCGCAATCCGATGGATCAGCGGGGGATGTGAATAATAAAACCATGCATACAGCGGGTGAGGGTAGAGATTTGCGAGGTTATCCTTTGCCAGACGCTTTAACGCGCCGGCGAGAGCCTGTGTCGATCCCACGAGCCGGCGGGAATAACGATCCGCTTCTATTTCGAATTTCCGTGATATTGTCGACATGAGCGGCGTGAAGAAAAAGGAAACCGGCTTGAAAAGCGCCGAGAGGAGAAAGAGACCCACATAGGCAATGTTCTGATCGAAGCCGAAGGTCCGGTACATGAAGGACCAGTCGATCAGGAGATAGGCGCTGTAAAACAGCAGGAAGGAGAATGTTTCAATGAGAACCAGCTGCTTCAGAATATGTTTCTTTTTCCAGTGTCCTATCTCATGGGCAAGAACGGACAGTATTTCATCCTCAGTATGAGAGGCAAGGAGGGTGTCGTATAGGACGATCCGCTTTGTTTTACCCATTCCCGTAAAGTACGCATTGGTATGTTTGCTCCGCGTACCCGCATCCATCTGGTACACACCCTCGGTTTTAAGCTCGACTTTTTCCATAATGGCAATGATGCGTTCCTTCAAGCCTTCGTCCTGAACCGGTTCATACTTGTTGAACAGGGGAGCGATGATTACAGGGTACAACCACAGGATCAGCAGTTGGAATGCGGCAAACAAAAACCAACCCCACAGCCACCAGGTATTTGTCGCCCACTGTATGAGCGCGAGGAAGGATCCGAGCAGGATGGTGCCGAGAATTATTGAAATCACGACGCTTTTGGCAAGGTCGATCAGCCACAGCGAAATGCTGATCGTGCTGAACTCGTATTTTCTTTCGATACCAAAGGTTCTGTAAAGGCTGAACGGTATTTCCGTGATGAATCCGACAAGAGCGGGACCCGCAAAGAAAATGAGACCGGAGAGAACAAAGTTCAACTCGAACGAGAGAATCGTCGTCACAAACCATGGAAGAATTCCGCTGAGGAGAATGATCAGCAGGATGACGTCATCCGCGAAGTTTGCGATTGTTTGAAATCGCGAGGAATCGATTGAATAATCCGTTATCCTGGAAAGGGTGTCGATATCGATTTCATCCTTGAAGACGGCAGGAACGGTATGGCCGAATTTCTTCAGGTAATTCATATTGATCCGAGTCAGGAGCCACCGGCAGAATGAGCTGGTGAGAAACAAGACGAGGAATGTAATGAGAAGAAAATTACACTGAATCATGATAAATCCCGTGATTGTGACCTTTACACTATTGAAAAGACGTACCTGCTTTCGAGGTTACGGGCCGATCGCAGACAAGCGTCAGGTGTGTTCCATCGGCATCAGAATAGTTCGTTGTAGAGTGCGGCAAACGTATCTTTCCCCGTGGCAAGCATAAGGGTGAGCGGCATAACCTTTTTTCCGAGCCGCACCATTCTCGCTGCTGTTTCACGGATGTCCCACTGGGCGTGACGATCTTCCCGGAGACGTGAAATATGATAGAGCTCACGGGCATTCACTTTCATGGTTATCCGTTTTCTGTGGGCATTTGTCAGGATATATCCGGCCGCCGACGGAGCCGCTTCTTTCAATCGACAGTATACATCCTCTGTCTGCCGCACCGTATCGAGAAACGGACGATCTATGCCGATCTCCCTGACGGCATGGGGTATGGTGACTCCCAGTTCAGGATCATATTCCTGGCAGACCACGGTGGCCATTCGATGTCTCTTAAGCTGGGCGAAACAGCTTGCACTGACGACGATTTCAAAATGAAGATCCACGAGTTCGAATTCCCTCAGAGGACTATCATATGACTGCATGCGCCTGCAGGCTGTCATGATGATATCTTTTTTTTCTTTCATCGATAATCTTTTGACCAGTGATGTGCAGTCGGCCATTGAAAGTGAAGACGACGAATGAATGAGTGAGGCCACGACCCTGTCATCGGCATCCGGCGTCGCGTAGAGGAGTGTAACGTTGTGATCTTTCATAATCGGCGGTTCGTCCTTCATCCGATCATGTTCGTATTTCCGCACCATGCCGGACGATATGCCTCTGAGATCGCTTCGCGTGTGAACATCATACGGGGTCGCATCGGTATACCGGACGAGAGACGGCGCGATGTTCTTCGTAGCGTTATACAGGCGATTGCCGAACTGGTTCACTTCTTTCAGGGGATGGGCTGCGCAGCGCCTCAGCATCAACTCAAGGTTTCGTGCGTTGACGGTCATGCCGAGCTGGGTTTCGGCAGCCAGAGAAATAATATACCGTGCGTCCTCCTTCGCCCACCCCTCCAGGGTTGATCGGTTCGACGCAATCTCCGCCATTTCAGGATGTTTTTCAAAGACATGAACCCGCAAAGGGCTGTACAGTTCCCGATAGAGCCGATTCTGACGTTCAATGATTTCGACGTACAGACGTTTCATGTTGGCGGCTTCAATTTCTTCGGGGATCACGAAATCACCATCGAGACGGATATACCGCTGAGATTTTTCCGTGTACGAACAGAGACGGAATTTTTCGATTTCTTCAACGATGAAACGGGAGACGCCGATGACATCGATGTTGAATACGGCATGCTCCGCTATGGAGCTGTGACCCATGTCGAAGACAATACTGCGATTTGATTTCCGCGCCTTTTCAATCTCTTCCCTGGCTATTTTTCTCAATTCACTGACGGGCAGAGGGTTTCTGCTGATTCGGGCGTACGCGGCGGATACGGTTTCCGGTGTAAGATTGTTCATCTCAGGGAAGGCGGCCTGCATGGTCTTGATTGTTTCATAATCAAGATTGTAACCCGCAAGAATAATTTCCACCGATATGTTCCCCCTGATTGAACGGACGCATTGATAAGCCGGCGCCCTATAGATGCATAAAAGACGGTAAAATCG
>DSDU01000228.1 GCA_011056835.1 Deltaproteobacteria bacterium
GAATAACAGCGTTACATCTGTACAATCAATGCGTTATTTGCCGCTTAAAAAGGCACCGACGGTGAGGTATGCTTTTTTTAAAGAACAACAGGCGCTAAGGAAACTCTAAACTCTAGTAAATTATTTTAACTGGTTATTTGGTTAGGACTTTTTGCGAGTCCATCAAATTTAGGTTTGGGCAAAAACCCCTCTATACTCCAGTACCATTCTCTCAGTGTCTCACCCATATTACTCTGCTCATCAGCAACATTGCCTTCGTTAGTCTTTGGATTTCCGATGCGCAGATCGTCATAATATTCAAAATGTCAAGTAGTTAAATTAATTAAAAATCGTTATGTTAATCAATGTATCGAAAATGCATACAATTATCTTGACAATATGTCATATATAACATAAGTCATCTTATGAATAACTTTTCAGAATTTGTGGCACGATTTTGAGTGGGAAAGTTCCTTTCGGCAGTCCTTGTCCGCGTTCCAAGATCGGGGAGGCATGAAACGGAGAAGTTAGAACATTGAAATAGGGATAACGTTATAGATGAGCCCTTTCAGCAGCCACGTATTTCTGTGGGCTGCTGTCGGGTTGAAGCGTATCGCCTTCATAATTGTAGACTAGATGATTAGGAGGAAAGAGTGATTGTATTAGACAAGACGTATCAGAAAGGGGAGCACCCCGGTGTCATCGCCATTGATCACGGGTTGTGCAAGGGGTGTGATGCCTGTAAACGCCACTGTCCAACGGGGGCAATAACGGGCATGTTCGGTGCGGTGCATTCAATCGATATTACCAGTTGCATTAACTGCGGTCAGTGCCTGGTTAATTGTCCGTTTGGTGCGCCGTATGAGCTGGTCGATCCCGTTGATGACGTAATTTCCAAACTGAAAGATAAAAACATTACGGTAGCGGGAATTATTGCACCGGCGGTTCGAGTTGCCATCGGCGAGGAATTCGGCCTTCCTGCAGGGAAGCTGGCGACGAAAAAAATGTACGGCGCCATGAGAAAAGCGGGGTTCGAGATTCTCGACAACAACTTTGCGGCTGACCTTACCATCATGGAGGAAGGGACAGAGTTTATTCAGCGGGTCCGGCATGCCCTTTTCAATGAAGAAAGTGAGCACGGTCATATCGGTCCGTTGCCGCAGTTTACGTCGTGCTGCCCCGCGTGGGTTCGTTTTGTGGAACTCTATTATCCTGCGTTGCTGCCCAACCTGTCTACAGCGAAATCGCCCCAGCAAATGGCCGGAGCTGTAGCGAAGACATACGGGGCGATGCATGTCTGGAACAAGGCCCCCGAGAAGATCTTCACCGTGGGAATTATGCCATGCACGGCAAAGAAATTCGAGGCATCACGCCCCGAGTTCAACAGTGCATATCAGTACCTGGCGAAAGAAGGAAAGGCCGGAGCCGGTTCTTCCTATCCAGATGTTGACGCCGTATTGACAACGCGTGATCTTTCAACGGTCTTGAAAAAAATGAACATTGACCTGGCACATGAAAAAGAAACCGATGGCGGAACGCTGCTGGCGGAATATACAGGTGCTGGAACCATATTCGGCAATACGGGGGGAGTTATGGAAGCCGCCCTGAGAACGGCCCATAAAGTACTTACCGGCGAAGAGATGAAACCGCTTGAATTCAAGAAAGTGCGCGGATTCAAGGGAGTTAAAACTGTGTCCGTTCCACTCACGGACAAGAAATACGGTAAGAAAGTTACCGTTAATGTAGCCGTTGTGAACGGTCTCAGGGGAAATATCAAACCGGTTCTTGACGATGTTGTCCAAGGGCGGTCGCCATACCATTTCATCGAGGTTATGAACTGCCCCGGTGGGTGTGTGAACGGCGGAGGTCAACCGATACAGAAGAATGGATCGTCATGGCTGGAAGCGGCCATGCCATGGTTTGCGTGGAAATAACAGGGGAGGGTGAAAATATGAAAAAACAGACGTATCAATATGCAGAAAGTCCTTTTAATATGTCCCGTCGGGAGTTCATTACCATAGGTGGCATTGTCATTGCCCTTCTTGCATTGCCTGCCGTATGGATTCGATCGGGAATCGCGAAACGAAACAGTTACATCAGGGCTCGAACAAAGGGTCTGTATACCGACGATACGCAGTCAAAAGTTCGTGTCAGCCACGGAAATACGGCAGTTTCAAAAATGTACACTGATTTTGCACAACATCCCTTGAGTGAAATATCCGAGGAATTGTTTCACACACATCATTACATAAATAGACGAGCTGCGTGAAAGGAGTGAGTATATGGGTAGCAAAGAGTTTATATTGAAGCATTCCCTGGGTGTCAGGATATTCCATTATATTCTGGTTGTGAGTTTCGTCCCGCTTGCCTTTACCGGCATAGTTCTTTACTTCAAGCCCTATGATGAATTAACCATGAATCTTTATATGAGAATTCATGTCATTCTGGGAATCGTTCTTACATTGGACGCCATTGCATTTTTCCTGGTCGGGTTTGAACGGGTTGTCACATTTGTCAAGAGGATGTTTACGTTTTTCGGCGATGACGTCAGGTGGTTCACCATTCTTGGAGGATACCCGCAGAAATTTCTTCTGAGGAAAAAAGTACCTGTTCCCCCCATGGGCAAATATAATTCAGGACAGAAAGTATTCGGCATCTGTGTTGTTGTCGGTGGAACAATACTCATTGTGACCGGATGGGCTTTGTGGGCATTCCCTCACATTCTGCCGGTTGGCATGGTGTTGCTTTTCGGTAATCTTCATATGATTTTCGGCTGGATTCTATCGATCTTTCTGCTGGTTCATATATTTCTCGGCATCTATATGTTCGATGATTTCAAGGCAATGTTTCTCCACGGGATGATTCCCTATGGCGAGGCGGAAGAAACGGCGCCGAAGTGGGTAAAAACGGAATTGGTGAAAATCGAAAATCACGTGTGAATACCCATGGTCCAATGATATAAATCGTTGTTTAACGGGTTGTCGCTTAAACTTATTTTCACGGGGTCCATTACACTTTTGATAAATCAGCAGCGTGTTTCAGGCAATTTTAAAACCCACCATTCCGGTTAAGACGGTTGAAATTGCCGATCTTTCGCTTGGCTGATATTTATCGGCACAAAGATCCATGACGACCTGCCCAAATGCATTTATTTTGCTTGGACACCAACCTGTCAAGGGGCTCGTAACAGACCGTTGAAGACGTCACACGATGAGGCTGTTCAAAAATGTCCGGATTCACGGCGCCCGAAGTGTGCTTGGCGTGCGGCGCAAACCGGGTCCGCGTTCCCAGCCCTGATGAACGAGTCATAAGTATAGGTACGTCGCCGTGACGAAGAACGAGGGTAGCGCCGCCGATGGGCGTTTTTCAACAGCCTCTTGATATTTGGATTTCTTTTGAGGTTAAAAGGTGGTAATGACGATAAACAGTATAATGACAATGAGTTGATCAACAATCACTATACCGGGAGCGGTTCGTAAGGG
Source organism: Deltaproteobacteria bacterium (assembly GCA_011056835.1). GTDB lineage: Bacteria > Desulfobacterota > Syntrophia > Syntrophales > UBA6807 > DSDU01. Next base: position 3,462 of record DSDU01000228.1, read on the forward strand.
CCGCTCCCGGTGAGCTTTCCCTTTGGATAAACGAGGTGACAGGCAATGAAAACTGAATCAAATGTCGTTCGCCGGGATGTCAACATCGGGAAGATGACTTTTACAAAGGTATTTCTTATCCTGACCGGTGGATTGGTGTTCCTGCTCATCGCATTGGGAGATGGTCAGGCAAACACAAAATGGCCGCATATTGTTCTTTCAAAAGACGGCATCCCTGTGTCGTATGAAATCCATGGAACTGGAGAACCGACACTCGTATTTGTTCACGGTTGGAGTTGTGACGGCCGCTACTGGCGTGCTCAGGTGCCTCATTTTTCAAAAAACCATCGTATCGCTGTTGTTGACCTTGCGGGCCACGGTCACTCAGGAATGGCACGTACGAAATATACCATGGAAGCTTTCGGTGAAGATGTTCGAGCGGTGACAGAAGCAACAGGTAGTGATAATGTCATTCTTATAGGTCATTCCATGGGTGGATCGGTAATTGCAGAGGCCGCACGACTCATGCCGAATCGCGTTGTCGGTTTGATCGGCATAGATACGCTTGAAAACATAGAATACCCGATGTCTTTTGAAGAGATGAAAAGGATAACCGCTCCCTTGGAGATCGATTATCAAGCCGGAAGTAGAAAGTTCATAGAGGAGATGATCAGCCCCCAGACCGGTTCTCAACTCCGCGAGTGGATTCTTTCGGACATATCGGCTGCGCCCCCCGCTGTAGCCTTAAGCGCCATGAAAGAGATGATGACTCAGTACGTCACAGGCGAAGCGGCTCAAATATTCGAAAAAGTTCGCGTACCGGTCATCACCGTGAATGGAGATCTGTGGCCCATTAATTATGAGGCGAACAGGCGGCATATGTTTTCTTATCATGCCATTGTTCTGAAGAAAGCGGATCATTTTTTAATGATGAGTCGTGCCGAAGATTTCAACATTGCACTTGAGAAAGCAATCAATATGCTTTCGGGAAAATCGGACAAGTAAAAATCAACTTCAATCGAGAATAAGGCTTTACCATGTAAGCTCTTTCGTTTCTAATATCACTACATCTGATAAAGGGCATCGAATTGTTCGGTGAGATGGGATAATATAAGCCCCGGCGATCTTTATATTATGGTTTACGTTTTCCAAAAGGAATCCCCATTTTATCCATACGCTTTCTGAGCGTATTGGGGTGGATGTCCAGCAGTTCGGCGGCGCCACCGGCTCCGTTGATCCTGCCGTGGGCCATATCAAGTGCTTTCCTGATGTGACGTGCATTCATCTCGTCCAGTGGGAGAATTGTCATGCCTTCCTCTGTTGAGGAAACCGGATAGAAGTCATAACGATATCTGTTGAAGTTATCAAAATCGAGAATGCCGCCCCTGCTTCGGATCAACGCCCGCTCAACGATATTCTGCAATTCACGAACGTTTCCCGGCCAATCGTAGGCCTTGAGTCGTTCGATTGCCCCCGGCGTAATGGTGGGAATACTCCCCGTTTTGAGTTCTATGTTTTTTCGTTCGATAAAGTGGTGAACCAGGGCCGGGATGTCTTCCTTCCTTTGACGGAGAGGCGGAATGATGATTGGAAAGACATTGAGCCTGAACCAGAGGTCTTCCCGGAACTCTCCACTTTTTACCATATCTTCCAATTGTCGGTGGGTTGCCGAAATGATCCGTATATCGACAGGAATCGTTTTCGTTCCCCCGACACGTTCGATTTCCTTATTCTGGAGTACGTTGAGGAGCCGCACCTGTACCTGCGGCGGCAGTTCTCCAACCTCATCAAGAAAAACCGTGCCCCCTTCGGCACGTTCAAATCGTCCCCGTTTCTGTGAGATGGCGCCGGTAAAAGCCCCTTTCTCATGACCGAACAGCTCGCTGTCGATAAGTGTCTCGGGAATGGCGCCGCAATTCACCTTGATGAAAGGACCATTCCGCCGGTGTGAAGAATAATGGATTGCATTTGCGAAAACCTCTTTTCCGACACCGGTTTCGCCGTACAACAGGACGGGGCTGTCGAGGCGGGCGACCTGACCGACAGATCTCATGACATCCTTGAGGCCGAACTCGGCGCCTACAATTTCCTCGCCCGCAAGCTCCCGGAGTCTCTGGTGAAGATATCGGTTGTCGTCGGCAAACATATCTTTGAGCTTTGATACCTCCCGATGTTTCAGTGCGTTTGCCATGGCAATAGCGAAGGGTTCATGAACAATCCGCATAATCTCGGCATGCTCATCGGTGTATCGGTCCATACCCTTTGCCATCAAGATCAGAACACCGATGCGATTGCCCTCCAGTTCCAGGCGCACTTCGATGGAAGATACATTGATGTCGAGGCCGAGTTTTTCAATGACTTTTACCCTCTCAGGGATCAGGTCGGGACGATTAATAATTACAACCGGTTCCATGGATGCCCACCGGGCGGCCCTGAATTCCACACCTTCGGGAGGGAAAACGACCTTATTTCCGAAGCGTGCTTCAAGTTCGTCCCCGACAGAGGCAACGATGTGGGCGATGTTCAATTCGGGATCGTAGATAAACATGGACATTGACGTAATGGGGATAATTTCGCGTATATACCGGAGGGCGTTTTCGAGAGCTGTCTTGATATCGAGGCTGCCGCAGATGCGGACGGTGACCTGCCTGAAAAATTCATTCTTATCAATGTACATGCCGATATGTTCCTGTGTAGAGACATTTATTATACGCTGTGGCGTAACTATACACATAATTACACCATAGGGGAAGCGAAATTACGCTATAGAGTAATAATGATATGCCATATGACACTATCATAC
>DSDU01000167.1 GCA_011056835.1 Deltaproteobacteria bacterium
AGCCAGATCCTGTAAATGCCCGGGGAATCAGCTCTAGGCCGTCGGTCTTTCGAGAAATTGCCGTTCGGTACCAACACATCAACATCTCCTGTGTTTTCTCGCCTTTTCATTACAGAATCAATGCCACCGGTACGATATATCCTATATAATTCTGCCATTCATCACCGGCCGCATCCTGGTACCGATCAGCGATCAGCGGCGGTGAAACGGCTTCCCAAGGGAGTATCGGTATGATACAAACACTAATAAAGGCTTCCGGACAGGGATTATGATCAAGGGACTTCTTCTTTTCAGCACCGGCATCATTTTTTTTATCTTCGGAATGATCAGGCTGAGCGAGACGGTTCAGCGTCGATTAACAAATATTCGCCTTCGCGAGTATTTCAAACTATCCGTCAGGACACCCGTTCACGGAGTTGTGACGGGATTCGTGACAACCATACTCTTTCAAAGCAGCTCGGCAACGTCCGTCCTGACCGTCGGTCTCGTCAGCGCCGGGTTGATCAGTTTTTATCATTCCCTCGGCATTATACTCGGCGCCGATATCGGCACAACCATAACGGTACAACTGGTCGTCTGGAAATTTACGGATATATCTCCCGTCTTTATTCTCGCGGGCGCTCTCATGTGGATGGCCGGGAAAAACTCATGGAAACATGTGGGCATAGCAATCTTCTATTTCGGTCTGATCTTTTTCGGATTAAGCCTTGTATCACAAGCCACCGCTCCGTTGAAAAGCAACGAGACATTCATTCATTTCATCAGGACACAGCATAATCCCCTGACCGGACTTATCATCGGACTCATCATTACCGCCCTGATTCAATCCTCGGCTATTCCGATTGCCATTCTCGCCATCCTTGCTCAATATAATCTGGTGACCATCGAGACGGCCCTTCCCATAATCTTCGGGTCCAATGTCGGCACCGCAGCCACGGCGCTCCTGGCATCGCTGGCGGCAAATATCAACGGAAAGCGGACTGCCGCGGCACACTTTCTCTTTAAACTCATCGGGGTCGTCACATGCATGATCATCCTGCCGTTTTTCATTACCTTCCTGAAGGTTCTCACGCTGAATACGGCACAGCAGATCGCCTATGGTCACTTCTTTTTTAATATTGCCATCGTCATCCTCGTCATTCCCTTTCTCAAACCCATAACCCGAATAATTGTCACTCTCATGCCCGGCAAAGGGGACGTTCTGTCCCTCTGGCCCGAACATCTCGATGAAAGATGTCTGTCCCAGGCACAAGCGGCTTTCGAGTGTGTTAGAAAAGAACTGGGAAGACAGATCGCTCTAGCCGCCAGGATGTTCACTAAGAGTGTTTCTCTCATTGAGGAGTATAACGATGCGGGGAAAAATGATGTCATGTACATGGAATTCGGCGTGGACGCACTTCGCAGAGAAATCGGGGACTACCTCTGTAGAATCTCGGAAAGCTCATTGTCTCCCATCCTGACACACTACCTTGTTCTCTATTCTCAGCTCACCGATGACATAGAACGGATCGGAGATCATGCCCTCAGTCTGGCCCTGCTGTCAGAGCAATCAAAGCGGCGGCGGCTTTCCTTTACCGACATGGCCCGTGCCGATCTTCGGAAATTCGAAACATTGGTGGAAGAAAATCTTCAAGACGTGGCATCACTCATTGCACAAAGAGATGAACAGGCAATTGCCAGGATATTTCGAAGGGAAGAAGAAGTCGACAGCATCTTTAAAGAATATAAAGACCGACACCTGGAACGGTTGTATCAGCGAATCTGCCATCCCGAGGCGGGACCGCTTTTTGTGGAAATGCTGATACATTTCGAGAGAATATCGGATCACTGCGAAAATATCGCCGAACACTTCGAGGAACTGAAGGATCTGTGATTCACCGGGGACAACTCGTTGCGCGGGGGATGCTGCAATTGCGAACCATGAACGACCAGACCGTGAACTTGATCAATTCCGTGACATGAGATACCCCACCGCCTTGTCCAGACCGTCCAGGGTCAGCTCATACATGGGGAATACCTGCCGAATAATGTCGATCGACCAGGCATCCCACCATTCACAGGCGGGCCGGGGGTTGAGCCACACGGCATGGGGAAAGGTTTTTGATAGAAGCTGAAGATTTTCGATGCTTGGCCGGGTCCACATGCTGCTCAGGTAGATATATCCTTTTTTGCTCGTCAGCTCAAACGGGGCCATACTGGCATCGCCGACGATGATAAGCCTGGTTTCCGGATCTTTTGCCGCAAACGCGAGGGTTTTCTCCGGTTTGTTCCATCGCTGGGGATCCAGCCAGATCTCATCGTAGATGGTGTTATGAAAGAAATAGATCGTCAGATCCTTGAACTGGGCTCTCACATAATGGAAAAGCGTCTGCACCAGATCGATATAGGGGTCCATGGACCACCCGCCGTTGTCTATCATAAGGATAACCTTGATTCGATCCCGAAGGCGGCGATCATAAACAATATCGATTTCCCCCCCGTTGCGGATCGTTTCATAGATCGTTTTGTCAACGTTCACAACGTCCTTTGGCCCCACGGGAACCATTCGACGGAGTCGTTTCAACGCTTCTCCGATCTGGGACCGGGTAAGCGGTCCCTCCTGGGAATAGTCTCTGTACCGGCGTTCCAAGGCGACTTTTACCGCCGACTTATTCCGTGAGACGCCGCCCACCCGCATTCCGCCGGGATGATAGCCGGAATGTCCCACCGGCGAGGTGCCCCCCGTTCCGATCCACTTATTTCCTCCGTGATGAGCCTCCGTCTGTTCTTTCAGACGATCGAAGAAATACTTGATCAGCTCTTCAGGAGACAGACGGGCAAGTTCCTCCTCGTCAACGCCGAGTGCATCCGCCACCTGCCGCGGATTTTTCAGCCACTCGTCCAGCAGCAGTTTCGCCAGCTCCGACAGTTCTTCGTCACCCGGTTCCTGCAGTTCCACACCATGAAACCGGCTTGCAAACACTTGATCGTAAATGTCAAAATACCGCTCACTCTTGACCAGGATGGAACGGGCCACGGTGTAAAATTCATCAACGGAGTGAATCAGCCCCAGAGACAGCACCCGATGGAGCCTGAGAAACGACGTGGGCGTGACGGGCACGCCCCGGTCTCGCAATGTATAAAAAAAATCAATAAACACGATCAATCCTTCATCGTATCATCTGAGCGATTCTCCGTGAGGCAATGTGCATGTCGGGACTTTTTTTGAACAGGACGCCCAGATACGGCACATCTCCGCGGCGAAGCTCCGACAGTACAAAATCGGGGTCGGATTTAAGAGCGCGAATCCAGTTTATCAATTCCCGGGTTGCCGGTTTTTTTTCGATTCCTTCAATGTCCCTCAGGCGGTAGAATGCATCGACGCAGGCCCGCACCATATCCCCCTGTAAGTTGGGGAAATGAACGTTGATGATGCGCCGCATCATATCTGAATCGGGAAAAGCGATATGATGAAAGTTGCACCGGCCCAGGAAGGGGTCTGAAAGATCCTTTTTCGCGTTCGACGTGATAACAACGACAGGCCGGTGAACCGCCGAGATCGTCTTATCGATTTCAATGATATCGAATTGCATCTGGTCAAGAACATCAAGCATATCATCCTGAAAATCCGTATCGGCCTTGTCGATTTCATCGATCAACAGGACAGTCCGATTATCGGCGACAAACGCCTGACCGATTTTCCCCATTGTGATGTACTCTTCTATATTGCTGACATTCCTTGTTGAGTCACCGAAACGGCTGTCATTCAGTCGCGTCAGAGTATCATATTGATAGAGCGCGTCAACCAGTTTCATGCTCGATTTCACGTTGAGCACGATGAGCGGCATGCCCAGGCTTTCGGCAATGGCATATGCAAGCATCGACTTTCCCGTTCCAGGTTCCCCCTTGAGCAGCAAAGGCATTTCAATGGCTATGGACACATTGACAATTTTTGCCAGTTCTTCATCAAGGACATACCGGGAAGCACCCCGAAATGTATTGAGAGGATTTATTTTATCTGCAATGGTCACGTTGCAACAACACTCCTTTCCTGAGATAAAAATGAGGGGGTTATTGCAACCCCCTCATTCTCTCCGTCCGGACGGACGTCCCTATATATCATACAGGCCCATAAATTACCATGGGCATGTTTCGCTTTTAGAGCATTTCGATGGCAGTCGCCATGGAAACGCCGCCGCCGCCGCACAGCGTGGCCAGTCCGAGTGTCTTACCCCGGTTTTTCATGGCATACATGAGCGATACCATGATCCGATTGCCCGTTGCGCCGACGGGGTGCCCCAGACCGATTCCGGACCCGTTCACATTCGTAATCTCACGATTCAACCCTAATTCACGTTCGCATCCGATATATTGAGCAGCAAAAGCCTCATTCAGTTCGATAAGCTCGAAGTCGTCCAGCTTGAATCCGGATCGGTCGAGGAGCTGTTTCACTGCAGGGGTGGGACTCAATCCCATAACCGACGGATGGCATCCCCCGTAACCGACTGCCTTAATTCTTGCGATCGGGGTAAGGCCCAGTTCCTTTGCCTTGTCGGCGGACATAATAATCATTGCACTGGCTCCGTCGTTAATGCCCGACGAATTACCGGCGGTCACTTTACCGGCCTTCGGGATAAATGCCGGGGGAAGCGATCTGAGATCCTCAATAGTCGCGCCGGGGCGGAAATGTTCATCCTTATCAAAGATCTTCGGCGGCTTACCTTTTTTCTGGGGAATTTCAACGGGCATGATCTCTTCTGCAAAATCCCCTTCCACATTGGCCCGTTCCGCATTATTGTGACTGCGCACCGCCACTTCATCCATCTCTTCCCGGCTGATGTCGTACATCTGGGCGATGAATTCGGCGGTATGTCCCATAATGTAGGGTTTACCCTTGAACATATCCATGATGCCGTCCTTAACCGGCCCTTCTTCGGGATGGGGAATCAGTCGTGTACCGCACATAAGACCTTCGATCAGCATATCGTCGAAGGACGTATTCTGAAGACGGCACCCCCACCGGGCCTTGTTCACGGCATAGGCGACGCCGGACATGTGTTCGACCCCGCCGCAGAGAATGACGTCGGAAAGTCCCGCCTGAATCTGAGCCATACCGGAAATCGTCGCTTCCATACCGGAAATACACACGCGGTTCACCGTAACTGCCGTAACCGTTTCCGGGATACCCGCAAGAAGCGCGCAATTACGGGCAAGGTTCATGGCATCGTACGGCGGCATACAATTACCGAAACGTATATCATCAATGAGATCAGCGCTGATACCGGCCCGTCTGATGGCCTCTTTCATGATAATACTTCCCAAATGCGCCGCATGCACATTTTTGAGACTGCCCCCGAAGACGCCGATAGGGGTACGGCATGCGGATACGATTACAACATCCTTCATAGGATCCCTCCACTGAATAATTTTTTTGATCGACGGTCGAAGTCCTCATGGTGCAAGATTCATTGGAAAGCAGTAGTGCATGTGCACATAAGATATCAAAATTTCCATGTCAGATCCTGACCGCGAGAAACCGATCGTGTTGCCGATAAAGTTTTGCACAAGTAATGCCAGTTTAAAAAATGAGAATATATGCTTTGTTTTCGGATGAATACGTGAATCCATATTGTGGATTTGCAAACGAAAAGTGTCATTATTTGGTCAAATGTTGATATTTCTGCCGCAAGAGGAACCAAGAGGGGAAAGCAGGTTCACCATACACGGGTTTCGCGATGATAGGAAATTTCGAAAAAACGGCACCGACAGGTATGCAGATCAGTATTTTTCTTTGGGTTCACAGACATTCCGTTAATGAGAAATTCGTTTACGCCGTTCAAGAGCACGACCAGGTTACGATATTAGATCTTACATCCAATATTTTAACGAGTTATCGTTTCCAGATGGACACTAATTGGACACTCTATCATGTGCATTACTCTCTGCAAGATAGCATTTGGCAATTTTGACTGATATCCTTCCTTTCTCAATTCATAATCCATGAACAAAATTCTATCGACGCAAATTTTTTCTCTCCATCAACCCCAATGCAAAAAAAATGTTCTCATAAAATTACAATCTCCAAACAGAATAATATTTTCCTAAGTTAGAGCCTCCTGAAAAAGTAAAACACATTGATATAGTAATTATTTACGTGTATATTACGGGTCAATTGGTGCCCGGAAAATGAACACCGGGGGCCAAAAACCGTGCACGTGGATGGAC
>DSDU01000258.1 GCA_011056835.1 Deltaproteobacteria bacterium
GATAGACTCTTTCGAAAATCCGGACGATTCTTTTTCTGTAGTCCTGCACGCTATGACAATTCAGCAAAACCTTGTCTATAGCCAGTTAAATAATCAACTCTATGATTTAGAAAGCCGAGAGAAGGACATAGAAGCCATGTCTGCCGGTCTGAAGAAAAGTATCAGTGATGTTATGTCTAAGATGAATGAATTGCAGTTTAAAAAAGGACTGATCAGCAATATAAAGGTTGTTCAGCAACCGGAGGTTTCACCGAATCCCGTCGCCCCCAAGAAGATACAGATTATTCTTCTTGCCGGTATGGCGTCGTTGTTGATCTTTATTTTTCTTGCTTTTTTCATCGAGTATATTAGAAATGCACAGTGTCCATCTGGAATTAAGTGATAAAAGTTCCGGACAATTTCATAACATTATTACGAAAGGATAGATAAAAGAACGATCCGTATTACAGCCACATAGTGAAAATTCATCTTCTACAACCCATTACCCTTGTTACTAAGGAGGATGAAACCAATGACAAAAATGAAGAAGCTGTTTGTAGTGTTACTCGTTGCTTCGTTTGTGTTTGGCGTGGTTCATCTTGCTTTCGCAGAAGATAGCCAGAAAATCAATTTGAACACAGCGACAACCGAAGAACTTATTAAACTCGATCGTGTCGGACCTGCAGCTGCGGATCGGATCATTCAATATCGTGAGGATAATGGACCCTTCCAGGCGCCTGAAGACATCATGAAAGTCAAGGGCATTGGAAAGAAGACTTTCGAAGCGAACCGAGATAGGATCACAATAGACTAATTAAACGAAACAAGCGGTAATGGGTTGTAGATCTTTTATGGAGTCTCAAAGAAATTAAAGAAAAACCGGAATAGAAAGACCATGCATAATGTCCGGGAATATTTGTAAAGATCGTGATAAACCATTGACAAAGGAACAACACATCGAGGAACAGACCATCGACCTCATGAATCAACAAAAGTCCAGAGACCACCGGCAGAAAACGGCAAGGAAAATCCTGGTCACCGGTGCCGCCGGCTTCATCGGCTTCCATCTGACGAAACGACTTCTTGAGAACGGTGACAACGTTATCGGCATCGACAATCTCAGTGATTATTACGACGTTACCCTGAAACAGGCACGTCTGGCGATTATCGAAAAATATTCTAACTTTACCTTTCACAAGCTCGACATTGCAGACCGCCGAGCCATGGAAAGCCTCTTCGCGAACGGCACCCCGGATAACAGCACGAGTTCGAACAGCCCTTCGGCTTTCTCCGGGGATCGGGAGCCGCCGTTGTTCGACATGGTGGTTCATCTTGCCGCCCAGGCCGGCATCCGCTACTCCCTCATTAACCCCCACTCATACGTGGAAAGCAATCTCGTCGGCTTTATGAATATCCTTGAAGGGTGCCGGCACGGGAAGGTAAAACACCTCGTATTTGCATCATCAAGCTCCGTTTACGGAGCTAACACAAAAATGCCGTTTTCCGTTCATGACAATGTGGACCATCCCATCAGCCTTTACGCCGCGACAAAAAAAGCAAACGAACTGATGGCCCACAGCTATGCCGCCCTGTATAACATCCCGTGCACCGGATTGAGATTCTTTACCGTATACGGTCCCTGGGGACGGCCGGACATGGCGTTGTTCCTTTTTACCAAAGCGATTCTTAACGGGGCATCAATCGATGTCTTCAATCACGGCAACATGAAACGAGATTTTACCTACATTGACGACATCATCGAAGGTGTCATCAGGGCAATGGATCGAATTCCTCAAAGTGACGACACATGGGATAGTAACAGCGCCGATCCGGGAACGAGCTTTGCGCCGTATAAGATCTATAATATCGGCAACAACAATCCCGTCGATTTGATGGAATTCATCGAAACGCTGGAAGATTCTTTGCATAGTAAAGTAAAAAAGAATTACCTTTCCCTGCAGGCAGGGGATGTTCCGTGTACCTACGCCGATGTGGATGATTTGATGAGAGATGTGGGGTTCAAGCCGGAAACCCCCATTGAGAAAGGAATCGGGAAATTCGTCGAGTGGTACCGGGAATATTACCGGCACGGATCTTAAAATAATATTTGTGAAGCTGCTGTCTTTATTTGGATTTTGTTATTTGATATGAGTCAGTTACCTCGGCATCCCACATTTTTAAACGGAAACCTTGCCCCGGGCACCTGGTCCCTGTCTGATGCCGCAATCAGTAACCACCGACCCTCAAGCCTTTGGCCCCTGGCCTTTGCAGCTTTACCGCGCTAAGGAGTGTGTTACCATGAAAGTTCCATTACTTGACTTGAAAGCACAGTTAAAAACCATTGAACACGACGTGAAAGCCGCCGTCAATGAAGTCATTGATTCCACCCAGTATATCATGGGTCCCAAGGTAACGGATCTGGAAGAGCGGATTGCAGAATATGTGGGAACGAACTATGCCGTCGGGGTTTCTTCGGGGACGGATGCCCTGCTGGTTGCACTGATGGCACTCGATATTAAGCCGGCCGATCTGGTCATTACGACACCATTCTCATTTTTTGCAACCGCCGGTGTTATATCGAGACTCAACGCGATTCCGGTGTTCGTTGAAATAGATTCCGATACGTACAACATGAGTCCGGCGGCGCTGCAGCAATGGCTGGAGTCGGAACCGGACAAACGAAAAAAAGTGAAGGCCGTTATCCCCGTCCATCTTTACGGACAATGCGCCGACATGGATCCCATTCTGGAAGTTGCCGAAACGTATGGCATTCCTGTTATTGAAGATGCGGCGCAGGCTGTCGGATCTCACTATCCGTCCAAACACGGTGAAAAAAAGGCCGGAAGCATGGGGGCCGTCGGATGCTTTTCATTTTTCCCAAGTAAAAACCTCGGAGCGATGGGTGACGGCGGCATGGTCGTGACCAGTGACATCCATCTGTATGAAAAAATAAAAATGCTTCGAACTCATGGTGCACAGCCGAAGTATTATCACGCTCTTATCGGTGGGAATTTCAGGCTTGATCCGATCCAGGCGGCGGTGCTCCTGGTTAAGCTGCCCCATCTCGATACATGGCATGCCATGAGGCAGGGTAACGCCGCTTATTACGATGCGAATCTGAATATTGAAGGAATAAAAAAACCACATATTGCCTATAACCGACAGTACCATATTTATAATCAATACGTCATATCAGTTGCGGACAAACGAGACGAACTGAGAAAATTTTTGACAGAAAACGGAATCGGTACCGAAATCTATTATCCCGTTCCTTTTCATGAACAGGAGTGTTTCAAATACCTGGGATATAAATCAGGCGACTTCCCCATCAGCGAATACGCAGCACAACATACCCTTGCACTGCCCATCTATCCCGAACTCACCAGAGAGATGCAGGATTATGTTATTGAAAAGATAGTGAGGTGGAAGGAGTGAGGGGGGAGGAGTATGCGTAAACATCATCAACTACAGGTATGGCAAGAGGCCATGGCTTTGGTGAAGATGATATATGCCGCAACATCAGAATTCCCTCAGTCTGAGATTTACGGCCTTACAAATCAAATGAGACGTGCATCAGTCAGCATCCCAAGCAATATTGCTGAAGGCGCGGCAAGAACTGGTACGAAAGAATTTCTTCAGTTTCTTTCTATCGGTCGTGGCTCATTGAGCGAACTGGAGACACAGATATTGATCGCGAAAGAACTCGATTATATTAGAGATGAAGGAGAAATACTCAATCAGATTGATAAACTATTCGGTCTCATTGGTGGTCTAATAAATTCTCTACGAAAAAGAGAGATGAAATGACAGATATAAACGCAACACATTCGACTCCTGACTCTTTACCCCTTTCTCCTCACTCAACAATAGCGGTCATCGGCGCCGGGTACTGGGGTAAAAATCTTGTCCGTAATTTTCATCAACTCGGTGTATTGAAGACAATCTGCGATGCCGGTGAAGACAGCCGAATACTGATGAAGGAATCCTATTCCGATGTCAACGTAACGAACCACTTTGACGAGGTTCTGAATGATTCGGATATTCGTGCGGTTATCATCGCCACACCCGCGGCCCTTCACTATAAGTTTGCCGACAGGGCTCTTCGGGCGGACAAAGATGTTTTTGTGGAAAAGCCCCTCTCCCTGACTTACAGCGATGGGGAGAAACTGGTCCGGCTGGCGGAACAAAGGAAAAAAATCCTGTTCGTCGGCCATATCCTGCAGTACCATGCCGCCGTTGTTGCTTTGAAGACATTGATCAAAGAAGGACGGATTGGCCGCATCGAGTATATTTATTCCCGCCGACTGTCCCTGGGAAAGATCCGCCGCGAGGAAAATATCCTCTGGTCCTTCGCACCCCACGATATTTCGGTCATCCTCGGCATCACCGGTGAAGAACCGTCGTATCTGGATTCCGTGGGCAACAACTTTCTCCACGCCCGCATTCCCGATGTGACCATGACGAATCTCAAATTCCCCTCGGGGATCGGAGCACATATATTCGTGAGCTGGCTTAATCCCTACAAAGAGCAGAAACTGGTTATTGTCGGCAGCAATGGGATGCTCGTATTCGATGATACTGAACCGGTTGAGAAGAAACTGGTCCTTTATCCTCACACCATCAATTGGCGCAATGGCATACCGGAGCCCAACAAAGCTGAAAGCCAGTTCATAGACATCAGCCAAACCTGGAAGGAACCGTTGCGGGCTGAATGTGAGGCATTTCTCACGGCCATAGAGACGCGCACCCCGCCGATCACATCAGGTGACGAAGGTCTCCGAGTCCTGAAAATCCTGGAAGCAAGCCAGCAATCCATCGAGGCAAAGGAATTCGTTTCTCCCCCTCACCCCTTGCCCCTTACTCCTTACGCCCACGTCGACGTCCATGAGACCGCCGTCGTTGAAGAGCGGTGTGAAATAGGCGAGGGAACCAGAATATGGCACTTCAGCCATGTTCTCTCCGGGTCGCGCATGGGAGAAAAATGCACCATCGGTCAGAATGTCGTTATCGGGCCGGATGTCACCATCGGCAATAACTGCAAAGTTCAGAATAATGTCAGTATTTATAAAGGTGTTACCCTGGAAGACGGTGTCTTCTGCGGTCCCTCCATGGTCTTCACCAATGTCTACAATCCGCGCGCCGAAATTCGAAAAATGGATGAGTCCCGTCCCACGCTGGTAAAAAAAGGAGCCACCATTGGAGCCAATGCCACCATCGTCTGCGGCAATACCCTGGGAAGTTACAGCCTTATCGGTGCAGGGGCCGTTGTGATCAACGATGTTCCCGACCACGCCCTCATGGTAGGAAACCCAGCCGTTCAAAAAGGATGGGTCTGCCGGTGCGGGGAACGTCTGAATGATGTGCTGCAGTGCATGACATGCGGCAAGACGTACCGGGAAACCGTCGAAGGACTTGAAGAGATAAAATGAGATCAACAACTCGCATAACATGCGATTTCCCCCTCTTGCCGTAATATGTTACGCGTGTTACACGTAAAATACGTGAACTTATTTAGAGGGCGGAACAATGAAACAAAATATCACGCTCAGCCTTGACAAGGATTTACTAGAAAAAGCAAAGGTTATATCTGCAGAGAGACATACTTCTATCAGCAAAATGCTTGGTGAAGAGTTGAAGAGAGTTGTTGAATCCACAGAAAACTATGAAAGAGCGAAAAAAAAGGCACTCTCGCATTTGCAGACCGGTTATCGTCTTGGGGGTGTAATTACATCATCAAGAGAAGAGCTTCATGAAAGGTAGAATTTTTGTTGACACAAATATTCTTATTTATGCCCATGATCTGGATGCCGGAGCCAAGCATGATAGTTCTGTTTCGGTCATTGAATCATTGTGGGAAAATAAGAATGGTGTACTGAGCACTCAAGTGTTGCAGGAATTCTATGTGAATGTGACAAAAAAAAATAGGAAAACCGCTTTCCCGGGCACAGGCGCGAGGCATTATTGAAAATTATTTGTCATGGTGTGTTAAAGTGACTAGAGTTTAGAGTTTCCACGTAAAAAATGGTTAAAATTTATAAAAAATACTTGACTTTGCCGCGCATTCGCGCGGCCCATTTATCAATGGGCCTCCAGAAGAAAATTTTCTTTTGGAGGTA
>DSDU01000074.1 GCA_011056835.1 Deltaproteobacteria bacterium
TGACAAGATCAATTTCATCCCCGTGGGTCGTGTAGATTTCCACGGCTTCAGATCCGCTTTGGGCCGTCAGGACCCGATACCCAAGATTTTCCAGCATATCCCTGGTGATGGAAATTATCGTTTGCTCATCATCCACGACAAGAATTGTCTCGGTGCCGCGGAACGTCTCTTCATGGATCTCCCTCTGTTCCGGAACCGTCTTTGCAGAAGCGGGTATGTAGATGTTGAAAGTCGTTCCCTGTCCCTTCTCACTGTAGACGGTAATAATTCCATGGTGGCCCCTGACGATGCCGTAGACGGTGGCCAGACCGAGACCCGTTCCCCGCCCCATTTCCTTGGTGGTAAAAAAAGGTTCAAATATCCGCTCCATGGTTTTTTCGTCCATCCCGACACCGGTGTCCGTCACGGAAATCTTGACGTAGTATCCGGGCGCAGTGTCATGTGTCCTGGCGTCATTCTCGTCGAGATAGACATTCTGAGTTTCAAGATAGAGATTTCCTCCGCCCGGCATGGCCTGCCAGGCATTTACGTAAAGATTGACGAGCACCTGCTCGATCTGCCCCTGATCCACTTCGACGGACCGGAGATCTTCTGCGTACTTGGTGAAAAGCGTTAATTCCTTTTTGGTCCGTCCGAACATGCGGGAGGTTCTTTCCATTGTTTCATTGAGATTCGTCGGCTTCAGTTCGTATCGTCCCCCGCGGGCGAATCCAAGAAGCTGCCTGGTGAGGTCGGCTCCGCTTTGCACGAGACGCTCGATGCTTTTGAGCTTTTCGTAATGGGGCTGTCGAGATTCGGTGTCAAGAAGCATCAGTGATGCGTACCCCTGGATTCCCATGAGAAGGTTGTTGAAGTCATGGGCGATCCCCCCGGCCAGTGTGCCGACCGCCTCCATCTTTTGTGACCGTGTCAGTTGGGATTCCATGTTTTTCTGGAGTGTTATATCCCGCAGGAAATTAAGTGTGGCCGGTCTGCCCTCCCACTGAACCAGGACGGCATTGATATCGACCCAGAGAACATCACCCGTACGGTTGACGATCCTGAAGGAGTATATGGAGGGCACCGTCTGACTGTTGAGACGTTTCTGGTACATCGCGGAAACCAGTTCACGGTCATCGGGGTGAATGTGATCAAGAAACGGAATGTTCATAAGCTCATTTGCGGAATATCCAATCAGTGTCTGAGCGCGGGGATTCGGGAATTTAATCACGTTGTCCTGTGCGATGAAAATGGCCTCGCCGGCATGTTCCACGAGAAGTCGGTATTTTTCCTCACTTTCCTGGAGCGCTCGCTCCACGTCCTTCCGTTCGGTAATATCCATGGTGTTTCCCAGAACGGCGGGTTTCCCCCGGTAATGTATGGTACTGACCGTTTCCATAAGCCATTTGACTGTGCCGCTTTTATCAACGATCCTGTATTCATAGTGCGCCGCGCTCTGGCTCGTGAGCCTGTCTTTTGCCTGTCCCTTGACCAGTGCCCGGTCTTCAGGGTGAACAAATGCGAGGCTTCGTTTCCCGATTAGTTCTTCTTCAGAGAATCCCGAATAACGTGGAATATGAGGGTTCACAAAGACTAAGATGCCTTGTTGCACGATATAAACCCCGACCTGAGCGCTGTTAGCCAGGGTCATGTACAGTTCCTCGGCATGGCGCCGTTCCGTAATGTCATGGATTGTTTCGATCGCACCGACGATGTTTCCCTTTGAATCGCGAAGAACGCTGGCCGTTCCCAAAAGATAGGCCTCGCCGCCTCTCAGGGCCGGCATGTAGGTCTCGCCCCGCAATGTGAGAAGTTTCCTTTCAATGCCAATATATTTTTTTTCAATCTTATCTTCCGGCTGAATAACCAGATCAATGAGGATCGGCCTTCTTTCTCCATAGAACGGCAGGGCATATTCATAATTTCCCTTTCCCAGCATATTTTCAGCTTTTACGCCGGTCATTTCCTCGATTGCCCTGTTCCAGGCAATGACTTTGCCGTCAGTGTCGATAACCAGGGTTGCATCAGGAAGGAAGTCTATAATATCGAAGAGCTGCTGCCGGGATTCCTTCAATGCGTCTTCGACGATCCTGCGCTCAGTCACGTCGCGGGCTATTGAAACCACGGATACGACGGTCCCGTTGCGGATGATGGGAGTTCCGCTGACCTCGCAAAATCGTATCGATCCGTCTCGAGTGATAAATTCATATTCCGCCGAAGAGATGGTCTCACCGTCCAATAGTCTTGAGAGATCCTTGAGTACCTTGTCCCAGGAGGCAGGGGTGAACAGACCCTGGATATCGAGTACCGACTTGCCGATATACTCATAAGGCGTGAACCCGACAAGAGTCTCAACGTTCGGTGTAACCGTCATCACTTTCAAATCACTGCTGATCGTGTAAATAACATCCGAGGCTGATTGAAAATGAAGGCGGTACCGTTCTTCGCTTTCACGAAGGGCCTGCTGCGCCCGCCAGCTTTCAGTTATATCGAGCAACATACCGTCAAAAACAATCTCATGGTCGCGCCGTTCCGGTTGGGAAATTCCCCGGACATACAGTCCTTTCCCGTTCGGCCGGATGAATTTTCCTTCGAAAGTCCACTGACTGTGAGATCGGACCGCGTCGAGAATTGATTCAAGGAACCGTTCCCGGTCTTCCGGTACGATGCAGGTGCTAAAGCGCTCAAAGAAATCATCAGGGGTGTTTTCGAGTCCCAGGATTTCTTCCGACCGCTCACTCACATAGTAAAGGCCCATGGTGCCGTCGTCGCGTGCATAGAACTGATAGACCACGCCTGGAAGATTGGAAGCGATTCCCCTCAACCGCCTATCGCTTTCCTGCAATGCCCGTTCCGCTTTTTTTCGTTTCTCTTCTTCGTCGATGATTCTCCATGCTTTCACTCCATAGTAGGAAAAGAGGAGGCCGCCCGCCAGAAGTAACCCGATGAGAACGATGAGCCTGTTTCTGAAATCCGTTAGCGCAGCGATAACTTCGACTTCCGAGGCCGCCACTACAATGGACCAGAAGGTATTTCCGATCTTGACCGGCATGTAGACGGCATGCTTTGTCACCGGCTCCACCGTGTCTTCGCGAATTTTGTCGAAGCTATATGAGGCTATTCCCTGTTTGCCCTGGAGCATTTCATGTGCCATGGCAATAATGGAAGGAAAATCCTTACAATTCTCAAACACTGATTTGCCCACATGTCCCGGGACGGGACAGTACAGTTCGATGCCGTCACTGCTCGTCATCCAGGCGTATCCCGTTGTCCCGATTTTTATGTCTTCCAGATATCGCCGGCCGATTTCCTGAAAATGCATGTGAACGCCGATGCATCCGACATAAATTTCCCCCGTGAAGACGGGAACGATAATGGCAATAGTATCGAATCCCTGCACGGAGGTGAAGACATCGCTAACGACCGGCCGGTGTGTGCTCATGATCTCCCGGATGTGTTTCCGATGCGATATGTCGGTACCTGCGACAGTCTCATCGATGGGGACCGTATATATGACCTTTCCCTGCGCATCCACCCGCGTTACACCAAGTATCTTTCCTTTGTTTTCATGGTAAATTTCCCCAAGTATCTTTTTTCCTTCATCATCGAAAACAATGATACTGTCGTCCTTCGAAATAATTTTCAGATGGCGGAACCAGTCATCGAAGTATTCTTCAATTCCCCTGGCCGCCTGGGCGGCATGAATCTTCTGTCGGCTGTTCAGTTCATCAACAGCCTGCTTTTTTGCATCCATATAAAAGTCATAAAACATGTAGAAGCATATGCCGAAAAACGCAAGTATGGCTGCAAGTGGATAATGTTTTTTCATAAACGACCTCCGAAAACAAAAGGTAACCGTAAAGGAAGGCTGCGAAACCGGATACTTCTCAAAACATTCGTGTTATAAAGTCACTATTTGATTTGACCGCCATGATGACAGTTAGCCTTGAGGAAGTCAAATGAAGATTGAGACGAACACAGAGGTGGAATCTTTAAGAGGTTGTTGAAAAACAGTCATCTGCAATGTTTTCGCTCCCATCGGTCCAGCAGACGACATATAATAATCTGATTTAAGGTTATCATGAATCACGATGATTTCCCGGAATGAAAATTTTACTGCTGTTCATGTTCCTTCTGCATTGCATCGAGAAGTATTATTTTATCTTTTTTTGCTGTCCGGGCGGTAATGATGTACTTGTCGTATCGATGCGTGTGTCTTCAACGGCAACGGTGCATGAATCTGTTGATTGCAGCCCGTTGTCGTCGGTGACGGTCAGCTCGAAGGTGAGTAAATTGCCCTTCCAATTGACAGCCGGTGCAGTAAATGTCGTTGTTGCCGCCATTGGATTTGACAGCGTTACTGCGATACCTCCGACCTGTGTCCACCGGTATGAAACGATCGATCCATCATGATCATATGAATGTGTCGCATCGAGCGTAACAGTGCTTCCCTCGTTAACGGTCTGATCGGCTCCCGCGTCAGCCACCGGCGGGATATCACTCGATATGACATTGACAACATTGACGACGCACGTATCTGCCGATTCCAGCCCCGTGCCGTCAGTTACCGTTAATTGAAATACTAATGTTGTTCCAGTTGATTCGACGTCGGGAGCGGTAAAGGTCGGTTGCGCCGCCGTCGTGCTGGACAGTGTCACTGCAGGACCGTCTTTCTGTGTCCACAGATATGACGCGATGCCGTCATCCGGATCAGTCGAATTCGAACCATTCAGGATCACAGTTGAGCCCTCGCTGACTGTTTGATCAGGGCCTGCATCGGCTACGGGGGGATCATTCAGTGCGGTGACATTTACTATACAGGTGTCTGTTGAGGATTGTCCGCTGTAATCTGTTACCGTCAGAGCAAAGGTAAGAGACAGCCCGTCAGTTTCCACTTCAGGAGCGGAGAAGGTTGCTTGAGGAGTTGATGTACCTGAAATTTCCACATAAGGACCATTGATAAGAGTCCATGCATATGATGCAATCCCATCATCAGCGTCGAACGAATTGACTCCGGAGAGGGTTACGAAAGTCCCTTCCGCCACGGTCTGCATCGGTCCGGCATCGGCGATGGGGGGTTGGTTGATGATTTCGGTTGAGGAATCAGAATAACTGACTTCATTTGAATAATCACTCTCATAACTATCAGTATTATATGCCGTTGCAGCAAAAAAATAGGTCTGTCCCGGGTCAAGGTCTGAGATGACGCACGATGTGAAATTGCCGACATCCAGTGTGGTCGTATAGTTTCCGCTTTGGGTGCCGTAATAGATTTTATACCCGGCGATATTCGGTTCCGGATTCGGGTCCCATTGCAGGGTAACGTCAGCGGCAAGGGCAGTGTGGATGTTTACAGGAGAGAATGTAAACAAAGCGATAAGAACAGCGAAGAGTATAACAGGAAGACATGATAATCCCCATCGTGTATTTTTTTGTAAGCAACAGTGAATCATGGCTGCATCTCCATATGTGTGATTTATTCGCCGTGCGAATATCAGCATACGGAGATGCCAATATCGCCTGGCAACCCTGCTGCCGTATCCCGAAATATTCGAGGTTTAGGCCAGTGGCTTTGCGTCCCACCCTTTCGGTGTGGTTTGCCCTTTACAGGTGATGTTCATGACGCGAAACTGACAACAGAATCATGCCTCACGTTCCAGCGATCGATATGCCGGAAATCTATCATTTTGATATTGCTGATAATATTTCTGTTGCGGGCTCGAGTCACAGCATTATTATCCTGCTCCATGAACAATGCCGTGAGTGCCGGCTGATTGTTTCTCATTCCTTTATGTAATGAAATCGGAATATTATTCTGAATGCACCATATTGCATACGGTCAAAAGATTGATCGGTTTTCTTATGACCTTGCATCAACACTTACGAATATCTTCGGCTTTATAATGTGTCTAGAGTTTAGAGTTTCCTTAGCGCCTGTTGTTCTTTAAAAAAAGCATACCTCACCGTCGGTGCCTTTTTAAGCGGCAAATAACGCATTGATTGTACAGATGTAACGCTGTTATTCAGGCAA
>DSDU01000068.1 GCA_011056835.1 Deltaproteobacteria bacterium
CACCTTCAAACCATGATTATGGGCAAGGTGTTACTGTACCCGAATTTTTGATAATTTACCCAAAAACCGTGTCAAGAACTTTTTTCAAAGAACGAAACTTTTTTGTGCTGAATAGTTACAAAATAATTTTAAAACTGCAATATTCTTCCTGAAATAACTTTCTAAGAATCGATGTCGGCATGATACTATCGTCTCTAAATAATACCGCCTTTCACTGATGATATGCCTTTATTAGCTTCAACTGCTCTCATATTGGAGACACCCTTCATGTCACAGGATCCCTTTATTGCGGCGGGGGCATCTTCATACATGCATTTTTTTGGTTCGAAAGATAGCCTCCCTTTGGCTGCAATTGTCAACACCATGCCCTCATTTAAGATACCGAATGCTATTAACAATCTGTCGGCGTAATTATTTACAAATATTTATGGCTTTAGATCTCTATCTCCAAAAACACTTTGATGATGTACTCACAATTACAATTAATCCTTCGTAAAGAACATTACCTGGATGATAACATATAATAAATTAAGCGTTACATATGTTAACCCAAACGAAGATCCGACCCGCTGTCAGCTTTACCTCAATCATTTTGCTGCATCAAAGTAATAGCGCACCCTCAGTTCAATACGATAATCATTCTGTTTCTCACCGAACTCAGTGTTTTCAGATCCCACGATAAAACCGGCTTTCAGCCGTAATTCGAGGTTTGTGATACCCGTGTAGAGGAGTTCCGGAGAAAGGGAAAAACTATCGTCATTGACGTTGTAGATACACGTAACCGACGGGGTAAAATAAAGGATATCAAAGGGCTCCTTTTGTGAAATCCGCATGTAGCAATAGTCTCTCATCGGATTCCGCCTTCCATAACTTCCCTCTGCCACCGCCCGT
Organism: Deltaproteobacteria bacterium; assembly: GCA_011056835.1. GTDB lineage: Bacteria > Desulfobacterota > Syntrophia > Syntrophales > UBA6807 > DSDU01. Next base: position 892 of record DSDU01000068.1, read on the forward strand.
GCTTTCCGCAGGCGTGTTTCATCAGCTGACGAACGATAGTCGTTCATACCGTTGTCGACGAGACCGAAGAATTCTTTCATTTCTCCAACGGTGAATCCCGTACCGTTCCGGTAGTATTCAAAGATAAAGGTCGTATCGGTCTCTGTCAGGTATCGAATGCCGAGAAGGTAGCTTTCTATATCAGTGGTTGACTGTGTAATCGTGCCGTTCCTGTTGATGGTCTTTTGTGTGATGTTATCGATATGGGCCAGTTCGCCATGGATCTCGAAGTTTGACGTGATGTTCATGGAAAAATCCATTCCGAATCGGGAAGGTCTGCTGTCTCCCTTTAGAAACATGAAATCGATGTCCATGTCATAGAGGAGCAAATAAAGTTTGCCGGCATAATTTATCTTGTTCCGGGTGCCGAAATCGGTATTGATATGGTCGTAGACGGGAATGATCACGGGCGTGACCGCCATGGCCCTGAGGGGGCCCGAGAAGCTCTTTATGTAATCCGCCGTAGCCACGATATACCCTTCAAGGGCGAGGTCTGGGTCGTCGGGGTTTTTAGGCCTTCCGACAAATCCGACAGGGTTCCAGGCGTATCCCTTCCCCCACATGATCATCTTTTTACCGATACTGATGTTGAGAGTGGAAGACGGTTTGAATGACAGGTATCCCTCATCAATGGTAATGTCTGTGCCGGTGTCTATGTGCGATTCCGTTCTGTTGATGTTCCCGCGGACATAAATCTCTGAAATTCCCTTTGTATACCCTCCGTGCATCGACAGCTTAAGAAAGTATTCGTCGAGATAATCTTTTTCACCTTTGTCATAAAAATTGAGATCGTAAAAGGCCGCGTCGTGATCAAGCCAGAAGACTTCCGGCGTCAGTTCAAGGTAGCCACCGAATGTGTAGGGTTTCTTTTCTATTTCCGACAAATCGAAGGAATAGTCACCCTGTGCCGTGGCCTGAAACGGCAGAAGAAGGATTAAAAGTATACATGCTATCGATTTCATATTGTCAGCGGAGTGAATCGAGATTCGGCATAAAGATCAGGGTAAAGACTTCGTCGTCGAGTTCCCGTTCCTTCATTGTCGCGAAGATCATGATAGACTTGTATCCCTTGTAGAGGGGGCTGTCCGTTTCGATGACCGATGGCCGCATGATTCCGCCGCCGAACTCTTTTATATCCTTAAAATATATAGTTTTTACAAGCATGGAAGCTTCGGTGAGGCACTCGATCTTAAGGGGGACGAGCGTTTTCTTGTCTGCCCACATTTTCAGTTTGTCATAGGCAACGGTTCTGGTCTTTGCCTTGAGGTAAAGGATGTATTCACTACCCATATCCCCCACTGTTTCAACATTATATTCTGACGTGTAGTCGAGCCGCAGTATATCAGAGTTGTTGAAGACTCCTCCCACAACCGACTGGAGGCTGGTGATACGGATCGGCTTCCCTATATTGGGAATATAAAGCCACATGTTTTCGCCCAGCCTGAGCGTGCTTCGCCCTTTCTCGCTTGCCGGTGAAAGGAACATTGCAGCTACCTTATCTTTTCCTTTCTTAACGGTGAAGAGTACAAACTCCTTTTTATTACCGTTAGGTTCGATATTGATCAGTTTTTTGTATGCCTCATATGAGTCGGGATTCAGATTTCTGTCAATCTGGAGAAGCAGGTTGTTACCTTCTGCCGCCCATGACGGAACAGCTGCGAGGATCAGCAATAGTGTTGTTATGATTTTTCTCATGGTGAAAATTCCTTTCTAAACATGGTGGAGCGCGTAAATCGGTTCCATTCGCGATGCCTTCAACGCAGGCTGGAGACTTGCCACCACCGACACGACAATTACGATTACCGAAACCGTAAGAAGATCGGCTGCACCGACATGGGGTTGAAGTAGAAGCCCTGTCTGCCGGCCGAAATTGAAGGTAATATGGGAAATATTTAAAATATATATTATCGCACAGCCTGTTGCGTTACCGACAATCGTACCGAGGATGCCGATGGAAAGCCCCTCCAAGATAAACATGGAAAGAATCTTTCCCGGCATCGTTCCTATTGCAGAGATGGTGCCAATCTCGCGCATTCGTTCGTACACCGCCATGATCATGACATTCATGATGCTGACAAGGACCATGGCAATGAGCATGATCTTGATAAAGAATGTCATGATGTCTATCATCTGTGAGATGTTATGGAAAGGGGAAAGACTTTCCCATGTATGAACCTCGAACATCGGATTCCCCGCTTCATTCTTTTCCCCGGAAAGTGAGTCCGTGAGGTATAGATATACATCGTGCAACATTGTGAAATCTCCGAGTCTCAGGGCTACCTCGCTTATTTCTCTCTGATCCATTCTCAACACTTCAGCGGCATCTTCTATATTGATATAGCCGTCACGACCTCCCGGTCCGGTAACGCTTTCAAGGATGCCGGCCACGGTGAACTGTTTCCCGTTTACGGACCCGTCCTTATTGGTAGCAATCACCACGATGGTGTCTCCCACACTTACTTCCATTCCCTTGGCAAGAAGCTCAGGTATAAGAATGTTTCCCTCTTTAAGATCGTACTTGCCGGCAATGATCCTTTCCGGTAAAAGCGGTATCGTTTTTATTTCACTCTCCGGAACGACACCATTCAGGCGGATATTCGTTGTCTCTTTATAATTGCTGAAAAGGCCGCCAAATTTGATTCGCATTGAATATGCCTCGACCTCGGAGATGTCTTTGATCACATTCTCTATCGTTTGCACTGCTTCTGGAGTCAGTGTGATAGTGAGGGGGAGGTTGTCGATGGATGCCACATATCCCTTCTTGTGGACCTGAAGGTGGCCGAGCATGGAGTCGGTGATCTGTCCGATGAGAAGACTCTTGATGGAGCCTGTAACAGCGACAAAAACAAGAACAAAAACGACACCGATCATGATAAGCGAGGACGTAAGGAGCGTTCTTCTTCGGTATCTCATGAGATTTCTGATTGCAATCTTGAAGAGATTATACATGGTCACTTTCTTCCATTTCTTTCCTGTCGACGATTGTTCCATCCTCTAAAGTATAGAGTATTTCTGCCGCTCCCACTATCTTCTGATCATGAGTGGAAAAGATAAAGGTCGTCCCCGATTTCTCCTTCATCGCTTTCATGAGTTCAATAATCATATAGGCAGTCTTACTGTCGAGATTTGCTGTCGGTTCGTCGGCGAGCACAAGTTCAGGTTCCGTAACCAATGCCCTGGCGACGGCGACTCTCTGTTTTTGGCCGCCTGAGATCTGATCTGGATATTTGTCTCTCTGTTCCATCATTCCGACTGATTCCAGGAGGTCCATAACGCGTCGACTCCTTTCTCCTGAGGGAACATTCTGAACCATGAGAAGGGGATATTCAATATTTTCATATACAGTAAGAACAGGAATAAGGTTGAAATCCTGAAAGATAAATCCCATGTGTCTTCCTCGGAATGCCGCTCTTCCTTTTCTGTCGAGACGTAGCACATCGGTGCCGGCGATAGTCAAACTGCCGCTCGTTGGAATATCGAGACAGCCGATAAGGTTCAAAAGGGTGGTCTTTCCACTGCCCGAGGGACCTACAAAAGATAGAAACGAACCGGGTTCGATCTCAAAATTAAGGGCTCTCAATGCCCGCAAGCTGACCTCTCCAACCTGATAATCCTTATAAATATCCCTTGCCACTATTAAACTCATATAATGCTCCTCTAAACTGATACACATGCATGGCGAGATCATTATGGATATAAATTCATTATTGAAGGACAGCTTTTCCTGAAATTTAATATATCAGATCACTAGTGTCCGGAATAATTAAATCTAACCACAAATAAGTGATTGTTAATATTTACAAATAAAAGAAAAATGACCTTCATCGACTTGAAAATTAGCAGCATTGCCTGCCATACTTTCCCGACTATTTCTCCGGGAAAGGATTCCTATGTACGCAGGACCGCTCGTCTTCACCCAAGTCATGAACTTCATGCCTCTGAGGAACTTCCATCAATGTGTCGAGAAGTATCAGGGCAACTTCAGCGTCAAAAGCTTCACATGTCTCGATCAGTTTCGAGTCATGGCCTTCGCTCAGTTGACCTACCGCGAGAGCCTTCGGGATATCGAGGCCTGTCTTCGATCCCAGAACAAGAAGCTTTATCATATGGGCATACGGGGCAGAGTATCCCGAAGCACCCCGGCCGAGGCGAACGAAACCCGCGATTGGCGCATGTACGCCGACTTCGCCCATTACCTGATCGGTATCGCCCGGAAGCTTTATATAGACGAGCCGACCGTTCTCGATCTGGAGCAGACGGTGTATGCGCTGGATGCCACGACCATCGATCTTTGCTTGTCCATGTTTCCCTGGGCCAGTTACCGGCAAAGCAAAGGTGCGATCAAGCTTCATACGCTCTTAGATCTGCGAGGTCATATTCCAACCTTCATCCACATCTCCGAAGGCAAACTTCACGAGGTCAACGTCTTAGATATCCTGCCGCTGGAGGCTGGTGCCTTTTACGTCATGGACCGAGGATACACCGATTTTGTCAGACTTCATGCCATAACACGGGCATCGGCTTTCTTCGTTATCCGGGCCAAATCCAACCTGAAATGCCGCAGGGTATACTCCCACGCGGTGGATCGGAATACCGGCCTGATCTGCGACCAGTCCGTTCTGCTGTCCGGACGCTTTCCATCCAGAGATTACCCCGAAAAGCTTCGACGGGTGAAGTATCACGATGCCGAGACAGGCAAAACCTTAGTGTTCCTGACCAACAACTTCACCTTACCCGCCCTCGTCATTGCAAAGCTTTACCAGCAGAGGTGGCAGATAGAACTCTTCTTCAAATGGATCAAACAGAACCTGCGCATCAAGCGCTTTTACGGCACCTCGGAAAACGCCGCCAAAGCGCAAATCTGGATTGCGGTATCCGTTTATCTGCTTGTGGCCATTATCCGAAAAAAGCTCAATATCCAGGCCAGTCTCTACACTATGTTACAGGTCTTGAGCGTGTCGATCTTTGAAAGAACAATGATAAATCAACTACTTACATTTTACGATTCCACAACAGAAAAACCAGGAAACGATAACCAACTGAATTTATTTATCGATTATTCCGGACACTAGTG
>DSDU01000235.1 GCA_011056835.1 Deltaproteobacteria bacterium
CAACAGCGTATACGCCTGTTTGGATCATGAATGATGGGGCAGTCGATGGAATCCGTGTGGGCGTAGTCAAAGACGAAAAAGATTCCCCCTATGGAGGCAGAGTCAAAGCTAAATGGAATATCATTGAAGATACGCCGGGCGGCGGCGATTATACACTTCAGTTTGGATGGACTTCACAGGAGACTTCCGATTTTAGAACCAATCGCGCAAAAAACGCGAGGATATTCAATTTAACCGATTCAACCGAAGCCGGAACGGGTGATTATACCTTGCAACTGATCTCAAGACCCTATACCGTTGCGCGAGGCGGTATTACGGATCTCGGGCCATTCGGCGTCGGTATTTTTGGAGAAGTGACAGCCGTAGACGATTATCCTGCCAGCCTGCCCCTGGAATATCGCTTGAGCCAGAATTATCCGAATCCGTTCAATCCCTCGACGACGATTCGGTATACGCTTGCCGCAGATTCTAAAGCAAAGATCGTCATTTATGACCTGCTCGGCAATGAAGTTGCGACACTGGTTGATACCAAGTTGCACGCCGGCGATCACACGGTCGAATGGGATACCGAGAATATGGCTTCGGGAATTTATATTTACAAGTTGATCACGAAAGACTTTGTCAAGGCGAGAAAAATGACATTGCTCAAATAAGGAAATATGCCATGTTTTTGCCAACCAGGATTAAATAATTGACGGTAAAGACGGATTGCCCGGATAAATGAAGTACTGAACTGTGACGAATTTTTCTTCAGCACCTTGATGCAGAACGATTTTGAAAAAATGTCTGATTATGACGGAGCAACATGCTATGGTAAAAAAAACTGAAATGTTCATATTTGTTTCAATGCTGTTTCTATGCCTTGGTTCAATCGGGATGATAAATGCACAGGAACCCGGCGTAAAAGCCCGCAATCCGATCCTCTGGGCCGATGTACCCGACCCTTCTGTCATTCGCGTTGGCAACACCTACTATATGAGCAGCACGACCATGCACATGAATCCCGGTGTCCCGATCATGAAATCCGATGATCTGGTCAATTGGGAGATTGTCAATTATGCGTATGATATCCTCGCCGACAATGACGCGATGGCTCTCCGGAACGGGCAGGATGCGTACGGCAGGGGGTCCTGGGCCAGCAGCATCCGGTATCATCAGGATACTTTTTATGTCGTGACCTTTTCCTATACGACCGGCAGGACGCATATCTATCAAACCCGGGATATCGAGAACGGATCCTGGTCCTCCTATACCCTTCCAACCGCCTATCATGACCCTTCCCTGTTTTTTGACAATGACCGTGTGTACCTGGTGTATGGCGTGGACGACATCCGGATCATCGAACTCACCCCGGATGTCACGGCGATCCAGCCGGGAGGGCTGAATCGCATGCTGATTCCCAAGGCCAGTCAAATAGCAGGATCCAATTTCTATGTCAAGGCTGAAGGCTCGCATATCCATAAAGTGGACGGCAGGTATTATGTATTTCTCATATCATGGCCGGCCGGCAGCATGCGCACCCAATTGGTCTATCGCGCCGACAGCCTGACCGGTTCCTACGAAGGAAGGATCGCATTGCGGTACAACGGCATCGCACAGGGCGGACTCGTGGACACCCCCGGCGGAGACTGGTATGCGATGCTTTTTCAGGATTGCGGTTCCGTCGGTCGAATCCCCTTTCTGGTGCCTGTCAAATGGGAAGAGGGCTGGCCGGTGCTCGGAGTGAATGGTCGGGTGCCTGCTGATCTCGACATTCCGGCAGAAAATTATGGAATACCCAAAATCGTCGCTTCCGATGAATTTGACTGGGATTCTGAGCTGCCACTGGTATGGCAGTGGAACCATAATCCCGATGATAATTATTGGTCAGTTACTGATCGTCCCGGTTTTTTGAGGATAACAAACGGACGAATTGATAAAAATTTTGTTAATACGCAAAATACGCTGACGCAAAGAACATTTGGCCCCGAATGTTCGGGAATAATCGCGATGGATGTCAGCCACATGCAGGATGGGGATGTCTCGGGTCTTGGAGCATTGCAACAATATTATGGCTTTGTTGGCGTCAAAATGTCCGGAACGTCCAAATCTGTGGTCATGATGAATGCCCGTACCAGCGCCACCCGGGAAGTGGAAAGCATTCCGCTCGATCAGGATACTATTTTTTTGAAGATTGCCTGTGATTATAAAAATAAAAGAGATCGGGCCTATTTTTATTACAGTCTCGACAGCGCCGAATGGAAAGCCATCGGGAATACGCTCCAAATGTCTTATGAACTGTCTCACTTTATGGGATATCGTTTTGCGCTCTTCAATTATGCGACAATCGCAACGGGCGGATATGTGGATTTTGATTATTTCAGAATCCATGACTCTTTGACCGGACCAAGTGCTGTAAAGAAAACCGATCATCAGATCCAGGACGGATTCATGCTGTACGACAATTATCCAAACCCCTTCAATCCCGCAACGGTGATCCGTTATCAATTGCCGATAAGCAGTCACATGAGCCTGAAGGTTTATGATCTTCTCGGACAGGAAATTGCCACATTGTTCGAGGGCGTTCGCCAACCGGGAACGTACGAAGCCCTGTTTGACGCCGGCAATCTTCCGGGCGGATTGTATGTGTATCGATTGTTGACGGGCGGGAATTTCAGGCAAACCCGAAAGCTGCTTCTATTGAAATGAAAACCCGAGGAAATCCGATGAACCATTTTGTAATCCCGGTTTTATTTGCGTTTTACGCCTGCGCGAATGCCCAAGATTTCATCCAACCCCCCCCCGGGGGAGTTCGACTCTTTGCGTACGGATGTCCCACACGGAGAAATCGATACCGTCCGTTACGCGTCGGGGACGGTTGGAACGACACGGAAGGCTGTCATTTATACTCCTCCGGAATTCTCGGAAACCAACAAATATCCGGTACTCTATCTCCTCCACGGCATCGGCGGAGATGAAAAGGAATGGCTGAATGGCAGCGTTCCTCAGGTGATTCTGGACAACCTGTACGCGGAAAACAAAATCGAACCCATGATCGTCGTCATGCCCAACGGCCGGGCCATGAAGGATGACCGTGCCGTCGGGAATCTCTTTGATCAGGAAAAAGTGGAAGCCTTTGCCGCCTTCGAACAGGATCTGCTCAAGGACCTGATCCCCTTCATCGAGAAGAAATATCCGGTGATCCGGGAGCGCGAAAGCCGCGCCATCGCAGGATTGTCGATGGGCGGCGGTCAATCCTTGAATTTCGGCCTGGGCAATCCGGATGTATTCGCCTGGGTCGGCGGATTTTCTTCCGCTCCCAACACCAGAGTCCCCGATCAGTTGATCCCCGATCCGGAGGAAACCAGAGAAAAACTGAGGCTGCTTTGGATCTCCTGCGGAGATCAGGACAATCTCATCGTATTCAGCAGGCGGACCCATGATTATCTGGTCGCCCACCGGGTTCCCCACATATATTATGTAATACCCGGAGGGCATCATGATTTCGAGGTGTGGAAAGAAAGCCTTTATCTGTTTTTGAGATTGATTTTCAAAAATGGCATGCCTGGCGCAGATGCTTGAATGAATTCGCGCCGTTGCTATTGAATGACTGAACCGAATCGTTAAAAATTGCATGAGGGAGAAAACAATCCTCATTATGATTTTCGCATTATCGGCTCACTCCGTCGTGCAGGTAGATAGAGACCGTAGACCCGGTCATTACCCGAAAAATGACGCTCATCAAATAATCAACGGCAAGAATCAAAAAAATGGGAAGGAAGTAACTCAATTATCGGTCAATAGAGGGACAACCCATCGTCTTTTGCGGCGGTCATTCATGAATTTTATCAAGGAAAGGAGGTGAAGGGATTTCCCCGGAAGCGGTATGATATGTATCTATCGAACCCATGAAAATGCATGGGAAAGAAGTCGGCATTCAAAAAGAAAGAGGTGGTTGAGAAAAGAGGAGGTTACAATGTCAAGCTGTAGGTTATTACTGGTTTTTATGGTCTGTTTTCTGGCGGCCAAATCGTATGCACAGCTCCCCCAGCCTGTCGGACATTGGCCGTTTGATGAAGGAACAGGTTTTATCACGGCCGATGTGTCGGATAATGGAAATGACGGAACGATTTGGGAAAGCGGTGTAACCTGGACCACGGATACGCCCACAGGCACTGGTTTTGCCCTTCAATTTGAGGACCAACAAGGCGCAGTAGATATTGGAGATCCCGAGATATTACAAATTGTAGGAGATATTACCCTTGCGGCGTGGGTAAAAACCGACGCGGCGACCGGCCAGTGGCATAACATTATTGTTAAAGGACACGGAGCGGGAGAGATTGTCCTGCGACTCGACGGGAATGGTCATCCCTCACAATTCTGGTGCGGTTCTTACGATAATCAAGACCATATGGTCAAATCTTTCGACCTCGTCGATGAACTCAACACGTGGATTCATCTTGTCGGTACATACAACACCGGCAGTGCATTATGGACTCTGTATTTAAACGGAGAATGGATTGCTGACGCGATAGATGAAGTTGGAGCCGTGACTGAGTCTGATAGAGGATGGGCGATTGGCGCGCGAGCCAGTGCGAACGGTATTTATCCGACAGAGAGGCATTTTACAGGGTATATCGATGATGTGCGGATATACGATGTGCCCCTGGAAGAGGCCGAAGTTATGCAACTTTATCGAGAAATAACTTCGAGTGTCGGACAAAGAAAACAAACATTACCCGACCGACAAAACCTTTCTCAGAACTATCCAAACCCGTTCAATCCAACCACAACGATTGCCTACGCCCTGAAGGTCAGCGGCAAGGTGAGACTTTGTGTGTATGATCTGACGGGTAAGGAAGTGGCGGTTCTGGCGGATGGGATTCAGACTGCCGGCAATCATGAAGTTCAGTTTAATGGCGTCGAGCTAACCAGCGGCATCTATTTCTACAAGCTTGAGACTACAGAACAGGTGATTACCCGGAAAATGACGCTCATCAAATAACCAACGTCAGGAATCAAAATTGTGAACGAAGTAACCAAATTATCACTCAATAGAGGGACAAGCCACCGTCTTTTGCGGTGATCATTGATTAATCATATCAAGGAAAGGAGGTGAAGGAATTTCCCAAGAAATGGCATTCTGTGTATCTTTCGATCCCATGGGAATGCGTGGGAAAGAAGTCGGCATTCCAAAATTGAAAGGGTATTTAAATTCAAATGGAAGGGAGAAATCACCATGAAATCGAGTCGCATATTTGTCTGCCTCTTGCTGCTTTTTTCATCGGCCGTCTACGCGAACGCGTTCGAGATCAAGATCGATGCGGAGAAAGACGCCTACTACAACACGTTGACCGGCCCCGAAGACGGTTGGATTTGGATACCGTCAGAGGCTTTTAACGACAACGGACCGCAGCCCTTCGACGATATAGACCTTTCCGCGAATTGGTACTCTGCCTGGGATGAGACGTATCTTTACGTCTACGTAGAGGTTTCTGACGACATTGTAAACCAAAACCACACGACATGGTGGCAGAACGACTGCTTCGACGCTAAAATCGATCCGGATATCTTCGTGGATAACACAGGTGAAGTTTTTTGTTTCACAATGACCTGCATGGACAGTATCGATGTCGATGAATCACTGTGGGGTGGCGTCCGGAATCTTGTCGAAACCGCTGGCGGCGGTTGGACGGAGACCGAAAGGCCCACTCGCGAAGACTATGCCCGCAAGTTGACGGACGAAGGCTATGTCCTTGAATGCCGGCTCATGTGGGAATGGGTCACCACGGCTTCTAAAGGACCCATCTATCCCGAAGTGGGAGATGTCTACGGTTTTGCCATCATGATTCATGACAACGACCACACGGGGAGACAAAAATCCATTGAATGGGCGGCCCGGCTGATGGACCAGGCATGGAA
>DSDU01000077.1 GCA_011056835.1 Deltaproteobacteria bacterium
GTCATAATGGTCTTTCGGATTCTTTTTGGTATTCAGGCAACTCTTCTCCCAAAATGCGTGAGGAGCTTATAGAATCCGAAGACCATTTTTATTTTTATGTAGAACGTTCTTCAAGAAAAAAGTGGTGGGAAAACGATGAAAAGAGTTGTAATACTACTTGGATTTTTTCTCATTTTCGGCAGTTATCTCTATGGAAAATCGCCTTCGTTTTCCACCTACGTGAACCCGGTCATTCCGGGCGACCATCCTGACCCGACATTGACAAAGATCGGAAAGTACTTTTATACATCCGGTTCTTCATTCAATCCCACCCCTAAAATTTACCGCTCTACGGATCTGGTTCACTGGGAAGTGATCGCCCAGCCGGTTTCCGCTTCGTGGACCACCTACGGTGACAGTCCGGGCGGCGGGATCTGGGGCGGCCACATGGTTTTATACAACGGGGTTTACTGGCACTACTTCGGCAAAGACGCCATGTATTTCGTAACAGCAGATCAACCCGAAGGGCCGTGGAGCACGCCGACCCGTGTGCGCGTCCCCGCCAGTATGCCAGCAGGTTTAGGCAGAGATAATTCTATATTTATTGACGACGACGGCAAATGGTATTTACTCACCAAGGCCGGTGAACCCAATAATCATATCGTCGAATTGGGTCAGGATGGTCAACCCACCGGCGTTGTGCTTAATATTTCCTGGCTTAATCCGGCTCCGGCATTGCCGTATGGCTGGGCAGAGGGACCGGTGATGTGGAAATATAATGGTTACTACTATTATAGTTTTGCCCAACACCTCGTTGGCAGACAGTACGTCATGCGCAGTGACACCTTAACCGCCGATAAATCGGCCTGGACGGTGGTGAGCAGTAATAGCAATATGTTTACCGGTCCCAGTGGTAACTTCAACACGCCGAACCATATTTCCCCGGCGGTCCTGCTCGATGACGGCACAAGCTGGGTCATTGCCCACAGTTATCACGGCACCAGTTGGAAAGCGCAGGGACGTCAAGGCTTGCTCTGTCAGGTGACGTACAATACGCAAGGTTTCCCTGTGATTCAATATCCATCCAATAATGCGGTTCAGGCTCCTAATCTTCCCAGCAGCGGCATCCCCTGGATGGTGCCCAAATCCGATATGTTTACGAACTCAACACTGAAACCGGAATGGTCATTCCTTGGATATACACCCGATCGGACCTGGTCACTTACCGAACGGGAAGGCTGGCTATATCTGCAACCTTACGGCGGAAGCAATACCGTTATTCAAAATGATGGCGAGCATAGCTACGCTTTGATCACGCGGGTGGATTTCCAGCCTGAATCTGCCAGAGATGAAGCCGGTTTATGGATTATAAATGGGCCAGAAACGCACCAGGCCAAAGTGTTTAGTACGGTCAATAGCGACGGTAAAAATGTGTTGGCGTGTCGTTTTCAAAACACCGTGTATGAAGTTGAAAATACGATTGGCGCCATAGTCTGGTTGAAATTAATCCGGGATGAACATAAAGTATCCGGATTCTATAGCGCCGATGGATTATCCTGGATCATGATTGGCGAAACGATAAACGTCGCTGCCATCGATGTCGAACAAACCCAATTCAATAATTTTACCGGAAATCAACAGGGACTTTATGTCAAAGGCAAGCCGGCCTTTTTCGATCTGTATATTTACCGGGATGCTTATACCGATATTCCCGCAAAAAATCCTGCAAATCATTTTGGGGTCAGCCCCACCAGCGTCTATTTAGGCGGCATCCACAATGATGACTGGGCGCTGTACGCCGGAATTGAATTTGGAAATATGACCTCCCCGGCTGATCAAGGCGTGGATTACCGGAAACACCCCGAACAAATCCATGTGATTGCATCCAGTGAGACTTCGGGCGGCACCGTAGAAGTGTGGCTGGATTCGATTGATACCGGGCAAAAAATTGCGGAAGTCCACATTGAAAATACCGAAGGTTGGAATAACTACGCTGACTTTACTGCAAGTGTCGGAAATATTTCAGGCAGACATGATGTATATTTACGATTCAAAGGCGCTGAAAACGAACAGTTATTTCGGATGAAAAGTTTCAAATTTAACGACGAGCAAACCATTTCCAGTATTGAAGATAGTCGAAAAAAAGAAGGCGTTCTATCTTCCTTCTCGCTTCAACAGAATTACCCGAATCCGTTCAATCCCTCTACCCTGATCCGATTCAAAGTGCCGTATAAATCATTTGTTTCTCTCAAAGTGACCAATCTTCTCGGAAAAGAAATCGGCGAACTGGCAGGAAAAGAGCTTTTGGCCGGTGCGTATTCCGTACCGTTTGATGCTTCGCATCTGGCCAGCGGGCTCTATTTGTACACACTCAGAGCAAATAATTTTGTGGAAACAAAAAAAATGTTTGTTATAAAATGAGGTCTTTTTATTATTTTTTAAAACGTCACTTCATCTTATGGAGGTTTTCACAATGAAGACAATAAAAAGATTGCAGATCGTGGCTTTTGGCCTGCTGTTATGCACACTGGCATCGGCGCAGCCGGCGCAGGCCCCCCAGACTTTTTGTAATCCCATGGATCTGAATTATATGTTTATGGACGAAACCGTGGATGCCCGTGAAGCCGCGGATCCGGTGATTGTGTTATTCAAGGACGATTATTATCTGTTTGCTTCCCATTCCGGAGGGTATTGGACTTCGCCCGATCTCCGCAATTGGGAATTGATCATACCGACCGGATTAAATATCGCAAACTATGCTCCGGCCGCCGTGGCGATGAGAGATTCGCTCTTCTTTATCACTTCAGAAGGCGTCCAGCAAGTCTACAAGACGGGCGATCCAAAATCGGGCAAGTGGGTCAACATGCCGATAGCCAAAGGCTATCAAGATCCGGCCCTCTTCCTCGACGATGACGGACGGTTATATATGTATCATGGCCTCGCGCAGGACAATCCGATTATTTACGGTGTGGAGCTCGATCCGAAGACCTTTCAGGAAATCGGAAGTCAAGTCGTCTTGATTGCTGGTTCAGGTAAATATGCGACACACGGTTGGGAAAGACGAGGAGAAGGCGTTGTCTTCGAGTCGGATATACGTCCCTGGATCGAAGGGGCCTGGATGAACAAAGAGAATGACAAATACTACTTGAAATACTCGGCTCCCGGCACAGAATGGAAAACCTACTCGAACGGCGTTTACGTGGCTGATTCACCGTTAGGCCCGTTTGAATATGCTCCCTACAGTCCGGTCGATTTCAAGCCGACCGGCTTCGTCTCGGGCGGAGGTCATGGCGCTACCTTTAAAGACAAGGACGGACAATATTGGCATGTCGGCACCTTGACCATCTCGACACCGGGTAAACATATCTTTGAAAGGCGGCTGAGTCTTTATCCGGTCGGTTTCGACGCGGACGGCCACATACGCACCAATACGGATTTCGGCGACTATCCGCAATATTATCCGGGCGTGAAAGCCAATCCGATCGAGGAGAATTTTGCCGGGATGATGCTGCTGTCTCACAAGAAATTTATCCAGGCTTCATCCTCCTTGGAAGGTTATGGTCCTGAAAACGCAGTGGACGAAGAAATCCGAACGTATTGGTCCGCCCTGAGCGGCGATGCCAACGAATGGCTGATGATTGATCTGGGAAAGGAATGTAACGTTGAAGCGATCCAGGTCAATTTCGCAGAACACAAGACCAATCCCGGCATCGTGCGCGGCAGGGACAATGTTCTTTACCAACAATATATCATCGAAAAATCATTGGATGGAATTTCCTGGGATGTGCTTGTGGACAAGAGTCAGAATAGACAGGATGTGCCCCACGATTACATTGAACTGGCCCAGGCCGCCCGGGCCCGCTATATCAAACTGACAAATGTTTTTCTTCCTCCAGGCATGGGATATTTCGCGGTTCGCGGTCTGAGAATTTTTGGAAATTCAGAGCAGGCTGTTTTCACAGCGGCTCCGAATGTCACCGTAGAACGCGATGCCGCGGACGGACGCGATGCGGTGATCCGCTGGTCCCCTGTTGCGGGCGCAGACGGATACATCGTCCGATATGGGATCGCTCCGGATAAATTGTACAACAACTACATGATCTACGACGCAGACAGCGTGTTCATTCGCAGCTTGAACCACGGCGTGGACTATTATTTCGAGGTCGAAGCCTTTGACAGCGGCACAGACTATTATCAGCCTGTGGGTGAATTTCATTCTTTTCAATCCGGCAATTGGAACGATGTCGCCACCTGGGCGCAATATGACGGTGCCGCATGGGTCCACCCTGCCCCGAATGTTCCCTCGATTTTGGACGGAGCGATCACGATTCTCGACGGACACACTGTCACGATCACCGCAGCCGACTCTGCAGATCAGTTGACTGTGGCTTCCGGCGGAACCCTCGTAATCAATGAAGGCGTCGCATTCAAAATAAAAAACGGGGTCGGAACCGATTTGATGGTCGAGGGCGCTGTCAGGAATAAGGGTTCCATGATCACTGACGATATGGCGATCTTGAATTTAGCGAACAATGGATCATACGAACATGCGCAAGATGGAGGTGCTATTCCGACGGCAACCTGGAGACCCGGTTCTACATGCCTGATCAATGGCATGAAAGGATCCGCTCCGGCCAACGGGAATCAAAATTTCTACAATGTCGTTTGGAATTGCCTCGATCAAACCGCCGATTTATCGATGAACTGGAATAGAAACACCATCGGCGGGAACATCACTGTGCAAAGCACCGGAACCGGCAGATTCTCGATGTGCTCTCCCGTGACCGGTGAGACCGCCTCCGTGACCATCAAAGGCGATGTTATTCAATCTGGCGGACAGTTCACATCCAATGGCACCGGCAATGCAAACACCACGATCACGATCAATCAGAATGGCAATATCGATGTAACCGGAGGGAATTTTTCGGTCAGTCGCGGTTCACAGGGCGGCAGCGGCACAACGGTCTGGAATGTCGAAGGAAATGTATCGCTGTCGAACGCCACGACTCAAAATTCGAATCCTGGCGGCGCCAGGTTTGTTTTTACAAAAGTTGGAAATTCGCAGAACCTCTCATTTTCTGATGTGACTTTTGGCAGTGGCGGATTTCCGGTTGAAGTGGACAGCGGCGCGACACTGGATATTGGAACAAGCATTCTGCGGGGCAATGGAAGCTTCAATTTGAAAGCCGGTGCAACACTCATCACTGCGCATCAAGAGGGTATTAATGGTTCGATTGCAAACACAGAGTCAAAGACATTCGATAACGCCTCAAGCTACGGCTTCAATGGTTCGGTCGCCCAAATGACAGGAAATCTGTTGCCCGATGCGGTCAATAATTTTATCCTGAATAACAGTACAAGCGTAACACTTTCGAAATCTGTGGTTGTCAATGGGACACTGGAAGTCGTTGATGGTGTTTTATTTTTCGGAAATCATGTGCTGTCGTATGGCGAAAGCGCCTTCCTGAAATATTCGGGATCATCCGCACAAACCACCACGGATGCGGAGTTTCCTCCATCCGGCGGGCCAAAAAATTTGATTATCGCAAATTCAAGAGGCGTCACGCTTCACGCTTCACGAACCATCGGAAATCTGGATCTCACGGGTAAATTGGAAGTGGGTGCCAACACAATTACTGCAAGTTCGGCGACGAATGGAGAGGATAGACGTTTTTATGTGGTAACAACTGATGGTGGGTATTTAAAGCTGATTTCAGTCGGAGCATCTCAGGTATTTTTCCCTGTTGGCACAACAGCGTATACGCCTGTTTGGATCATGAATGATGGGGCAGTCGATGGAATCCGTGTGGGCGTAGTCAAAGACGAAAAAGATTCCCCCTATGGAGGCAGAGTCAAAGCTAAA
>DSDU01000261.1 GCA_011056835.1 Deltaproteobacteria bacterium
ATTACATATTCATAGACTTTAGTCACCTTAATAGCCAATTAAAAGGAGTTACACAACAGCGTATTTTGTCACAGGTGCATCTCGTTCCATAATCCGCTTTCCAGCTCTCTCGGATTGATCAAGTTGTCGTGCGGATCGACTTTGTGATATACTTCCAAAACAATCTTATAGGAGGGCAGTATCATGTCATACAATACGGCACTCAGAACGTATGGATCAAAACGAATAGAAGAAATCGAATCCGCAGACATCATGGTGGGAATCCCCTGTTACAATAATGAAAAAACCATCGAACATGTCATTCAAATGATAACGCACGGTCTCGCTCGACATTACCACGACAAGAGAAGTGTGATCTTTATCGCTGACGGCGGATCCACCGACGATACCCGTGAAGTGGCCAAGGAGTTTCAACTAAAACCGTGGCAAGAGAAGGTGGTTACGATTTACCGGGGACCGGCCGGAAAGGGAACGGCTCTGAGATCGGTTTTTGAAGCGGCAAGTCGTCTCAAAATTAAGGCATGTGCCGTCGTCGATTCGGATCTTCGCAGTATCACTCCTGACTGGGTTAAACATCTCCTCGATCCCGTTATAGACAAAGGTTATCAATTCGTGGCTCCCGTCTACGTGAGACATAAATATGACGGGACAATAACCAACAATATCGTTTACAATCTCACGCGAGCACTCTATGGAAAACGTATACGGCAACCGATTGGAGGAGATTTTGCTCTTTCAAATGATGTAGTCAAGTTTTACATTGAGCAGGATGTGTGGGAAACGGATGTGGCCCGCTTCGGCATTGACATATGGATGACGACAAATGTGGTTACCCATAATTTTAAGATATGCCAGTCCAACCTCGGCGTTAAAATCCACGACGCAAAAGATCCGGCTCAGCATCTGGGACCCATGTTCCGCCAGGTAATCTGGACTATCTTTTATCTCATGGAAGAATACGAATATTACTGGAAGAACGTCAGGGGCAGTGAATCCTTGGAAACATTCGGTTTCCAGGACAGCATGGAACCGGAGGCCGCGACGACCAACCTTGAACGGATAATAGACAGCTTCAAGATCGGTTTTCAGCAGTTTTCAGCTCTGTGGAAAGATATCTTCACCGAAGAAAGCTTCCGCCATATTGAAAATTCTTCAAAGCTTGACGCGACTAACTTTCATCTATCCACCGATGCCTGGGTTCGTATCCTTTATGAACTTGCCGCCACCTTTCATGCATGGAAAATTAATCGCCACAAGCTGGTTGATCTGATGACACCACTCTATTATGGCCGGGTGGCTTCTTTCGTCCGGCAAACATGGGAAATGTCATCTCAGGAAGCTGAAGAAGTTGTTGAAGATCAAGCGGTTAAATTTGAAAATCACAAAGACTATCTGATTCGTCTGTGGGATGAAAAGACAATCGATGTCTGTTAACCGTAAAACTTTCTGCTGCAGACGCAGTCGATAATCAACGTGCGGCTCGTCCACCGGGCAACTGCAGTGATTCTCCGACGATCAGGACTGCCGACTACAATCGTGTCAGCATTTGTCAGAGTCGGGGTTCAAGGGCAAGCGGATCAATTGTCATTCTTACATACCGTCACTCGGATAGTATCATCTTTTATCCCGTAATATCTTCGTATTCAATTGATATTGATATCCCGACACGTTATGTGCATACTGATTTGTAAATTCTCTTCATCATTTTAATCTGCGGCAGTCGTAACAGAACGGACAGAAACACCACGCATAACCGTGACGGATTATCCACACGATCTGAATCTTGACCCCTTTTTCTGCAAACGGTGCTGTTATGTACCGGCCGGTTGATCGACAGCGGGCACATAATGAAACAAACGGGGTTCTAAGGGAATGGCGGACTCATCATATCATGTGCGGTTCACATAACGGGCCTGGCCGGGCCGGATTCATGGACACGGATTCCGCGCCGGGAAAGACAGAAACAATCCCATTAGGGAGGGAG
Organism: Deltaproteobacteria bacterium; assembly: GCA_011056835.1. Taxonomy (GTDB): domain Bacteria; phylum Desulfobacterota; class Syntrophia; order Syntrophales; family UBA6807; genus DSDU01. The sequence goes on from DSDU01000261.1 coordinate 1,985, forward strand.
GGATAAGCCATGGCACCTATTGGCACCGTTATCTATTTCAGTCATCAGACTGGATTCGGCGTAATACAAAATAACGACGGTACCGGTATATATGTCCGGTATGATGCAATTCAGGACAGCGGTCTCACCACACTGTATGAAGGTCAGCACCTTATGTTTGATATTGTGAAAGATTCCACCTGCGTCAAGGCAGTGAATCCGAGGTTGTCGAAAAATAAGAGCATGTGATGGAAGCTGGGATCATATTGTCGCTGCTCATGTTACATATGTGGGCTGGCCAACCGCACCCATTCCAACACACGGCTAAGGCTGATCTCATAAAGAATTCACGAAAGTGGTTTCCCTCCATTCAGTCTTTCATAAACACGGACGTATTCGGCAATCATGACATTCAAGTCGTACCGCTCTCTTGCCTCTTTCATGATTCTCCTTATCTGATGCTCTCTCACGTCCAGGGGATGTCGGTGAAACCGAACACTTTTCCCAAGACCGTACCAGAGGCCGCCTGCATCATAATCACGAAAGAGAAATCCGTTTCCCACATCCTGTACGGCACCATCTATCTTCAAACGTAATTCTTGAATTTTGTCATGGTAGCCTCCGGTATCGCGATTGGTGGCGGTTGCCCCAAAGAAATTCCCCACTTGATCGATCTGACCGCACGGCTCATAAAGAGAGGCACCGAAAACATCACTTGCAGCTGCAAATCCCAGCATCGATAGTTCTTCGTCATAGCGGTGATAAGCAACCCTTCCGCCCGATGCCCACGCGATTCGTCCCATAATTTCTTCTTGTGAATGTCCTCCGCCGACACCGTCCGCCACGATGGCAACCTGCACATCACTGTTTTCAATAACAAACTTCAGGAGAACATCCTGGAGCAAATCGGTACCCTTCTGGATGGGATCGAGTCGTGAAGGCCAATAAAAAAGGATTGCATCACTGTTCAGGGCAAGCCCCATTCTCTTTTGAAACGCGACCAGGTTTTCCCGTTTTGCCGCGATGATATCATCATCAACACCATATTTCCGGACAAGGTACCGGCAGTTCTCCGGATACATTACTCGAGAAGGCGCATTAATGATAGCCAATGCTGACCCGAAATAGTATTTCTCCTTTACTTCCTGGCGGACACTTGGTGGTATGATGTGCTGGTCGGAAAAGAAATCATTAACCACCTCCTCTAAAAATCTCTGTCCGACAAAATTAATCAAGGTGGAACTCTTGATGGCGGTGGCCTGGCAGTCAATGCATCTCTGGCCGGCCACATCTGAAAAATATATATGATCCGATATTTGATTCAGATCAATACCGAACAACATATCCAGCGGTATATGCCCGGTAAAGCTGTTATGTACCGTATGGAGTATCGGGATATCCCGAGATTTTATGTATGCCGTAATGGCGCCTCCCGCCATCCAGTCATGACTGTGAACGATAAGCTTACCCTTGCTCTTGGCCCGTACGTATTTTATGACGTTATTCACGATTTCCTTTTGAAATTCTGCCGCATTCAGTCGAGGATCTCCGGTGTATGCGCCGGGAAGATCGGCAAATACAGACGAACTGACCAAGTGTATTTTATCTGATTCCGTTTTGTAACGTATGTTGCGCCATTCCGCTTCATCAAGATGACTCTCCCGCTGAAATCTTTTTTTCAGATTAATTGTCGCCAGATGAACGTCGATATTTCTTTCAACAAGCCCTTCACAGAGTGCGGAAACGACTTCCCCCAAGCCCCCGCTCTTCCCTGATATATAGTGCGCCAAAGGCCCCATGTCATCAGGAAGCCTTCCCGTTTCCGGTGCCAGCAGAAGCACCACTGTTCGTTCACTTTTCTTCAAAATGTTAAATCGTATGAGAGACGTCTCAAAGACGTCGATCTTACGCGTGAGGATAAGTGTCGCCCGGGTGATTGATCCGCCATAGGGATTAAAATACGAGTGAACAGCGTGATCTTCCCCCGCTCGCTCATGGAGGAAATAAACATGATCCGATGTAGTCAGATGCCTCCACTTCGTCAAAAGTTCCCCTCCCGCTCTTTTCGCATCTGCCTCCAACCGTTCTATATCCTTGAATAACTCGTATTGAGTCAATGTACCGATCCACCCAAATGTGTCCCGCGTGGCATCCGCCCAGGAAGATGTGGACAAATCGGGTATATCAACGACAGGGCAGATCGCCTGTTTGAATTTTTCGGCGATCTCTGAGGGGTTGGCAAGTTCAATATTGGGATGATCTGCAAGGGCCTTCGGCAATTCTTTCCAGAATCCGAAGATGCCCTTGCCTTCCCAGATGTGTTCTCCCATATGTTCGATGTCATACCCGAGCATGACCGCCTCACCTTCGATCCGTGCAATATGGGCGGCATATTCCGTGGGTGTAACCGGTTGATGGGGGAATCTGAAGGCAAGATCATCGCTTAATTCCCTGTTTCGCGGCATAACGATCAGGTCGTTTCCCTTCGCACGAAATATGGCGTCTCGTGAAATCTCCTGATCAGCGCTGCTGAACATATCGTCCCTCTTTTCGCAGAGCATCGCGCGGTATCCCATGTCGTCTACCGTTTCGGCGATTTCGTTGTTATACATGAGTTCGGTATTGCGAAACGATGTAGGTTTTATGCCGAAGAGCATTCTCATTTTTTCACGGTGCAGTGAAACCTGATCACGGAATTCCTGTTTCCCCGGATCAGCATAGATACTGGAGAGTGAATGGTAATAGGTTTCATCAAGATACTCGACCCTCTCTTCTCTACCACCGGCATCAAAGAGACGCTGAAGGGCTATTATTACCTGCGGCTGGTACAACTCTGCCTGTTCCAGAAATACTCCGGACATGCTCAGTGTAATCTTAAATGACGCATCTGCTTCAATCAGATCTCTGAACAGGGAAAGCGCCGGCAGATAACTCTTCGATGCCACTTTGACAAACACTTCTCTATTCATTTCATCCCACAGAAATTGATCCCTGTTCGGATGAAGCCGAAAAGGCTGATGAAGTTGAAAGTAAATCGTTAGCAGCGGCATGAAAGATTACCTCACCTTTCCGATTAAGCTATAGATACTATTCCTCCTCAATGCAGTCTTCCCTCCACAGGCAGCCATACTGGTCGCAGATTGTTCTCGTTCCAAAACAGGGTTTGAATCCTTCGGCAACCTGAATATCCCGAATCAAGTCCTGTTTTGAACGGCCGACACGGATGTTAACGTTCCATTTTTTCGCTATTGCACGCACTTCATTCATCTTCATAACATTCCTCCTTTCCGTTAAGCCCAGTGAACAAGACCGACTTCCTGATATGTGAAAAGGTCGGTGTGACATGGCATCACTCTGATACCGTAAACAAATTTCCCTGATTTAGACGTACGATAGGTGCCCACATAGGTACAGGTATTATCTTCCACATCAGTCCTGGCTTTCTCCATGGTAATTATTGTGGGGTTCCGCAGCTGATCATGTTCATCTGATTCGAGAACGATGAGTTCAACCCGTATCTCATGCTCTGTAAGCTTTCCAGGATCGACACCGACTTCCACTTCGAATTCGTCACCCAAATTGAGCCGATCCCCGTGAAAGCCACGGGCCCTGTACCATCTGATATGATCTGTTGAAAATCTGGAGGCTATTTTTAATTTCCAGTCAGCCAATGCCCTGGCCCTTTCATAAGAATTTTGCTTCAACTCCTGAGACCTTCTTGCAATCGGCAAATACATGGTATTGTAATATTCTCTCAGCATGCGATGGGTATTGAAACGAGGTACAAGGGATTTTATAGACTGTTTCATCATATAAACCCATTCTTCAGGTATTCCTTCAGCATTTCTTCTGTAGTATATAGGAA
>DSDU01000202.1 GCA_011056835.1 Deltaproteobacteria bacterium
ATCAGGAGTATGGCGCTTGGTGTGTAATATAAACGGTATCATGCCTTGCCTGATGATGAATGTGTGGATTATGACTTTTTCAGCAAGCCCTAGTTATTTGCAGATCCGGTGAGCATGACGATGACCGAGATGGCAAGTATGATGCCCATGATCTGAAAAACCGAAAGACTGTCCTTGAAGTATACGATGGAAAAAATGACAACAATTGCCGTATTGAGTCGGATCACCGGGTAGGCGATGTTTGTCGCCACGTACTTCAATGCCTCAATCGTTGCGATTGTTCCCGCCAGAAACGATGCACTGTTAATAAAGGATATAAAAGCGAGGAAAGCCATGTTGTCGACAGATTGACCTGAGATTAGAAAAAAAAGTAAGCTCAGGAATGCCACGGTACCCATGAATGCAAATGTGGTCCATGCGGTGTTGCATTTTTTTTCTGCAGAAACCTTATAAAGGAATCTCTGGATGCCGAAGGCACACAGAGCAATTATGGTGAAGAGGAACCATTTTTCCATATTCCTTTGTCTCTTTCACTGTGCAGTATAGTGTTGTGTTAACGTGTTTCGTATAAAAATTCAAAAGGAAAGAATTCTTATATCATATTCTTATGGCTTGATTAAAAATAGGTTTTTCTCTAAATTGAGTAAAATGACTGTCGGGCTTTGTTGAGCAAATATTCAGGGATAGTAAAAAAACCGGATAGTAAAAAAACCGCAAAGGGGGAGGGCATTATGAGATTCGGATCTCTTGGAGAAGCATTAAATTATGCGAGAGACAAGGAACAAGCGGCATGTGATTTGTATACAACATTTAAGACAATGGTAAAAAATACAGCGGCAAAAAAACTTCTTGAAGATCTGGCAAGTCAGGAACTCGGTCACAAGAAGATGATTGAGAACGCTTTGGCAAGCGGCACTACCATGGGAATTGGGGGGAAAAAGAATATTGCGGAACTCAGTTTCAGCGATTATATGCTTTCTACTAATATTAACGCGGACAGTAGTCCTCAGGATGTTATGACATTTGCGATGAAAATGGAACAGGCGGCATACGAACTATATACAGGTCTTCTTGATAATTACGGTGGAACAGAGCTTGAAACGCTGTTTACCCGGCTTGCCCGGGAGGAATTAAAACATAAGGAAATTTTGGAGGAACAGTACGAAAAACACTTTATGCAGTGGATGTAGGTAGTTCGAAACAGTAGCAACAGTCCTGAAGCCGGCGTGGATCCACGATGCCGGCTTTCCATTGTGTGAAGATTCTTATCACCTTTTGTAGTGGATCGAAAAGTCAGTGTGATTTCCCAGGTAGGGTTCTTCAAATATATCAATACCGGTAACGTACGCAAGGACGGGACCTTCTTTACACCATTCGATCATGTCGTTCACCATGTTATCAGGGCCTTCGAAAACTGCTTCGACCCTGCCGTCCCGCAGATTTCTCACCCATCCGTTGACATTCACATGCCGGGCACGACGCAAGGCCTCCGCTCGATAACACACACCCTGGACTTTTCCGGAAACGAAAATGTGTACTCGCCTCATTGTTTCATACCAGGAAACATATATCTCGTGTCAACAAATTGATTCTTACCGGGATGAATTCCTGCAGAGCGACAGGGTACTCCCGACGCTCTGTACTGCTACTTTATCAAGGATATGAATCTCAAGAACATTCGCCCAACACTCCTTTTGCCATGTTGAAGATCGGTTCTGTTTCCTTATTTATCGACCTGCATTACGGTGTAAACAATCAAGTGGTTAATGCTCAAATTTATTTTACATGATCCACGCCGCTTTTTGATAAATCTATAGTTTGCTTCAGGCGATTCCGAACATCCATCGGGCTCAGGGAGTTGGAATTGGCTATCTTTCGCTTCTTTTGGATTAATTCGCAGAAAGCTCCTCAGCGACCCGTTCAAATGAATTTTCGTTTGGGTAACAGATCGTCATCGCAGTGCCACTAAAGCTCCAAAGCCTGTCGGGTTGTGTCTTCATTTTTCAACAAATCCAGGAATGCTTCCTCATTCACGATTGTAACTCCCAGCTTACGGGCATTGTCGAGTTTGCTGCCGGGGTTCTCGCCGGCAATTAGATAATCTGTTTTATTGGAGACACTTCCCGTTACCTTTCCTCCCAGTTCTTCAATGCGGGCTTTCGCCATATCTCTGGTGAGATGGGAAAGAGTTCCGGTTAACACAAATATTTTTCCTTTTACAGACGATCCGTCGGAAACAGAGCCCACTCTTTCTTCATCAAAATGCAGGCCGACTTCCATCAACTGCATAATAACGTTGAGGTTGTTTCTGTTTTTAAAGAAGGCAACTATATTCCGGGCCATTGCTTTGTTGATGCCTTTTACATTCTGAAATGTCTCAATGTCTGCTTCAAGAATTTTTTCAAGTTGTCTGAAATGATCGGCAAGATTACGAGATCCGGTTTGCCCGAGCTTCTCAATGCCGTTCCATTCGATGCCTCTTTCTCTTTTGCCGATCCAATTGATGAACTGTGCAAGTGTTTTCCTTTTGTGGCCATCATCGGCAATGTTATCTTTCCACTTGATCCCCACCGATATGAGGTCCTTTATGGCGCGTCGATTATGACCATCGTTCAAAAACTGATAGATTGATTGAGCTATTTCCGTTCCTATCCCCGGAATAAAAGTCAGAGTTTTTCTTTCCGCAACCATAATGCGGGGGAGGCTTCCGAAAAATCGGGAAAGATCTTTTGATATTACTTCACCGACACCTGGTATGCCGAGAGCATATATGAAACGGTCAAGGGTTGTGTTTCTACTTTTCTCGAGGGCATTCAACAAGTTGGATGCAGATACGTTTCCCATTCCCTCAAGCCGGGAAATCGTGTGGGCTTCCAACGTATAAAGATCGGCCGGTGCTTCGACCAGTCCCTTGTCAACAAGTTGATTTATGAGCTGAATGCCGAGTCCTTCAATGTCCATCGCGTTTCGTGATGCAAAGTGAAAGATCGTTCCCTTTCGTTGAGCGGGGCATGAAAGTCCCCCAATACAGTAATGACCCATTCCTTCACGGACATTTGTACCGTTTGACCCGACGAGCTTATTCCTATGAATCTTTACTACATTTGAACCACATACCGGGCAGGTGGCGGGCATTCTGAAAATCTGTTCTTGACCGGTTCGCTTCGATTCAATGACTTTTACAACCTCGGGAATAACATCTCCCGCCCTCTGGACGATCACCGTATCGCCGATTCGGATATCCTTTTTCTGAATTTCGTCTTCGTTATGTAAGGTGGCGCTGCCTACTGTAACACCGCCGACTTGTACGGGGTGCATTTTGGCAACGGGAGTCAGAATGCCTGTTCGTCCCACCTGAACAATAATGTCTTCAATCCGGGTGCTTGTCTGGATTGGTGGGAATTTACAGGCTATAGCCCATCGGGGACTCCGTGAAACCGAGCCTAACCGGTTTTGAAGAACAATGCTATCTATCTTGATGACCATGCCGTCGATTTCGTACGGAAGGTAGTAACGCTTTTCCGCCAGCTCATGATAATATGTAATACAGTCGTCAATGGTTGATGCTTGCTTGATGAGGTTGTTGACAGGGAACCCCCATTTTGACAGTGTCTGAAGAATTTCCCACTGGCTCGAAAATGAGATCCCTTCTGTGTGTCCGACTGCATAGCAGTTTATGTCGAGTGGACGGCGGGCTGTTATTTTTGAATCGAGTTGGCGAAGCGATCCCGCTGCTGCGTTTCTCGGGTTGGCAAATGGTGCCTCCCCTGCGTCGGATCTCTTTTTGTTGAGTTTTTTAAACGATTCGATACTGATGAAAACTTCACCGCGAATCTCGATTCGCTTGGGAATTTCCCCTGATGTATTGATTTTAAGAGGAACCGACGGTATCGTTTTAATATTTTGGGTGATGTTTTCCCCCACAGCTCCGTCACCCCGGGTGGATCCGACGGTCAATATCCCGTTTTCATAAAGTAAGTTGACGGCAACACCATCAATTTTTGGTTCCACAACGAAAGGCACAGCATTAACAATTGCAAGTTGACGTTTGATTCTCTTATTGAACTCAACGATGTCCCCTTCAGAAAAGGCGTTTGACAGGCTCAGCATGGGGGTGAGATGGGTAGTGGTATCGAATTTATCCAAGGGGGTGGAGCCGACCCGCTGGCTTGGAGAGAGGGAAATATCAATCGCATCGGTACATTGATCTTCGAGACGAATCAACTCCCTCATCAGTAGATCGTATTCATTATCGGTTATTTCCGGATCATCGAGTTGATAGTACCGTTTGTTATGATACTCGATCAGGTCTCTAAGCTCTAGAATTCTTCGGAGTGCCGATTCTTTATCAGTCATTTTAAAAGCTTGAGGTATGGAGGAATCTGATTCTTCTGTTCCTTTTTCGTTGGTTCCTGCGGCTTCTGAAGTTTAATGTGTTCGTTGAAGATGTGATTTTTAACCCGTACCGAGTTTATGATAAAAAAAACAATAACAGATTTTTCCCACTCTTTGGAAGTGTTGAAATGCTCCATTCTCTCTTTATATGTTTCCCAGAGGCTGGAGAGGGAGGATTCGTCAAGGGACAGAATCTTTTCAGCAATATTATCTAACGCTTTTTCAAGCATTTTCATTACTCCTAAGGCATTTGAGTACAAGTAAGTCTATAGTAGCTACACGCGCATCAAATGTCAAACCAAAAGCAAAGTACAAGAAGTCGGCGAATGTGTATTGAGCAGTATCGGGATAATCAGTAAAGTAAAATAATACTTGTGTTTCTGCCATAGATATAATAAAAAACCGTGTGGTGTATGGCATGAGGATAGGGGTCATATCAGATACGCATCTGACGAGTTTAAATGAAGTGGTCAAATCAGTGACCGAAATTCACTTTGCTGATGTCGATATAGTTGTGCACGCGGGGGATATTGTTGATGCCGCCATACTTGATGTATTCGGCGGGAGGAATGTATACGCCGTGTGCGGAAATATGGACTTGACATCAGTAAGGAGAACCTGTCCGCAAAAGCTCGTTCTGGAAATTGACTGGTGTCGAATAGGCGTTATCCACGGATGGGGTGCGCCGTTCGATATTGAAGAAAAACTTATTAAGGAATTTAATCACATAGATTGTCTGATATACGGGCATACTCATCGTGCGGCAAATCATGAAAGGGGCGACGTTCTATATTTTAATCCGGGATCACCGACTGATGGAGCGTTCAACGATCAAAGGACCGTGGGTATACTTGAGATTAAGGAAAATAAATCAATAAAGGGGCAGATTATCGAGCTGCCGTAAGTGAATTGAATATGGATTGTCTTAGGTCTCCTGGGAGAATGGAATATTTGAAAAGCGAAAAACCTGATGGATGTATTTTTTGCAGGGAATCGATTAGAGACAAAGAACTTGTCCTCTGCGAGGGGAAATCATGTTACGTGATTATGAACAAATATCCTTACAATTCAGGACACTTGCTAATTGTTCCGTACAAACATATCAACACGTTGGAAGCCCTGTCCATGGAAGAAAAAATGGAAATGATGGAGTTATTGGATCAATCAGTGAGGTGTTTAAGAGAGATGATGCATCCTGAAGGCTTCAATATCGGGATTAATATAGGGAAAGCCGGGGGCGCCGGTGTGGATGATCACCTGCATCTCCACATTGTTCCGAGATGGACCGGAGATACAAACTTTGCATCCGTGGTGGGCGAGGTGAGAGTAATACCAGAGGATGTGAAAGAAACTCGGAATACGTTATTGCTTTTTTTCGATAAAAAATAAGGAGGTTTAGGAT
>DSDU01000143.1 GCA_011056835.1 Deltaproteobacteria bacterium
GCATTTATGCCTGATCAGGAGTATGGCGCTTGGTGTGTAATATAAACGGTATCATGCCTTGCCTGATGATGAATGTGTGGATTATGACTTTTTCAGCAAGCCCTAAATAATTCATATGCACCGAGAAATGCGATAGGGATACCCATTAAGAGACACGTTAACGCCCACACCGGATCGTTCGATGGGTTTCTCAAACCATCAACAACAATGATGGACACACATCCAAGCATAGTTATACTGAAGACTTTTGTCGAAAGCCTGAGTTTTTGTTTCGGTTTTGACTCAACGGTTACTTCTGCGTCCGTGTCTCGAATGACCTCCGTCGCACACTTTGCACATTTGTTAACTGACATTGCTTTTTTTACCTTTCCTCGTCGTATTTCTGTGATCTGTCCGTATGAGACCTGCACATAAAAAATCATTTAATTCTTTGGCGGTTGTGAAGTTTCACTGAAAAATAAAATAATAAACGTATAACGTTGAGCACGGTATCTTCATCGGGAACAGAAGCAATTAAAGGATTGCCATTAACTAAAAGAGCTGACGCACAAGTGTGTTGCATCATATGATCGGTTTTTATGACATGATATTTAACCCCTTTTGTCATGTTCGGGTATCGGATAATGCCCGATTTTCAAGTTCAAAAAACCTGATATAATGTAAGGAAACGGATGAGACATGGTAATTTCAGGAAAAAAACAAGGATGGTGAAAGGATTCTCATCACATGTAATCGTTTACTTATTCGGTTATCTGATAAACATATTAATAGGAGAATACATCGAAGGGTTGCGTGGAGAACATGGCTTGAAATCAGGAGACAGGTGCTTTTTACGGTATTTTAGCTGTATGAAACACTGTTGAAATGCACCATGACGTCAGTTATATAATTATCGGAATACTATGTTAACCTCCCGATATCTGTAATAAAATTCTTTACTTTTTGGAACAGAGGCTTTTTTATCCGTACCTTCAGGTAAAGGTCTCCGGCCTGCGCTCCTCCGGTGCCGTCTTTACCCATCCCCGAGAGTCTTATCTTTTGACCATCTCTGATCCCGGGAGGAAAGTTTACCTTCAGTCTTTTATTCCTGCTCCGCAAAACATATTCGTAAGACCCTCCGCGCCGTGCTGCTTCGGGATGCAGCGTGATGACATCTTCGACGTCCGAACCATTGATGGGAAGGTCAAACCCAGTGACCTTCCTGACTAAATATCGGGTCATTTTCCCTAATGGACCAGTGGGCATATTCAGGACGGCCTGTCCCCCTTTTGAGTAAGGACCTGAAAAAACGAATCCGCGTGCGGTGAACCCATCTTTTTTAAATTCAAATGTCTGAGCACCCTGACCATAGAATTCCTTAAAGATTTCGTCAAAACCGCGAAGACCGAATGAACGGGCCAGTTCCTCAAAAATTCCATTTATATCTGAACCGCTGAATATGTCCCGTTCGGAGTATGTCCGTCTGAACCTGGTGTAGGCGGATGATCCGAACTGCTGCCGCATGAAATCATATTCTTGACGTTTTTGAGCGTTGGAAAGCACGGCATATGCCTCATTGATGGTCTTCATTTTCTCAGCAGCGATCGGATCTCCGTGATTTCGATCCGGGTGAAACTGAAGTGCAAGTTTGCGGTAGGTATCCTTTATGTCTTTTGCTGTTGCATTCAGATCCAGTCCCAAAATTTCATAGTAGTCTTTATGTTCCATGACGAGTTGTGATCCTTATTAAAATAGTTGCTTCCGTGAAACGTTGTTATGTGTGCAAAGATCTGCAACCTATGGCATGCGTCGTGACTTTGTTAAAAATTAATCTTAGTATAATCATTATCCTGCTGGATGCAATAAAAAAGAGGCGTTGATTGGTGATGGATAACGACGAGCTTTTGTCGGGGGTTATTCGGGATGGCGCCGATTTGCGGTTCCCTGTAAGCAAAAAAACCATATTTGTTTTAGCTGGATCATAGAATGAAAACCATCACAAACTTTCCAGTGACCGTTGATCCAAAGTAGTCCGTTCCATCAGTTCGTGGCAGCATACAACAGAGGGGGAGCGCACCGCATTATTCATTCTTTTATAAGCATGGTTGAGGCATCCAGATAAACCGGTTGACGATTGTCATGTGACTCCATTCCCTTGATAGGCTCGACACGTATTATTGAACCGGTCGGTTCAAGCTTGATGATAAGATCAAAAGAATCCTCGATCATTGACAGTCGAACCGGCATGCCGTCAGGGTCACTTTCTTCGTGGCGATGGGTATGAACGCTGAACCAGATGCGGCACGATTGCTTCAGCGCAAGTTTCCTCAAGTTCATGAGGAAGTCCTTCGTTGTGCCGTCAAAATGAAATCCGTCAATAATAATAATTTCGGGTTTGAAAATGTTCTGCTCGGAAAGATCGGTTAATCGTTCCTGGAGCTTCGGTATGCTGAAACTGGAAACTCTGAATGTCATGATAAAGCGATAGGGCAGGATCGTCTGCAAGAGTTGATTCATCTGCTCAATTTTGTAATGCTGGCCGAGCCCATTGAAAAGTTCTTTATACCAGAGGGTAACCTTGTCGACAGGATCATTCAGGCTGATATGAAGGACATATTTATTTGCAAGCATGGCATAAAGGGCAAGCTGAACGAGGAATGCAGTTTTACCTACGCCGGCACGGGAGAGTACCGCTCCGAACCCGCCTTCCTGAATTATATTCTCACCTTCATGTCCTATGTGTCTGAGAGGATGACTATATATGAGTTCGTTTTTAAGCATGTGGATGTACCTGTCTCTCAGGTTGATGAGAGTTCCTTTCCGTTGTGCCTCTGCTAATAATTTCATGAAAAACAAATAATTACATTACTTTTAACAATTATGCCACATTTCTCTTCCGTGCGGCAACTTCCTCGATGATCTTCTCAGAAATCGATTGAGGAACTTGCTTATAGAGGGCGAATTCCATAGTGAACTGAGCCTGTCCCTGTGATGACGAACGTAAAACAGTTGAAAATCCAAACATCTCTGCCAGGGGCACTTGTGCTTCAACAACCGTCATGTGACCTTCATCCTGCGATCCCACAATCATACCCCGTCGTTGATTCAAGAGTCCCATGATGGCGCCTTGAAATTCCGTAGGTGTTTCGACTACAACCCTCATGATTGGCTCGTGAATGACGGGAGCGGCTTTTGCATATGCCTCAAGGAATGCCCCGCGGGCGGCTGCTTGAAATGCCATATCCGAAGAATCAACGGAATGGGCTGCTCCATCGTAGATCACAGCCTTAACACCCGTTACGGGAAACTCGAGCTTGGGACCTTTGATCATACATTGGCGGAAACCCTTTTCACAGGCGGGAATGTACTGCGTGGGAATGGAACCACCGGTTATTCTGTTTTCAAAGACAAAATCATTGCCTTCGATGGGCTCGATATATCCCGCTACCCGACCGTACTGACCGGCACCCCCTGTTTGCTTCTTATGAGTATAATTGAATTCCGCTTTTCTGGTTATCGTTTCCCGGTAGGCGACACGAGGATGTCCCGTGGTTACTTCCGCTCCGTACTCCCGCTTCATGCGCTCGACATAGACTTCAAGATGCAGTTCCCCCATTCCTTCAATAATTGTTTCATTCGTTTCCTCATCAACATACGTCTTGAAGGTTGGGTCTTCTTTAGTGAACCTGCCGAGAGCTTTAGACATATTAATTTGAGATTTGTTGTCTTTCGGAACAATAGCCAGAGAGATGACCGGTTCAGGTACGAACATGGATGTCATGGTCACGTTAAGGCCAGGAGAAACAAAAGTATCACCTGAGGCGCAGTCAATGCCGAAAAGTGCTCCTATATATCCGGCAGGTATAGCTGCTATGTCTTCCATCTGATCTGCATGCATGCGAATCACTCGTCCCACTTTAAGCTTTTTGCCGGTGCGGGCATTGACAATTGTCGCACCCTTGGAAATCGTACCCTGATATACACGAATATACGTGAGCTGACCGTAGGGTCCGTCTTCGAGTTTGAACGCAAGGGCTACCAGTGGCTTATCAGGATCATTCGACAATGTTATCGGTGCTTCTCCTTCATCCATTGTGAGGGCTTCATTCTTCATATCGGCAGGACAGGGAAGTAAACGGATAACTGCGTCAAGGAGCGGTTGTACCGCTTTATTCTTGTATGCCGATCCCATGAAAACCGGAGTTATTTTTCGCGATAATACGCCGGTGCGGACAGCTTCCAGCAGAATATCGGCGGAAATATCTTTCTCTTCGAGAACCGCTTCAGTCAGTTCGTCCGAAAATATGGATGCCGTGTCAATGAGTTCCTCCCGTTTTTCCTGGGCCGCCGTCAAAAGTGATTCGGGGATTTCCTCCATACGCACAGCCTCGCCGTTCTCACCGTCAAAATACAGTGCTTTCATGGTTACCAGATCAACAACACCTTGAAAGTTCATTTCAAGGCCGATAGGAAGTTGCATTGCAACGGCACTGTGACCGAGTTTTTTGTTGAGTTGATTGATAACGCGAGTGGGGTTCGCTCCACTTCTGTCACATTTATTAATGAATGCGATACATGGTATGTTGTAACGTTTCATTTGCTGATCCACGGTGATCGATTGTGACTGAACACCGCCGACGGCACATAAAACGAGAATTGCGCCGTCTAGAACACGTAACGATCGTTCTACCTCAACGGTAAAATCGACATGGCCGGGTGTATCGATAATATTGATTTCGTGATCCATCCACTGACAGTATGTTGCCGCCGATGCGATGGTTATACCCCGTTCCCGTTCGAGTTCCATGGAATCCATGGTGGCTCCGACGCCGTCTTTTCCTTTTACATCATGAATCGCATGAATGCGTTTCGTGTAGTAGAGAATCCGTTCGGTCAGTGTTGTTTTTCCCGAGTCGATGTGGGCGCTGATTCCGATATTTCTCACGTCGTTTGTTGTCGGTCTCACTTTTCTATCCTTATAGTGGAATTATTATCCTGTATTTACATGGTCATCCTAAGAACATACCAAAGAAAAATCCCCTCATAAGGCATCTGGGGCCGAAAAGGGGATAAACGAACATGTTCCGAGAAGACACGCTAAAGTTTTGAATTGTAATATTAGAAAAATCAAATGTCAAGATTTAATTTCATTTGGGTAAACCCCCGGCTATGCCGGGGGACTCCCGGGGTTTGACATTTCCGGGAATATAAAGAAAACCTCCTATCCGTGAACCGTTCAAAGTTTGCAGGAAAGGAGGCTTCAATTGAAAGACAATCAAAGTTTAAACCATACGACGTGGGAATGCAAGTATCATGTGATATGGATACCAAAATGCCGAAGAAAAGCGATATATGAACAGTTGCGTCAGTATCTCGGATCAACATTCAGGGACCTCGCAACGCAGAGAGAAAGCAAGGTGTTGGAGGGACATCTCCGATCCGATCATGTCCATATGCTGATCTCCATACCGCCTAAATATGCTGTGGCGCAAGTGATCGGTTTCATCAAAGGTGAGAGTGCGATTCATATAGCAAGAAATTTTATGGGTCATCGTAAGAATTTTACCGGCCAGCATTTCTGGGCCAGAGGGTATTACGTTTCCACAGTTGGCCAAAATGAAACAACGATCAGAGAATATATCAAGCGACAAGAGCAGGAAGATCGTCGTCTCGATCAACTGAGTATGCTTGAGGAATAACCACCTTTAGGTGGTTCCATATTTAATCCGCTTTGAGCGGTTCATAAATTCA
>DSDU01000176.1 GCA_011056835.1 Deltaproteobacteria bacterium
GTCCCGTTTCCGTCTTACCCACGCCGGAAGGACCGACGAGGAGAAAGATTCCCATGGGCTGGGCGGGGTCTTTCAGTCCTGATTTTGATGCCTTGATAACCTCGCTGATCGTGGCGAGTGCATGATCCTGCCCCTTTATTCTTTCTTTCAGCATATCCTCGAACTTGAGAATATTCTGGGCCTGATCCCGCAAAACCTTGCCCAGGGGAATGCCGGTCCAGTCGGACACGACCTTGGCGACCACGTCGGGGTTCACCTCGATGCGAATGAGCGGTTCGTCTCCCTGAAGTTCGGCCAGCCTCTTGTCCGCCTTTCTCAATTCCTTTTCAAGATTCTCCTTTTTGTCTTTTTCATTATTTCCCAGTTGCTGAATCTCCGCCCTTAGATTGAGAACCGCATGGGCTGCTTCCTTTTCCTCGATCCACCGTTCTTTCAGCTCAGCCGCTTCCTTTGTCAGTGTTTCAATCTTTTGCTCCGTTTCCGCGAGTTCATCCTTTTCTATTTCAACACCATTCTGCCGATCTCTCAACAGTGCTGCTTTCCCCCTTTCGAGTGCCTGAATGCTCCGTTCCTTATCCTCCAGAACATCCGGTTTGGCAGTCAGGTTGATTTTCACCCGCGCACAGCTCGTATCAAGGAGATCAACCGCCTTGTCCGGCAGATACCGACCGGTAATATAACGGTCTGAAAGCTCCGCAGCAGCCTTAATTGCATCGTCTCTCATGATGACATTATGATTCTTCTCATAATTCTCCTTGAGTCCACGCAAAATCAACGTCGTTATGGCAACACTCGGTTCCTCGAGTTTTACCGGTTGAAAGCGGCGGGCAAGGGCGGGATCTTTTTCAATATATTTCTTATACTCGCTCCAGGTGGTGGCCGCCACCGTTCTGAGCTCGCCCCGCGCAAGTGCCGGCTTGAGGAGATTCGCCGCGTCGCCGACACCGGAACCGCCAGCACCGATCAGTGTATGGGCCTCATCAATGAAGAGAATTATTGGTTTTTCCGAAGCTTTGACCTCATTGATGACCCCCTTGAGGCGATTTTCAAACTCGCCCTTTACCCCGGCTCCCGCTTCAAGAAGCCCCATATCAAGGCTCAACAAGGCCACATCTTTCAAAAGGTCCGGCACGTCTCCCTCGACGATTCTCAGCGCCAATCCTTCCACAACCGCCGTTTTCCCCACCCCGGCTTCACCGACACAGATGGGATTGTTCTTCCGGCGTCGCGCCAGAATGTCGATCATCAGGCGGATTTCGTGATCTCGACCGAAAACAGGATCGATTTTCCCCTCCCGGGCACGCTGGGTAAAATCCTGGCAGAATCTGCTGAGGGCCGTTCCGTCTCCCGAGGGCACCGGTCGTTCTCCCGGCGCAGCAACTCCGGCAACTTCACCAAGGCCCGTCTCTTCAACGGAGTTTTTCGTAATACTCCAGAATTGGGCCGTCAGGGCTTCACGACTGATGGTTTTCAAGAGATCGACGTAGCGTCCCGATGCAAAAAAGGTCGGCTTCGCCAGAAATGCAAGCACGACAGCACCGGAACGTATCTGTTTCTCACCAAGATCGATGGACGAGATCATCCAGGCATTCTGGATGATCTCCATGAGGAGAGGAGAGAAAACTGGTTTCGCCGCGTTCCCCGTTTTAAATTCTTCCAGAGACTCACCCAATGCCTTGCTGATACGACCGGGATCAATATCAAACTGACGAAGGATCAGCGGCACGTCCGATTGCGTGTCTTCCAGAAATTGGGACAGGAAATGTTCTACAGTCACCTCGTAATGGGTGCGGGAAACACACAGTCCGGCTGCAGCATGGAGTGCAGTGGTGCAGAATGAATTCAGGTGCGTTAAGAGAGATTTTATATCGACGGTAACCATGGTGATGCTTCCTTTCTCCTCTATCATTGAATATCTTATATTACAGGCTTCGGGGTCGGCGATTTACGTTACGGCACCCACTTCACCTGGCGACGACCACTCAGACATGTAGGTTGAACCTTGTGGTACGACCCCTTTCCTGATCGGTTCATCGAAGATAACCTCCAGTTCAGCGGGATAGGTTTGATCCGAAAAGATCCATGTATCCCACCCGAGATGTGACCAGCGGGACCCGCCAAGACAGGTCGTACCGGCTTCATCGGCCTTGAGAATCAACTTTGTTTCCCATTTCAGCGGTTTATCAAGGTACAAATGGACGAGCTGCCCCATAAGATCAAACATGGGGGTTTCCGGTAGAAGCCCATGAAAGGCATCGGCGTCGACGGGACCGATATTGATTTGAAACTTTCCCATTCGATCATCAATCTCCCGTCCGAGATAACTGTCAACACCGAGGCGACACCCTGCAACGCCGACGAATAATCGCTGATCTTCAGGTATGACGGCCTTTCGAGGCAGACATTGTATAACAGCCACTCTCGATTCCCGCAACACGTCCGCCAGAAGTGTCGCCAGCCCGAGGCCTGAACGAGGGAATTGCGAGAAAAGGCCAATATACGGAATAAGCGCCGGGGCATGGTAAATCTCTTGGCGATGCGTTTCAATGCCGAGACCGAGAAAACAGAAAAGCCTTTCCAGATAGTCAGGATTCTGCTCATCGATGATTTTGATGAACTGACGGTACTTGGCCCAGCACTGGTAATATAACCGGTAGAACGGAGCATTCACAATATCGAGGAAATCACGGGTAACCGAAATATCTTCGGAGGATTCCTCCATGAGGTCCTCCGTATAAAAGGTGGGAAGGGGTGACGACACGCCATACAAGCCGAGAAACGTCACGGTTAAAAGGAATCTCTCAGGCTCCTGAGAAAGTTCATGGATTGTCGTAATGTCGGTTTCGGGAAAATCGAGTGATAATTTAGGTCTCACCCTGACAGTCCCACCGATATCGGAGTCATGGTGACTGGTTTTCCTGGTTATATAGTGAAGAAGGCGCATCGCCTGTATGAATGAAAAGCGCTTGCCGTTTTTCAGCAGGTCGGCTTTTATATCAAGTACCGGTCTCCGATCCGTGGTAGCCATGAATATTGCTCTCCCGTGATGCTTTCCTCAACAATAAGCTGTGTAAAACTGTTCATGCTGCTGTACACACCGATGAAATAATCCATGACCGACCCAAACAGGAACATATCTCCTACAGAAGCAAAGGAGTCCTGGCGAAGTTTGATTCTTATCTCCTGACCGCGCATCATACATCCCGATACTAAACGGTCGATCGGACTGATTCTGATATCAAGAATTCCGTTGACCCGCTTCATGTTGGCAGCAATTTTTGTCCTGTCCCTTCCTTCCGGGAAAATATAAAGACGAAGCATCTCTTTTATATTGTCCGCCCGGCCCAGTGACAAATAGTTGACGGAAAGATGAGACAGGAAATGCCACAACACATTACTTCCAATGGGTGGCTGAATCGGAGCCGTCGGAGGCAGGATATTCCGAAAAGTCGTCAATTCCGGTGAATTCTGGGTCGGCTGAGATATATCCCCCAGCTGAAGATTCTCGGGAAGGGATGCATTCGTGCATGTCAACATAATCGACAGCGTTTCAGAAGCCACAAGTTCAGCCGACGGAGGATAGGTGACGCTCACATAGACAACCGGCGACTGATCGATAAGAGATTTTTTCCAGGTAACATTATATACGGGTTTATTATCATCGTGCTGGCCGAAGAATGCAAATGGCAGATACTCGCGATGTTCGACCGTACCCTGCACAAGCCCAACGACCCTGTCGATGGCGTAAATCTGATAATGTCCATCCCTTCGTGCCGACGGCCTGACCCGATACTCCGTCTGATGATGATCGATGACGACGGGGTCCGATTCATGTTCAAAAACATTGATGGCGGGAACGACGAACAGAACGAAATTTTCAGTCCTGATCCTCGGCATGGTGATTGGCATCCGGCCCATTTCAAAAATTATTTCAAACTCCGATCCGTCTCCCCTGTCCTTCCATCCATCAAGGCCCGTAAGGTCGACGAACAGAAACTTTTCAGGAAGAATAAAATATTCCTGGAGAAGACGATAACCCGGAAATGACTGACCGGGATAGGGAAACAGCGCATCGTCCGGGGCAAAGCCCGCAGGGACGATGGCGTTTGGCTGAAGGTGCAACGGACTGCCGCCTTCCAAGGGCTTTACAACAATCCGGGTTACGCATCGATTCAATAAAAAATATACATTTGTCGCTTCGGAATAGTCGCCGCTCAAGTAAAACCGCAACCGCTTTATATTCCAGCGGGACAAAGCCATTCCCCTCAATCTGAGACTCAATCGAACGGCAGGCGAACGCCCCGGACTCTCCAGACGATCGGCATTGGAGATTTCAAGGGGATGTACGTCACAACTGCCGCAGGTTCTGAAGATACACGGCGTTCCTTCAACAGGGAGAGAGGCGATTTCAACTCCTGTCGGAATCGTAATGGTTTCCCTGAGGTTTGGCTTCGGAGTGAACGAAATAATCGTTGAAGCGGGGATCGGACGCAAATAATGGGGGAAGATGAGCTGTATCAACCCATGGACGATTTCGGGGAATTCATCATCCAGCTTCTGGCGAAGCATTCCGGCCAGAAACGCCACGCCTTCCATAAGCCTCTCCACATCAGGATCGGATGTTTTGCCGCTGAGCATGGGTGCCAGCGCCGGGTGGGCCTGTGAAAATTCTTCAGCCTGTTCCTTCAGATTTATAAGTTCTTGCTGATAATAGCGATTGAACATCTTGTCGTATTCCAGGTTTCACGTAAAATTTCGAAGGACGCCGCAAACTCATTCCGTGCTTCTCTTTGAAGATGGCACAGAAACAATATCAGGCAGGACACAAACGCCTGAAAAAATGTAGTCTCACGAACGTCTACTCCTTGATGTTGATCTTCCCGCCGGCATCAACAACCGTTTCGAAGGTGACGGGAGTCTCGTCATCGGCCAACAGTGCATCAATTTCAAAACGCAGTGCCAGAACGTCGTCCTCCTGCACCTTGAAACTGGCTCTCACTTTCACCAACCGTGGTTCATATTTTTCAATAACATGTTTGATAATTCGTTCCATGTCGTGAGTAGCCCCGGTTGAGAACGCCCCCGGCATGTTGGTAAAGTCAGGAATACCGTAATCGTCTGCAATGGGAGTGCTGCCCTGCTTGGTATTCAAAACCCGCTGCAGATGATTGAGTATGGAATTAATCCGGCGTCCCGTATCACGACCCTCCCGACGATCAGGGTCCAGTTCGATATTTCTGATACGCTCAAGCAGTCTTTCGTCACGCATAATTCATTTGTGGCTGAGGGTAAACGGCTAATGGCTACAGCCTGTTTCATTTGTAATTATTATAAAGATCATCCCATCTACAGCAGCACACGGCCGGGGACGGGGATATGATATAATCCTTGTGACTTGAGCCTGTATTTATTATTTAGGGGCCTTCCATGCATCCTCTGCTTCGATGCCGTCGGGTTGCCACGTCCAGATAATCTTTCCATAGGTAAATGATACTTTTACCATGTGTTTATATGGCTCTGAATCGGAAACAAATGTCATCGGGAAGTTCAGGTCCATTGATACGACAATAGAATCTTCAAGCTTGATGGACTCGCAAAAAGTCCTCATCAAATAACCAGTTAAAATAATTTACAAATATGTCATATATTTCTTGCATTACACCCTGTAATAATGTAGATTCTGCACGTAATATCAATATGTTGCA
>DSDU01000031.1 GCA_011056835.1 Deltaproteobacteria bacterium
AATATAAAACTTATAACATTTTAATATTGTAGCATAAATAAAGGCGGCTCATGATGGCCGCTTGGTGTTTTGAGTCTTTTCCGGCTGTGAAACCAACGAAAAAAGAATCACTCTTTCACCGGTGATCGTGCTGATGTCCGTATGGAGACTCCTGACCTTCACATTCAGGATTTTCTCAACCGCCGCCTCGAGCAATGGACGGCCTTGTTCCAATAGGGCTACCCGCATACGCTTGATCAATTCACGACCACATTCTCTGTCGGAAGCATCGGCCAGCTTCAGTTCAGCTTGTGTGAGGACGTTTTTCAGGCGCACCAGCACCAAGTCGTCAAGGATAAAAGCCTTGGTTTCCACAGGGCCGCGACCCATGTATTCTTTCTCAAATTTTATGACCGCCTCACAGATTTCCGCTTCAATCTGTCCTTTGGTTTTCTCCATGTATAAGCCCCCCTTTTGCAAAGCAGCACTCCTTGAATATATCAGTCTGTCCACTATCCATGACAGCTGAGGTATATTGCCGGCAGTAGTCCATATTCAGTGGGTGTGCAGGCTCGAAAGTGCCGATGTGCCGCATTCTCCATTTGATAGTGATTCATGGCTTGAACTCCTCATCTGAAATGTTATCAGGTTTCAGGAGCGGAGGGTCACGTAGTGAGAAGATTCTTCAATGGGTGTCACTTGAATGATCGAACCCTTGAATTCCCGGCTCCTGATGCAGCCGGCTTCAGCCGGCAGTAGCTTACTTTTTATACCCCATTTTATGTCGAACCGCTTCTCTTTCCTGGTTCGTCAGGAGACAGCTTTCTCTGCAATCCTGCTCACATCTGCCGTCACACGGCTCGACATGGATTGTTATGCTGGAACGTGGAAATTCTTCGACGATCCTGTCCTTGATGTCGTGGGATAAGTCATGAGAAGCTTCAACGGTCATGGTCGGCTCAACCTTCATGTGAAATTCTATGAAGCGATCGCTCCCTGCTTTCCGGCTTCGCATTTTATGAAATCCGTGAACACGGGGATACATCGATGCTATCAATTCACTGATATAGCTTTCTTCCTCTTCAGGAAGCTTTTCGTCCAGAAGATCACGTGCTGACTTCAATGTCAGTCTATAGGCGGTATGAAGAATAATCAAGGCGACGATGATTGCAGCGGCCGGGTCGATCCACAGAAGGTTCCTTGATGGAAAAAAGTGACCCCCCATCCATACAGCCAACAGGCTGAGTAGGACTCCCGCCGATGTATAGACGTCGGTACGAAGGTGCCATCCGTCAGCCTGGAGGGCGATCGAATCCGTTTCGTTACCGATAACGAAAAGCCGGTGGGATACTATCCAGTTGATGACGGACGAAAACAGCATGACACCGATACCCCAGCCGATGCCCTGAATGGGCGTGGGGTGTATGAGCTTTTTCACAGCCTCGTAAATGATCCACCCTGCGGCAAGAAAAATAAGGAGCGCTTCGATGGTGCCGGAAATGTTTTCCACTTTGCCGTGTCCAAAGGGGTGTTCCGTATCGGCAGGCTTGCCGGATGTTCTTACGGCAACAAAAGCGATCAATGCCGCCAGCAGATCGACTCCCGAGTGAATCGCCTCGGAGATAATCGCCACCGAACCGATAAAGATGCCGGCAATAAGCTTAGAGATCATCAGCGTGGTGTTTGAGATGATGGAAAGGCGGGCGACGGAAATTTTTTTCTTCTGTGTTGCATCATTCTGATGTTGTAGATATCCGCTCATGGGGTGAACTATTACTTATTCGTCCGGTTGTGTCCCGCGACGCATGGCAGGACGCTCCGAATGTCATAAAAAGGATCATAAAAACATGTATTGGAAATGTGGGTTATACGCAATTTCAATGTTTGTATGAAAACTTATATTATTCGGTCTATTGAACCGGTCCCAGGGGAAGGACCGTTCTATCGTACATTTCATTCCAGACCTGAGCCATTGCCGCGTAAATAGCGGAAAAACCGCAAAGGATTCCTTCATACCCGGCGATGTGCTTTACGGTCGCACTTTGCGATGCATCGCCCCATGCAAGCAACCAGAACAGCACTGTCAGCGATGCAAATACGAATTGAAGCGCTCTGTTGGCCTTCAGGGTCCCGATGAACATGAAGAATGTGAAAAGACCCCACATAAAGAGATAAGCCGCCATGGCGCCCGGCGTTGGCCCCTGCCACCATCCGAATTTGGGCATGAGTAAGATAAAGACAAGGGAAAGCCAGAAAAGGCCGTATGATGTAAATGCAGTTGTCCCGAATGTATTATTTTTTTTCCACTCCATGATTCCGGCGATTACCTGTGCCAGGCCGCCATAGAAGATACCCATTGCAAGAATCATTGTATCTATTTCGGTAAATCCCGCATTATGAATATTTAACAGAACCGTGGTCATACCGAAACCCATTAATCCTAAGGGTGCAGGGTTTGCAGTTGTATCCTGGATTTTAACTACTCCGCTCTCCATTTGTTGACACCTCCTCACTCGTGTGCTCGAGACATCTTCTTGTCAAAGATTCTCGATGTGAAACTGCGTATAACCCTTATATTGCAAGCGATCACCATTCAGGGTGATCAAACTTTAAAATTTTTACGTTATGAGATTACGGCGTCAGAGGCTCGGGCGTTGTGAATCGTGGTTCGGCTTTTTTATTGCTCTGCCATCCGCCGCGACGATCCACTCGTTCGACATGCGATTCATTTCCCCTGATCCGAGATCTCACAACCAAAAGAGCCGATTGCCGACAGCTTTTAAATTACTTCAATCGTTGACGGTGGTTTCCTGGTAATGTTATAAGTGACGCTGACGACACCTTTTACAGCTGTTGTTATGTGATCCGCCAGTTTTTCCAATGTTTCATAGGGTAAGCGGGTCGGTGATCCCGTTTTTGCATCTTCGCTGTCCCAGCACCGTATCTCAATCTGCATGCCGTAATCTCTTTTTCCGTCTCTCATGCCGGTGACTCTGTCTTCATGAAGGACCGCAAGATACTGGAATGCGTCGGTCGTGCAGAGCATCTTTTCAACAATGGCAGTTGCCTGTCTCACCAACGCCACCCGTTCCGGTGTGACTTCACCAATGACCCGTGCAGCCAGCGCCGGGCCGGGGAAAGGAGGCCGTTCATATATTTCTTTCTGAAGACCGGTAAGACGTCCGATTTCCCTGATTGCGGGTTTCCTCAATTCGATGAGCGGTTCGAGTACCTTATAACCGAACTGTTCCTGCGTGTCGATTCCAAGCTGCTCGAGAATATTGTGCTGTCTCTTGACGCCGGCAACGGTTTCCTCTATGTCTGTGAAATTAGTCCCCTGCAACAAGTATTTTGATCCGCTTTCTTTCACGAGCCTGCCGAAGACATCCTTATAAAATGTCTGCGTTATGGCCTCCCTCTTTTCTTCGGGGTCTGTTAATCCCTTTAATGCGTTGAAGAACTGTTTCTGCGCATCGATAATTTCAACGATAACTCCCAGTTCCTGAAACCACGAAACGATCTGCTGCGGTTCACCCTGCCGCATAAGGCCCGTGTCGATAAAGTAGGATTTGAGCCGGGTTCCTAACGCTTTATGTCCCAGCATGGTTACCACGGCTGAGTCGACGCCGCCGGATAGTGCGTTGATCGCAATGCCGTTTCCCACGGTGGATGCAATTTCCTCCGCCTTTTGATCTATAAATTTCTGAGCATCCAATTCCCTCAGTTTGATTTCTTTGACATTCATCGTTCCGTTCCTTCCCTTTATCTCTATCTCTAAAACGCTTTCATCTACTTCAATCAAGAAATTTATTCAATCTTTTTATTCTCGGCTTCGGTATCGGGAACAGAACGTTTGCCTTCAGGCGAAGGCTCGGATCCCCTTTTATCAGATGAGGCCGGTGACGCCGCAAGGCAAGCAAATTTCGGGCGCCGTGCATCCGGACATTTTTGAACAGTCTCACCGTGGGACTTTTTCAACGGTCTGCAAACAGCCTGTTGCCTAAAAATTCATGTGAACGGGTCATGATGGAGCTTTTGGTGAATGAACCTGAGAATCGAACGATCAGCACTACTGGATATCCGGGCCCGGAGTGTGAGTTCCGGAATTGCCCGGAACAAGCTGCGGGTTTATCGAAAAGCGGAAAGATTCCGTGAAAGTGAATGTGAGCAGCAACCAGCAAGGCCTTGACCTCTTGAATCCTGTAAAAGCCGGCATTTTTATGGGAGATGAACCTTATTTTTGGGGTGGAATAAGGGATAGTCGGCGTAAATTCTTATCAGTCGCGCCCCACTTTTTTTCAATGGCACGTCGACGGCGCCCCTTCACCGCTGCACTTTCTTAATATGCGAACCGGGGAGTGATGTAAAAAGAGCAGTACGATACGTTGGGGATACGCTCCTTGACTCGAGACTGAAGAGCTGATGCGATTGATTCATACTGCAATTCCGGTGTTTCTTCCGTAACATCGATGTCTGCGACAATAATCATTCGTTCGGGTGAGTCGGCGATAATCCGGAAATCGTGGTAGTCGATAATCGACGGCATTTCATCGACGATTCCTTTAAATTCCTGTTCGATCGCCAGAGTCTCCGGGGTGTGTTCCATGAGGGGATCCGTGTGGCAGACGACCTCGCCCCCGTATTTTTTTCTCAGTTGCAACTCACATCGTTCGGCAGTTTCATGAAGTTTTGACGTGCCGAGGCGTTCGGGGATTTCAACATGCAGGGTCATAATATACATTGACCCGTAGTCGTGAACGATAATTTCATGGACATCCTCGACACCCTCGACCTGCTTTGCAGTCTCTCGAATGTCACGGAGCATTTCTCTGCTCGGGGCTCTGCCGAGAATCGGAATAAGAGCGTGCCGTCCGTGATTAAAACCGAGGTATATGATCCATAGTGATGCCATGACGCCGATGTAGCCGTCGATTGCAGGTTGCTGGTAATGATGGCCTGCCACGAGACCGCCGATGACCGTCACGGTTATGACTGCTTCAATCTTATGCTTCTCGGCGCTGGTAAGAATGGTATTGGAATCGACCCTTGCTCCGAGGAAGTGAACAAACTGGGCCAACCACAGCTTGATGATGATGGTTGCCAGAAGAATCCATGGGAGGGCTGTCCAGTACTTGACCGCTCCGGGGTGGAGTGCCTGGTGAACGGAACGTTCAGCGATCTGGATTCCCGATACGATGAGGAATATTGACATGATCAACGGACCGATGTGTTCCATTCTGCCGTGTCCGAATGGTGTTTTCGCGGTTGCCGGACGGTCGGTGAGCCAATATGTCAGCACAAGGATGATTGAATTGGCGAGATGAGACAGGAGATGAAATGCGTTCGCTACGACGGATACTGATCCCGCCTTTAAACCAAGTATCATCTTGATTATGAACAGCCCGATTATGGCGACGATGGACAGCCATCCCGCAACCAGTCCGTATCTGATTTTTACCGATCTGTTGTCGGTATCATCAAAATTTTTTATGAACAACCGTGCTACGGCTGTGTTGGTAGCTGTAAGAATCTTCATAATGAGGAATTGAAGTGAACCTCTATTGCCGGGAATGTCGTTACAATTCAGCAATTTCCGGTTAGGAAATTGCATACAGTTTATGTAAATATATGAGAAAAAAAGAACCAGTAACTGCATATTTTTCTTGACTTTTTGTCAATAAGGAGCGGCGCGACCTGATATTGATA
>DSDU01000050.1 GCA_011056835.1 Deltaproteobacteria bacterium
CCTCATTATATCTCCTCTGTATATCGTTTTTAAAATCGTTGTCCTTAAAATTATTGACATGCCTTATAAAAAGTGTTTTCATACGCATACTATATGCCTAGCTACAGCTCAACGAGGCGGTAATGGTATAGTTGGGGTGTCTGTCTTAGCCCCGCTCCGGCCGTCTCACTCGGCGTCCTCTTCCGGTTTCACTTGCCGGATCAACTGAACAGTCCCCGTTCCTCAGGAAAAAGGGCGAAAGCCGCAGCGGAAACGTTGCGGCAATACATGTAAATGCAGTTCCGTGAGTTGGGATTGTTCCGTACCTCAAGACAGGTGATGCAAGGTCGCGTCAGGTCGGTTTCCAGGTGATGATTTCACAGGAGGGGAGCATGGACTATTCAAAATATCCTCGCGTGGTTGTTGAGGACATCGTTCGGCTCCGACGACGGATCGAGCATTCACAAATGCCCGCTAAACTGGTTGACCACAACGTTATAATTGGTACTTGGAATATCAGGAATTTAAGCCGGGTGTATGAAAGCTGGAACGAGAATCCGGGAAGTCCGAAGCGCAATCTGCGGGCAATGGCCTATATTGCCGAGATTGTACGACGGTACGATGTCGTTGCCATCCAGGAAGTGAAATGGGATACATCAGCACTGCGAAAGTTGCTGGAAGGGTTTCTCGGACTCGACTGGGGGCTCATAGTCAGCGATGTATCTGCGGGACCTAAAGGCAATGCGGAGAGGCTGGCTTTCATCTACGACAAGCGACGGGTAGAACCATCGGGACTGGCAGGGGAGATCGTGTTGCCACCCACTGTCGAGGGCGACCCGGTACAGCAGTTCGACCGCACCCCGTACATCGTGGGATTCAGATCGGCAGGTGAGGGTTTTACTCTGTTAACCGCCCACATCAGGTATGGCGACGTACCGGTCGACCGGTTGGGAGAACTGAGAGTATTTGCGGAGTATAGTGCAGAGGAGATACGCAATCGAGTAAAGGCAGGGAGCGAGGAAAATAATTTGATTGTACTGGGCGACTTCAACATCGATGACCGGGGAGATAACCCTCTCTTTCAGGCATTCGTATCCACGGGGCTCGTCGTGCCCGCACGGTTGTTGAATCTAAAAACAACCTACGGCACTAAACCGAAGTACTACGATCAGGTCGCATGGTTCATGGACGGCCTGGACCTGCTTACGGGTGAACAGGCCGGAGTGATCGACTTTGCAGGAGCTGTATACAGGGAATTGTCTCCGGACCAGATGTCCTATCGAGTGTCTGATCATTTCCCGTTATGGGTTGAATTCATGGTGGACCGAAGTGTGCAGCACATGGCCCGGACCATTGGTGTTGATGCTGCAAAGACCGATCCTTTTGAAGATGTGCCCGACTGATTCGTGTTACGTGAGTGGTCTTGATGTGTTGCCGTTGTCTGACAAGGGGGGCATATCGACGAATATGCACAGATCAACGGGTGCAGGGTCAGGAACATCCTCGGGCCGTGCTCGATGCCAGAGGCATATTATGGACGATGGGACACTTCGGGGAGTCGTTTGCGAGAACTTTCACATCATCTGTCGGGGGAGAACAATGGTGAAGCGATTACTGATCATGATTTCTATATGCTTCCTGTGCTGTTTTACGATACCTTCCGGAGGCCTGCTCT
This sequence comes from Deltaproteobacteria bacterium, assembly GCA_011056835.1. Lineage (GTDB taxonomy): Bacteria > Desulfobacterota > Syntrophia > Syntrophales > UBA6807 > DSDU01. The sequence goes on from DSDU01000050.1 coordinate 1,655, forward strand.
TCGCAGGTGAACCGGCCGTGGTCAATTCAGTCGGGATGACCTTTGTTATTATCCCCGCTGGATCTTTTATGATGGGAAGCCCTGCCGGCGAACCGGGCAGGCGTGATGACGAGATCCGTCACCGGGTCACCCTGACAAAGGATTTTTGTTTGCAGACAACGGAAGTGACCAACGCGCAGTGGAAGGCTGTAATGGGGAACAATCCTTCGGACTTCAAAAACTGTGGCGACGACTGTCCCGTCCAGAATGTATCATGGAATGACTGTCAGAAGTTCATTCGTCAACTCAACGAGAAGGAAATGACGGAAGGATACCGCCTGCCGACAGAGGCCGAGTGGGAGTATGCCTGTCGGGCGGGAACGGAAACGGCCCTCTATAACGGGCCTCTTGAAATCCTGGGAAGGCGGAATGCTCCGGTCCTGACTTCCGTTGCCTGGTATGGAGGAAACAGCTGTGTGGATTACAGCGGTGGGTATATTTGTTCAGGATGGAACGATCGGGAGAAATCCTGTTCTCGATGCGGACCTCATCCCGTGGGGCTTAAAGAGCCCAATTCGTGGGGTCTTTATGACATGTACGGCAATGTCTATGAGTGGTGTCAGGACTGGTACGGAAAGTACCCTGACGCAGAGGCGACGGACCCGAAAGGGCCCGTTGACGGCAGGATTCGCGTCCTGCGCGGCGGCAGCTGGGGTAGCGGAGCGTCGAGCTGCCGGTCCGCGACGCGCAGTGGGGGCACGACCGATGCCCGTTTTAATGGGGGTGGTTTCCGTGTCGTCCTGGATTATTAGAAAAAATACTTTGTGTCTTTGCCTTATTGGATTAACTCAAATAAATACAAAGTCACAAAGAGAAGTCCCATGCGCTGGAGAACTGAATGACAAAGCAAAAGCATGGGAGACTGCGGGGAGATATCGATTTCTCGTGGCGTAAGGATCGGCGGTTTATGAAGGTTAAGACTGATAATCCTTGTGGTGATCGACCTGATGATGGCCATGATCACTGCGGATCATCCTTAGCTCTCTCCGGCATACGTCAGGTTACATATTCGTGGCCGTGTCACCGACACACTGCAGATAACATAGAGGATACGGAACATTCCTCGATCCCTTATCGGATGCACCGAAAGGCAAGATATCAGCATGATAAATGGAGGAATCAATCATGAAAAGAAACATTGCTTTCCTGATTTTATTGTTTTTGGCAGTTATTATCGCCTGTGCCCCGACGACCGGCTCGCGCTACCGTGAAGGAGACAATATCGGCCAGGAAGTGGCGATGACGGTAGACGATGAGCGGCGGTTAACCGAAGAAGCTCTTCCACAAATGAGAAAAGATTATCCTCCCTTGAAGAATCAGGATCTCCAAAGATATATCTCCGATCTTGGCATGAAGATCGTCAGAGCGAATAACCTGGAGGGGAACCCTTATCATTATGACTTCGAAGTTGTTGATGTTGACACTGTCAATGCCTTTGCAATGCCTGCCGGAAAGATATTCGTCACGGCTCCCCTTATTGCCATGGCATCCAATGAGGCGGAACTTGCCGGTGTTCTCGGGCATGAAATCGGCCATGTCGTTGCACGGCACACGGCAGAACGCATGTATGTGATGGAGAAAGAAAAAAACAAAACCTGGCTGTACACGGCCGGTGGCGGGGTTTTTGGTGCGGCTGCCGGGTTTGGTCTTGGAACATTGCTTTGTCCGGATGGTGATGCGGAATGTCTGGCAAAAGCGGCTCTGATAGGAGGCATGATCGGGGCCGGAGGAGGGCTGCTCGTACAGAAGTATAGATTTATGGCGAATTCACGGGAAGACGAACTTGAAGCGGATCGAATCGGATTCAGGACGGCCGTCGCTGCGGGATACGACAAAGATGAGGTGGGAAAATTTTATGAAAAGCTTTTACAGATGGAAAAAAGTGCCCAGCAGTCCGGTAATCCTGTTCTAAGGAGCATTGCCGACGCTATGAGCACGCACCCGCCGAGTGATGAAAGGGTGAGACAGATGAATGAGATGGCAGCAGAGAGCCCCACCGTAAAAAATTCGATTACAACGACTGCTGAGTTTAACCGGATCAAACAAATTGCTGTGGCTCTGCAGAAGAGGGAGATCCGGTAGAAAGGCAGGAGTGTATCCCGTAAATTCGAATATTCGTGGAGTCATGTCAAGCTTTCATATCACAATCCATCATATTCTATCTAACGGCCGAAGGATGGATAAAGGTATTCTCCCGGGGTTAAATCTCCCGCTGAAGCTTTTACAGAGATTCAACTCACAAAGATAAGACACCGAGACGATTTATATTCTATGATGAATGTCTAATGTCGGCTTTGAATGCAGGAGATTGGTCATAATCAATAAAGGGAAGAGGATGATATCCTCGAAAGAGCAGGCAAGTCAGACAAGCCGGCGCTTCAAGCAGTCAAGCTTGTGGTCATTGAGGAATAAGCAGGCGATCATTGCATGGGAGCCCGCAAATTCCCATCACCCTGGCGAATGGGAAGGCGGAGCTCGGTACCTTTTATTGATCCCGCAAATCTTTTGATCTCCGGTGAGAGAGCCACTTCACTGCCAAGCCGATTGAACAATTCATCCACCGCCTGCTGCATGACGATCCCGTAGCCTTTATGCCCGTATCCCTCGTAAACCTTGTCTTCATTTATCGTTCGCAGGAATATCGTTCGATTGTTTTTATCCACCATGGAGCACTCATAGATTATTGTGGCTTCAAAATTCGGGGGAAACCCTGGACGAACCAGAACTGATGTGTCAACTACTTGGGGAATGACCGTTGCGTCAAAATCAGCATCTTTCCCCTCGTCATCGTTTGAAACAACCATGACATTGGTGAACTGCGCGGTGAAAAGATTTCTTGTGCTCGTGCACAGGGCATCGCCGAGTTCATAAACTCTCTTGGCCCCCTGCCGTTTTGAAACATAAGTATACCCGCACAGCTCGGGCTTCAATACGATCCTTACATTCACAGCGAATTTTCCGGAGGCGGGAATGGTATCCGCCGCAGTTTTTTCTATCTTGTAGCGCCCGCCGAACCCTCCGCATCCGGAGAGAATCAGGAAAATAAATGCCATTGATCCGGCTATTACAATGCCGATGTGCCCCTTTATTTTTTTCATCTTTTTTCTCCCGCCTTTAATTTGTTCGTGAATGAAAAATACATTACATCCTGCGTTTCTATGTTGGTGGCCTGCAGGGTTATGCCGATGGTTTCAGCAGACGAGTCATCCGGTGGAAGCTGATAGTAGATGAATCCCTGCTCGGTTTTTCCCGGAGATAAGGTTTGTTTTCTCAACGACTGGGTGATCAGTGCCTGTTGGAGCGATTTTGATGCATCGGTGGGTCCGTAATCCGCCATGGCTATGGGAATCAGTGCCAGCCAGAAGATGGGACCTGCCATTGCAAGCCCTATTTCCAATTGCGTATCCTTTTTGTAAACGGATTTCTTGGCGTCTTCTGCAGACACGAAGGTGGCAGTGCCGCCGCCGTTATCGATTCGTTCATCCCGAGCGGGCGGGGCGGGTTCAACCAAAAAGTACGCGGTGTCATTCCTGTTCTCCGCCAGGACAAATATGGGCAGAATATTCTTTTTTAAAAGGTCGGCGCCGAAATACTTCTTAATCTCATTTTTGTCCTGCAGTGGACGGATATAAATCCGCAGGCCATTCTTCGTCTCTTCATATCCCCTCGCTTGTGCCAACTCGGAACCAATGACGGCCGGTTTTGTGGTGCCGCATGCGACAAGAAGGAAGAGCGCCGACATGAGGCAACACTTCTTTAAAAGTTCCATCATAATTTCTTTGTAACAACCACGTCTTTCTTTCC